>NZ_SPVG01000134.1 GCF_004614165.1 Duganella callida | reverse complement strand
GCGCCGCGCGGCGGCGCCAGCGCATGGATCGCGCTCAGCGCCGCATCCAGCTGCGCCGCCAGGGTGCGCTGCGCCTGCGCCAGCTCGGTCTTCAGGCGGAGGTCGTCGCCGTCCTCGCCGTCGCGCTGCGGCGAACCGCACAGTTTTTCCAGCTGCGCCAGCGTGGCGCTCAGCTGTTCCAGGCCGATGTTGGCGGCCACGCCGCGCACCTTGTGGCACCAGGCCTGCGCTTCGGCCAGGCGCACCTCGGAGATGACCGACAGCAGCTTGACCAGGGTGGCGGCGACGCTGCTGTAATCGGCCACGAAGCGGTGCAGCGCCTGGTGATAGGCGCTTTCCTGCTCGCCCCAGCGCTGCAGACCGGCCTTCTGATTCAGCACGCGCAGGCGCGGCGCCTCGGACGGCGGCGGCGCCGACGCCAGCGGCGGCAGCTTCATGACCCGGGCGATTTCGTGCGACAGCGTGTGCCAGTCGACCGGCTTGGAGGCGAAGCCGCCCATGCCGGCCGCCGCCGCCGCCTCGCGGTGCGCCGCCAGCACGCTGGCCGTCATCGCCACGATCGGCAGCGTCGGCGTGCCGCTTTCCCGCTCGCGCGCGCGGATCGCGCGGGTGGCGGCCAGGCCGTCCATGTGCGGCATCTGCATGTCCATCAGCACCACGTCGTAGCGCTGCTCGGCCGTCATGCGCACCGCCTGCTCGCCGTTGTGGGCGATGTCCAGCGTGTGGCCGCGTTTGGCCAGCAGCAGCGACAGCAGCTCCAGGTTCTGCGGCACGTCGTCGGCCGCCAGGATGTGCAGCGCCGGCAGCGGATAGTCGGCCACCTCGCTGCTCTGCATCTGGCCGTTGCGGGCCGGTTCCAGTGGCAGCACCACGTGGAAGGTGGTGCCCACGCCCGGCGTGCTCTCGGCCCAGATGCGGCCGCCCATCAGCGCCACCAGCTGGCGGCTGATGGTGGTGCCCAGGCCGGTGCCGCCGAAGCGCCGCGTCATCGAGGCGTCGGCCTGGGTGAACGGATCGAAGATGGCCTCGATACGCTCCGGCGCGATGCCGATGCCGGTGTCCTGCACGCGGATGTGCAGCTGGCCGTTTTCGATGCAGGCGTACAGGCGCACCTTGCCGGCCGTGGTGAACTTGATGGCGTTGTCCAGCAGGTTGCCGAGGATCTGGCGCATGCGCAGCTCGTCGCCGTGCAGCCAGGCCGGCAGGTCGGGATCGTAGACGATGTCGATGCCCAGCCCCTTGTTGCGGGCGTTGGTGCCGAAGGTGGAGGCCAGTTCGTCGATCAGGTTGAGCAGGCTGTAGTCGTCCAGCTCCAGCTCCACCGCGCCCTTGTCCAGCTTGGCCGTGTCGAGGATCTCGTTCAGCAGCCGCAGCAGCGAGCGGCCTTCCTTGCGCACGGTGTCGAGGTGGCGCCGCTGCTCGGTATTCAGCTCGGTGTCCAGCAGCACGTCGGTGAAGCCGAGGATGGCGTTCATCGGCGTGCGGATTTCATGGCTCATGTTGGCGACGAAGCTGGCGCGCGCGGCGGCCGCCTTCTCGGCCGTTTCCTTGGCCTTGCGCAGTTCCTGTTCCATTTCGCGCCGCTCGGTGATGTCGAGAATCACGCCGTCGATCCAGCGTATCGCCGGCTGGCTTTCATCCTGCGTCACCGCGCCGTGTTCCCACACGAAGCGGCGGCTGCCGTCGGCGTGCAGCAGGCAGTATTCGATCTGGTAGGCCGACAGCTGCTCGATGGCGGTCGAGACTTCGGCCGCCACCCGTGCGCGGTCCTCCTCGCACACCAGCGAGGACAGGGTGCGGGTGCGGTTGATGCCGACGAAATCGCCGGCCGGATAGCCGGCCAGGCGCTCGGTGCCGTCGCTGACGAACACCGGCGGCGCGTCGAACGCCATGCTGCTGCGGAACGAGATGCCGGGGATGTTGCCGATCAGCGAGCGCAATTGCTGTTCGCTGTCGCGCAGCGCCTGCATGATGGCGCGGCGCTCGGTGATGTCGGTAATGAACAGCACATACAGGTTGCGTTTGCCCAGCCGTGCGTGGCCCAGCGCGCGGCGGATCGGCACCTCACTGCCGTCCTTGCGCAGGGCGATGATCTCGCTGCTGCGCCCTTCCAGCGCGCCGCTGCCGGTGTAGAGGTAGGCCAGCAGGCCGTCCTGTTCCGAACCTTCGACGTCGCTCATCAGCAGGCGGATGTTACGCCCCAGGATTTCATCGCGGCGCCAGCCGAAGATGCGCTCGGCCGAGGCGTTGAATTCGTGGATGAAGCCTTCGCGATCGACCGTGATCACGCCGTCGACGGTGGTGGTCAGCAGGGCGCGCATCCACGATTCGCTTTCCGACAGCTGCTTGTACATCTCGCGGTAACGCAGCATGCCGTT
Source organism: Duganella callida (assembly GCF_004614165.1). Taxonomy (GTDB): domain Bacteria; phylum Pseudomonadota; class Gammaproteobacteria; order Burkholderiales; family Burkholderiaceae_D; genus Rugamonas; species Rugamonas callida. The sequence goes on along the minus strand of NZ_SPVG01000134.1, from coordinate 38,026 downwards.
GGCGGCCAGCGCGAACACCGTGACCACCACCGTGATCAGGGCGATGGCCAGCGCCAGGAAGGTGGTGTGCTGTTCCGGCTTGGCGTCCGGCGGCAAGGCGCCGACGAAGCGCGCGGCGGCCATGCCGGTATAGTGCATGCCGGCGATGGCGCAGCCCATGACGGTGGCGCTGATGCCGCCCACCACGCCGCGCGGCAGGCGCCGCACCGCGCCGAGGCCATAGCGTATCCACAGCGCCAGCGTGGCCAGCACCACGGCCACCACGATGGACAGGCCGAACATCAGCGGGTCGTAGCGCAGATCGAGCGCGGTACGCATGGCGGCCATGCCGGTGTAGTGCATGGCGCCGATGCCGGCGCCCACCAGCACGCCGCCGCACAGCAGCGAGACGGCGCTGACGCTGCGCATGCTGATGATGAACAGCGCCACCCAGGACGCGGCCAGGCTGGGGATGATCGACAGCAGGGTGATGCCGTGATCGTAATCGGTATCGATGCACAGGTCGAAGGCCAGCATGCCGATGAAGTGCATGGCCCACACGCCGCAGCCGAGCGCCAGGCTGCCGGTGGCGAGCATGGCGGCGCGCAGGCCGCGCGTGCCGGCTGAGCGTGTCTGCGACGCAACTTGCAAACCCATCCATGATGAGAATATGGCAACGAGAATCGAGAGGAAAACCAGCGGCGGGGAGTAAATGCCGTAGTGAAGCAGGGAAGAATCGCTTGGCGACGTGAAAAGTTCCATCATGGTACGCCAACCATAGCATAGAAAAAACCGCCCGCAGGCGGTTTTTTTTTGAGCGATATCAGGAAGTCTTTACGCCTTGGCAAAGGCCAGGAAGTCGGCGTGGAACTTGTCCTTGTGGGTTTCGGTCAGGCCGTGCGGCGCGCCCGGGTAGACGATCAGTTTCGATCCTTTGACAATCTTGGCCGAGGCGATGCCGGCGGCCTTGATCGGCACGATCTGGTCGTCGTCGCCGTGGATCACCAGGGTCGGCTTGTCGAACTTTTTCAGGTCGTCGCGGAAGTCGGTTTCCGAGAACGCCTTGATCGAATCATAGGTGTTCTTGAAGCCGCCCTGCATGCCCTGCGCGTACCAGGCCTGGATCACGCCCTGCGACGGCTTGGCGCCGGGACGGTTGTAGTTGTAGAACGGGCCGGAGGCGATGTCCAGATACAGCTGGCCGCGGTCCTTGACCTGGCCGGCGCGGATACCGTCGAACACCTCGAGCGGCAGGCCGTCCGGGTTGGTGTCGGTCTTCAGCATCAGCGGCGGCACGGCCGAGATCAGGCCCAGTTTGGCGATGCGCTTGGTGCCGTGGCGGCCGACGTAGCGCGCCACCTCGCCGCCGCCGGTCGAGAAGCCGGCCAGGATGATGTTCTTCAGGTCCAGTGCCTCGATCAGCTGTGCCAGGTCGTCGGCGTAGTGGTCCATGTCGTTGCCGTCCCAGGGCTGGCTGGAACGGCCGTGGCCGCGGCGGTCGTGGGTGATCACGCGGAAGCCGTTATTGGCCAGGAAGAAGGCGGCCGACTCCCAGCTGTCCGAGCTCAGCGGCCAGCCGTGGCTCAGGATCACCGGCTGACCGGTGCGCGGACCCCAGTCCTTGTAATAGATATCGACGCCGTCACGGGTGGTGATGCTGCTGGCGGTCTTGCTGATTTTACCGGTGGTGGCGGCGACGGCTTCGCTGCTGACGGCGGCCAGCGCGGTGGCCGCGGCGGCGACTGCGCTGCCGACCATGGCGTTGCGGCGGGATGGGTTGATTTGTTCGGACATGGTGGTTCTCCCTGGTGGTTACAGATGTTGTTCAAAGAAAGCGTCGGTGCGCGCGTTGGCCAGCGTGGCGGCGGCGGCATCGTAGTGGTTGCCGTTGGGCCGCGCGAAGGCGTGGTTGCAGCCGGCATAGCTGTACAGCGTGATGTTCGGATTGGCCGCGAACGCGGCGCGGATGGTGGCCTGCGCGTCCTTGCCGATGTATTCATCCTCTTCGGCCAGGTGGTAGAGCAAAGGCTGGCGGACGTTGACCGCTTCGGCCGCGTACTTCTCGGTGGCGCCGCCGTAGTAGGCGACGAAGGCGTCGGCGTCGCCGCGTGCCGCGCTCAGGTAGGTCAGCACGCCGCCCAGGCAGTAGCCGGTGACGCCGACCTTGCCGCTGGCGCCGCGCACGGTGCGGGCGGCATTCACGGTGGCGGCGATGTCGCTCACGCCGACGTCGAAGCTGTAGGCGCTGTACAGCGCGAAGCCGCGCGCCCAGTCGCCCGGTTTGGCCTCCGACATATCGAGGCCGGGTTCGGCGCGCCAGAACAGGTCCGGCGCCACGGCGATGTAGCCTTTGCTGGCGTAATCGTCGGCGATGCCGCGGATGCCGGCGTTGACGCCGAAGATCTCCTGCAGCACAACGATCACCGGCGCCGGCCGCTCGCCGGCAGGCCGCGCGACATAGCAGTTGAAACTGCCGTCGGCGACCGTGACTGTGAGAGTTTCGCTCATGGTGTTCTCCGTGTGGTGGAGTTGCCATGGTAGGCAGGAAGGCACCGCTTGAGAACGGACATTCCTGCAAACCCGCTTTGCAAAAATGCATATCTCCGCGATCAAGGTATGACATGGCTCCCCAAAAGAGTTAGCGGAGCAGGTATGTTGCTTTTAAGGCAAATGTGGCCGATACTTGTCCGGCTGATCCGCATGTTGCCGGATCTCACACCGGGACACCTTGAAAACAATGGCTTTTCTGACGAGAAAGAAGATCGCGCTGGCCGTCGGCCTGCTGGTGGTGGTGGGCGGCGCGGCCGCCTTCTATTCCAAAAGCAAGACCCCTGTGGCGGAAGCGCCACGTTTCCGCACCGCGGCGGTCGATACCGGCAATATCGTGCAGACGGTGACGGCCACCGGCACCATCAATCCGGTGGCGCTGATCAATATCGGTTCGCAGGTGTCGGGCACGGTGAGCGAGCTGAAAGCCGATTTCAACGACCACGTGAGCAAGGGCCAGGTGCTGCTGAAACTGGATCCGACCATCTTCAACGCGCAGATTCGTCAGGCCGACGCGCAGCTGGCGTCGGCGCGCGCGTCGCTGCGGCTGGCGCAGGCCACGCACCAGCGCAATCAAAGCCTGCTGGCGCAGAACTTCATCTCGCCGTTGGCGCTGGACCAGTCCAGGCGCGAGGTCGATGTGGCGCAGGCCAATATCCAGCTGGCGCAGGCGCAGCTGGCGCGCGCCCAGGCTGACCTGGACAACAGCGTGATCCGCTCGCCGATCGACGGCGTGGTGATCAAGCGCAGTGTGGACCTGGGGCAGACGGTGGCGGCGTCGTTCACCACGCCGCAGCTGTTCCAGATCGCGCGCGACCTGACCAAGATGCAGATCGATACCAGCGTGTCGGAAGCGGATGTCGGCTCGCTGAAGGAAGGGCAGGAAGCGCGCTTCGTGGTCGATGCCTATCCGGACAAGGAATTTAACGCGCGCATGCGCCAGTTCCGTCTGGCCGCCAACGTGGTGCAGAACGTGGTGACCTACAACGTGGTGCTCGACGTCGACAATCAGGACGAGCTGCTCAAGCCGGGCATGACGGCGCAGGTGCGTCTGCTGGTCGGCAACCGCCAGAACGTGCTGCGCGTGCCGACTGCCGCGCTGCGCTTCCGCCTCAGCGACGAGGAAATCGAGAAACAGAAGAAGCAGGCCGCCGCTTCTGCTTCCGCATCGGCCTCCGCGACCGCCGCGGCGGCGGCCGAGCCGGCGCAGGAGGACGACGGCTCTTTCCGCAGCAAGACCGAGCTGGCGCGCACCTTCCGCATCTACACGCTGGACGCGCACAACCAGCCCAAGCCGCAGGACATCAAGATCGGCCTGTCCAACTTCCGCTTCACCGAGGTGGTGGGCGGGCAGCTGAAAAAGGGCGACCAGGTGATCACGCGCGCCATCGTCGGCGACAAGGCGGGTGGGCCGTGAGCGGCAACGAACTGCTGATCGATATCCGCCAGGTCACCAAGAGCTATTTTTCGGGCAGTATCGAGACCAAGGTATTGCACGGCATCGACCTGGCCGTGCCGCGCGGCGATTTCCTTGCCGTGATGGGGCAGTCCGGCTCCGGCAAGTCGACGCTGATGAATATCTTCGGCTGCCTGGACCAGGCCACCGGGGGCAGCTATCACCTGGACGGCGTCGACACGCTCAAACTGTCGCGTAGCCAGCTGGCCACCATCCGCAACCGCACCATCGGCTTCGTGTTCCAGAGCTTTAACCTGATCAAGCGCATGAGCGTGGCGGAGAATGTGGCGCTGCCGCTGATCTATGCCGGCGTGTCGCGTTCGAAGGCGCACGCCAAGGCGTTGGTGGAGCTGGAGCGCGTGGGCCTGAAGGAGATGGCCAGGCGCACGCCGAACCAGTTGTCCGGCGGTCAGCAGCAGCGGGTGGCGATCGCCCGCGCGCTGGTCGGCGATCCGCCGCTGATCCTGGCCGACGAGCCGACCGGCAACCTCGACACCCAGACCAGCGTCGAGATCATGCGCTCGTTCCAGCAGCTGAACCAGGAGCGCGGCATCACCATCCTGCTGGTGACGCACGAGCCGGATATCGCCGCCCATGCCAGACGGCTGATGCGCCTGAAGGATGGCCGCGTGCTGTACGACGGCCCCGCCGCCGAGGGCCTCCGCCAGCTGGCGCTCAGCCATGAACAGATAACGGTATAAACGATATGAACCTTTTTCAGATCGTGGTGGAAGCGTTCCGCTCGATGATGGCGAACCGCCTCCGCACGCTGCTGACCATGCTGGGCATCATCATCGGCATCACCTCGGTGGTGCTGTTGCTGGCGGTGGGCGACAGCATGAAGCGCTTCATCTCCAGGGAACTGGAGCAGCTGGGCACCAACATGCTGTTCATCTCCCCCGGCGGCGACCGCGTGCGGCAGCAGCGCCTGCGCAACGGCGCGCAGCCGGTGCTGACCATCCAGGATGCGGCGGCGCTGAACGAGTTGCCGTCGTTGTCGGGCGCGGCGCCGGTGCTGCAGGGCAGCTTCAATCTGGCGGTGGGCAACGAGAACGCCGCCAAGACGGTGCACGGCGTGACCCCGGCCATGTTCAAGATCCGCGGCTGGAAGATCGAGCAGGGCGGCATCTTCGGCGAGGCCGACGTGCGTGCCAGCGCGCGCATGGTGGTGATCGGCCACAAGATCGCCGACCAGTTCTTCTACAAGCAGGACCCGCTGGGCAAATATATCCGCATCGAGAACACCGCGTTCCAGGTGGTGGGCGTGTTGTACGGGGAAGGCAAGCAGGTGGATGGCGGCGACTTGAGCGAATACGTGATCGTGCCGATCACGGCGGCGGCGGCTTCGCTGGTCAAGATGCCGTTCCCGAACAGCGTGCACTACGTGGTGGCGCAGGGCAAATCCGGCGGCAACCTGCTGGATGCGATCGAGGACATCAACGATACGCTGCGCGACCGCCACCATATCAAGCTCGATGAGCCGGACGACTTCCGCATCGATAACCTGGCCTCGTTCGCCGAGACGGCGCAGAAGATCAGCGCCGGCATCGCCGCGCTGCTGGGATTGATCGGCGCGATTTCGCTGGTGGTGGGCGGCATCGGCATCATGAACATCATGCTGGTGTCGGTGACCGAGCGCACGCGCGAAATCGGCATCCGCATGGCGATCGGCGCCAAGCCGCGCGACGTGCTGCTGCAGTTCCTGACCGAGGCGGTGGTGATCTGCCTGGTGGGCGGCATCTTCGGCATCGTGCTGGCCAGCGGCGCGGCGGCGGCAATCACCGCCAGCGGCAAGTTCGACGTGACGATCACGCTGCGGGCGGTGATCGTGGCTTGCGGTTTCGCCAGCCTGGTGGGCGTGTTCTTCGGCTTTTATCCGGCGCGGCGCGCTTCGAAGCTGCTGCCGGTGGACTGCCTGCGCTACGAATGATCAATAGTCGAACTTCTTGCTGCGCGCTTCGGTATTCTTGAAGAAGGACGGCGTGATGGTCAGGGCGTCGCGATCCTTGCGCAGCTGTTCGCGGCGCTCGCGGTTTTCGCGGGCGCGCTCTTCGCGGCGGGCGTTTTGCTCGTCGATGCGCTGCTGCGTTTTCAAGCCCTGTTTGCTGTTTTGCAGCAGGCTGATTTTTTGCAGCATGGCGGCGGACCACAGCAGGAAGATCAGCAGCAGCGACAGCAGATAACTGGCCTGCCACAGGCCGTAATTCTGGCTGATGAAGGGGAACAGCGGCGCGGCCTGTTCCAGGAATCCCTGCCCGGCCACGCCCAGTCCGGCCGCGAACGCGCCGAGGGCGAAGGTGCGGGCGATCATCCAGCGGCAGGCGCTGATGCGCTGCGCCCAGAAGGCCTGCGGATCGTCCGATTGATCCAGGTAGCGGGAATGGTCGTGTTGCGTGGTCATAGCGACAATGGTTTAGGGCGCTCTCAATGCGGCGGGAATTATCTCATATTTTGCCTTGAGGAAATTAATGTTGTATTGATCTGCGCTATGCTTTTTGCGTATGCAAGATGGTGCAAAATGTATTGGTTGCGATGGAGGCGCTTGCGTAGCATGGGCGACATGATCAAACGGATAATCTTTACGACCCTGGCGCTGACGGCTGGCGCGCTCGCTGCTGCCGCTGCTGCGCCGGTGCGCTCCATCGTCGGCGACGGCTGGGCGAACAATTCGGTCAACGCGGTGGTGTTCCGCAAGAATTCGCTGGTCAGTCACGGCGACTCGCAATATGTGGCCTATTACGATGCGCAGCGCTACCTGGTGCTGGGCAAGCGCAAACTGGGCAGCACGCAATGGACCGTGCGGCGCACGCCATGGCAGGGCAACGCTGCCGACGCCCACAACACCATCAGCATCATGGTCGACGGCGCCGGTTATCTGCATGTCGCCTGGGACCATCACAACAACCCGCTGCGTTACGCGCGCGGCGTGGCGCCGGGATCGCTGGAGCTGGGGCCGAAATTATCCATGACCGGCAAGGACGAGGAAGAGCTGTCTTACCCCGAGTTCTACCGTCTGTCCAACGGCAATCTGCTGTTCTTTTATCGCCTGGGCGGATCGGGACGCGGCGACCTGGTGATCAACCGGTATGACGTGGCCACGCGGCGCTGGACGCGGCTGCACACCAACCTGATCGCAGGCGAGGGCAAACGCAACGCCTACTGGCAAGCCTTTCTCGACGACCGCGGCACGCTGCATTTGTCCTGGGTGTGGCGCGAGTCACCGGACGTGGCCAGCAACCATGACATGGCGTACGCCCGCTCGCGCGACGGCGGCCAGACCTGGGAGCGGTCCGACGGCACATCGTACACGCTGCCGATCGACGCCGCCAGCGCCGAATATGCGCTGCGCATCCCGCAGCACAGCGAATTGATCAACCAGACCTCGATGGCTGCCGATCGTGAAGGCCGGCCCTACATCGCCAGCTACTGGCGCGACGCCGGTTCGGTGGTGCCGCAGTACCACGTCATCTTCCGCGGCGACGCCGGCTGGCAGGTGCGCGCGCTGGACTTCCGCAAGACGCCGTTTTCGCTGAGCGGGCAGGGCACCAAACGCATTCCGATCGCGCGGCCGCAGATCATGGTGAATGACGCCGGCGCGCTGCTGGTGTTCCGCGACGAGGAGCGTGGCAGCAAGGTATCGGTGGCGCGCAGCGCCGACATCATGCGCGGCCAGTGGCAAATCGACGACCTGACCACGGCCTCGGTAGGGGAGTGGGAACCGAGCTACGACACGGAATTGTGGCGCCGCAGCGGCATCCTCAGCCTGTTCGTGCAGAACGTGCGGCAGGTCGACGGCGAAGGTCAGGCCGCGCTGCCGCCGCAACCGGTGACCGTGCTGGACTGGACGCCACCACCGCCGCAGACTTACATTACTATAGGTTCTTTCCAATCCAGAAAGATGCCATGAAATCCAAGCTTGCCCCGCTGGTCCTGATGCTGCTGGCCACCAGCCTTGCCGCAACCGCCCAGGACGCCGACAAGAACGCGCCCGCCCTCAGCAAGGAACGCGCCGCCGAACTGCAGGCCCACGAGCGTCTGCTCAAGGCCGACTCGCAGGTGACCAAAACCGGTCAGGTCACGATCAGGGGCAAGCAGGTGCCGTACAAGGTGACCGCAGGCACGCAGCCGGTATGGGACAAGGACGGCAAGGTGTCGGCGTCGCTGTTCTATACCTATTACCAGCGCACCGACGTCGCCGACAAGGGCAAGCGCCCGCTGGTGCTGTCTTTTAACGGCGGTCCCGGTTCGGCCTCGGTGTGGATGCACATTGCCTACACCGGCCCCAAGGTGCTGAATCTGGATGCGGAAGGCTATCCGATCCAGCCCTACGGCGTGAAGGACAATCCGCATTCGATACTGGATGTGGCGGATATCGTGTACATCGATCCGGTCAACACCGGCTTTTCGCGCATCCTCGACGGCAAGGCCGACCGCGCGCGCTTCTTCGGCGTGAACGCGGATATCCAGTATCTGGCCGAGTGGGTCAGTGCCTTCGTCTCGCGCGAAGGCCGCTGGACCTCGCCCAAATACCTGATCGGCGAAAGCTACGGCACTTCGCGCGTGGCCGGCCTGGCGCTGGAGCTGCAGAACGCGCAGTGGATGTATCTGAACGGGGTGGTGCTGGTGTCGCCGACGGAGCTGGGCCTGAAACGCGACGGCGTGGTGGACGATGCGCTGAAGCTGCCGTACTTCGCCGCCACCGCCTGGTATCAGAAGGCGCTGCCGGCCGATCTGCAATCGCGCGATCTGAAGGATGTGCTGCCGGAGGTGGAAGCCTTCACCACCGATGAATTCCTGCCGGCGCTGGCCAAGGGCGGTTTCCTCGATCCGCAGAAGAAGGCGCAGATCGCCGCCAAGGTGGCGCGTTATTCGGGCCTGTCGCAGGACTACGTGGTGCAGAACAACCTGGCGGTGCAACCGCAGCAGTTCTGGAAGGAGCTGCTGCGCAAGCAGGGCAAGACCGTGGGCCGGCTGGATTCGCGCTATCTCGGCATCGATCGCAGCGACGGCGGCGACAAGGTCGATTACAACGCCGAGCTGACCTCGTGGCTGCATTCGTTCACGCCGGCGATCAACCAGTATCTGCGCGTGGACCTGGGCTACAAGACTGACATCAAGTACAACCTGTTCGGCGACGTGCATCCGTGGGACTTCAAGAACGAGAAGACCGGCGAGAACCTGCGCCTGGCGATGGCGGCCAATCCCTACCTGAAGGTGATGATACAGTCCGGCTACTACGACGGCGCCTGCACCTATTTCGACGCCAAGTACACCATGTGGCAGCTGGACCCGAGCGGCAAGATGAAGGACCGTCTGCGCTTTGAAGGCTACCGCAGCGGCCACATGATGTATCTGCGCTCGGAAGACCTGGCCACCGCCAACGACGACCTGCGCGACTTCATCCGCGCCGCCACCCCGGCGCCGAACGCGCCCGCCAAGTACTGATCCCCCGTCATTCCCGCTTTGCGCGGGAATGACTACGCGTCGCAATCTCGCCACACCCTCATTTTTTGCCTGCGCTGTCCGCTCCCCCTATGAGCGGTCGGGCGTCGCCATTTCTTCTCGGCACCAAATGGTAGCGCATAACATTTCTAGCATGATTTTTGTTGACAATAACTTTTCGAAACTCTTACACTCAAATGATCGCGCAACCATTTTGTCAAAGTGATGTGCGACTTATAACAAGAACCACGGTGATTTACCGAAGGAGACCTTAAAATGTTAGTAAAGCAGCAGAAGGGTCGGCGCGCGCGCCGGCAAGTAGTGCTCGGCCTGACCGCCATGGCAAGTTTGATTGCGCAATCATACGCTCAGGAAGCGCCCGCTTCCGCAGCGCCGGCCGCCCAGCCCGATCCCGGCATGACCGTGGTGCAGGTGAACGGTTACCGCAATTCCCTGTTATCCTCGGCCAAGGACAAGAAGGAAGCCGTCGGCTTCCAGGACTCGATCAACGCCGAAGACTTCGGCAAGTTCCCCGACAAGAACATCGCTGAATCGCTGAGCCGCATCCCCGGCGTCGGCGTCTCACGCGACGTGACCGGTGAAGGCTCCACCATCCAGATCCGCGGCCTGGGTTCCAGCTTCACCAAGATCCTGCTGAATGGCGCGCCGATCGCGGTCGCCTCGTCCGGCCCGATCGACGGCGCCAACACCAACCGCGAGGTCGACCTCGACCTGCTGCCGACCGACCTGTTCACCAAGCTGACCGTCAGCAAGAGCCCGACCGCCGAGATGATCGAAGGCGGCGCCGCCGGCGTGGTCAACCTGCGCAGCGCGCGTCCGTTCGACAAGGAAGGCCGCTACATCGCCGCCAGCATCACCGGCACCAAGCAGCAGATCGCCGACAAGGCCGGCGGCCGCGGCTCGTTCATGGCCAGCCAGACCTTCGGCAACTGGGGCATCCTGGGCGGGATCGCCCTGTCGCGCCAGCAAATCCACACCACCGGCTGGGAAACCGTCGGCTACACCAACGCCAACCTGTCGGCCGCGCAGAATCCGGCCGCCACCCGCAACAATACCGGCGGCGGCAACTGGACCATCCCCGCCACCGTGCCGGCCGGCGCCGGCAATGGCCTGGTCACCGGTCAGGTCATCGACCAGGCCTGGCTGCTGGCCCACAATCCGGGCCTGACCATTCAGCAGATCGACAACGCCATCGTGCCGCGCCTGGGCCGCACCATGGACTACTTCGGCACCAAGGACAAGGGCTCGGCGATCTTCAGTGCCGAATACCGGCCGTCCGAAACCCTGCACTTCTACCTGGACACCATGTACAGCAAGCGCGATGACAAGATGACGCGCATGGACTATGACTGGTCGGTCCGCAACGGCGGCATGATCCCGCTGAACATGACCGTCGACAAGAGCGATTGCAGCGACGGTTGCACGGTCACCGGCGGCACCTTCGCCAACACCCAGAACTTCTTCGAGCATGGCTACCGTCACGATCAGGTCAGCCTGCTGGGCCTGAACCCCGGCATGGAATGGAAGATCACGCCGACCCTGAAACTGGATGCGCAGGTCAACTACACCCGCTCCAACTTCACCCACGAGGCGCCGACTGTCTACGTGATCACGCCGCCAAACAGCGGCAACACCGTCACCTATTCGAACACCGGCGGCATTCCGTCGGTGGTGGCCAGCACCGACCTGACCAACCCGGCCAGCTACGTCTGGAACACCGGTCGCGTCAACATTCAGAACGAGTTCCGCAAGACCGAGACCAAGGGCTTCCACAGCGATCTGACCTGGGGCGACGAGAAGTTCAACATCAAGGGCGGTATCGCCTATGACGACATCGACCGCCGCATCAGCGCCAGCGACAACTCGGCGGCATGGCAGGCTGCGGTCTGCGGCAACAATCCGAGCGTGTTCCTGGCCGGCCCGAACGGCGCGCCGAACTGCGACGGCGCCTCGACGCCGGGCGCCAGCGCCGCCGCGCTGTATCCGGGCTACGGCACCGGCTACACCGCCGGCGCCACCGCGCCGCTGACCTATGGCGGCTCGCTGATTCCGCAAACCGCGCTGGCCAGCTACATCATCCCTGGCCCCTACGGCAAGCCGATCATCGACTGGGGCCGTTTCGCCAAGGATTCCAACTACCAGTACTACTACAACAATGCGCCGGCCACCGGTGCGTCGTCGACCGGCGCCAGCTCGGGCTTCATCGGGGAGAAGACCACCGGTCTGTACTTCGAAGCGAACGGCAAGAACGAGCTGTATGGCTTCCCGTTCCGCTACAACGCCGGCGTGCGTTACGTGCGTACCCGCCAGTCGGTCGGTTCGCTCAACTCGGTCAGCGATCCGCGCAACGCCAGCCTGACCCAGAACGGCAGCAAGTACCCGAACATCGACCAGTGGGTGTACCAGGACACCACCTACAATAACACCCTGCCTTCGGGCACGCTGGCGGTCAACCTGCGCAGCGACGTCATCGCCCGCGCCGCCATCTCGCGCAGCATGACCCGCGCCGATCCGAACGCGCTGCGTCCTGGCGTGAACTTCTCGTCGGTGTCGGCGGACGTCGGCTCGGTCGGCAACCCGGCCCTGAAACCCTACCTGTCGGATAACATCGACCTGGGCCTGGACTGGTACACCGGCCGCGAAGGCTACGTCAGCCTGACGGTATTCCAGAAGAACGTCGATGGCTTCACCATCAACGAAAACATCACGGCGCCATTCAGCTCGCTGGCCGCTTACGGCATCAACTACGGCACGCTGACCCCGAACCAGCAGACCGCGATCAACTCGCGTGGCGGTCCGGACGTCGCCACCGTGGTGCTGACCCGCGCCCGCAACGCCGACGGTGAACTGCGTATCCGTGGTCTGGAACTGGGCTGGGTCCAGCCGCTGGACAAGATCCTGCCGATCCGCGGCTTCGGCATCAACGAGACGGCAACCTTCATCACCCAGCGTGCCAGCGGCGAAGGCTCGAACGGCTTCGTGGCGCTGGGCGTGCCTAACCGTACCAACAACTTCTCGGTCTACTACGAGAATCACGGCTACATGGCGCGTCTGTCGCACACCTTCTCGAAGGGCAGCCAGACCGCCAGCGCAAACCAGAACGGCATCACCAACGCGGCGCTGTTCTCGGATAACTACAAGCAGCTGGACTTCTCATCGAGTATCGATCTGGCGGAAGTGTTCGACAAGGACAACTGGCCGACCCTCAGCTTTGACATCGTCAATCTGAACAACGACTCGCGTCGCGGCTATTTCCAGTTCGGTAACGCCAACTTCTCGCAATACTCGCCAGGCCGCACCTATTCGCTCGGTCTGCGCGCCAAGTTCTGATCGTCTGGCCCGTCTCCAGTAATGGGGCCTTTTCACACCGCCCCATCACGGGGCGGTTTTTTTTAGGGAGAGCCATGAGTGCAACCAAACGCCGCGTGAGCGCGGCCGCCTGCGCCATCGCTTTGGCGGCCGTCGGCCTGGGCGCCGCGCAAGCGGCAACGCCGCCGTACCTGCGCAAGCAGGGTAGCGCGACGCAATTGATCGTCGACGATCAACCTTTCCTGCTGTTGGGCGGCGAGCTGCATAATTCGTCCGCTTCCAGTCTCGATTATCTGGAATCGCTGTGGCCCGCGCTGGCCGCGGCGGAAGTGAACACCGTATTGGCGCCGGTCGAGTGGGACCAGATCGAACCGGTGGAAGGCCGTTTCGATTTCACGGTGCTGGACGGTATGCTGAAGCAGGCGCGCGCGCACAACACCAGGCTGGTGCTGCTGTGGTTCGGCGCCTGGAAGAATTCCATGTCGACCTACGCGCCGGCGTGGGTGAAGAAAGACACCCAGCGCTTCCCGCGCGCTCGGACGCGCGCCGGCGTGCCGCAGGAAATCCTGACACCGTTCGCGCCGGCCACGCTGGCCGCCGACAGCGCCGCCTTCCGCGCGCTGCTGTCGCACCTGAAGCAGGCCGACACCCGGCACACGGTGCTGATGGTGCAGGTCGAAAACGAGATCGGCATGCTGCCGGAAGTGCGCGACTACAGCGCCGCCGCCAACGCCGCCTGGCGTGCGCCGGTGCCTGCCGCGCTGACGTCGTATCTGGCCGCACACAAGGCCACGCTGCAGCCGGGCGTGCGCGCCGCCTGGGAAGCGCAAGGATCACGCACCGGCGGCAGCTGGGCCGAGGTGTTCGGCGACACCATCGAAACGGAAGAGATATTCCAGGCGTGGCACTACGCCGCGTTTGTCGAGTCGCTGACCGCGGCCGGCAAGGCCGCTTATCCGCTGCCGATGTATGTGAACGTGGCGCTGAACCGGCCCGGCAAGCGTCCGGGCGAATATCCGAGCGCCGGCCCGCTGCCGCATCTGTTCGATATCTGGAAGCCCGGTGCACCGTCGGTCGACGTGATCGCCATCGACACCTACTTCCCCAACTTCATGCATTGGGCCAGGCAGTTCAAGCGGCCCGACAACCCGCTGTTTGTTCCCGAAGGGGATCAGGCCGACCGTGCCGATGCCGGCGCCGACGCCTTCTATGCCATCGGCGAGCATGACGCCTTCGGCTTCTCGCCGTTCGCCATCGATGACGTCAAGGACGGCAAATACTCGCTGCCGCAGGCCTACCGCGTGCTCAAGCAGCTCAGCCCAGTGATCAACCAGCACCAGGGCAACGGCCGCATGCACGGCTTCAAGGCACCGATGTCGTACGAAGGTGTGGTCGACACCGCGCCACAGATGGTGAACATGGGCGGCTACACGCTCAAGGTCAGCTTCAACGCGCCGTGGGAAAAGCTGGAGCCATCCGAGGTGCGCAACCGCGGCGGTCTGGTGATACAGACCGGCGACGATGAATTTATCGTGGCGGGAAAGGGACTAACCATCAACTTTACCGGCGCCGACGGCGCGCAGGTCGGCATCGAAAAGGCGGTCGAAGGCAGCTACCAGAACGGCCGCTGGCGCGAAGGGCGCTGGATGAACGGCGATGAAACCCACCAGGGCCGGCATATCGGCCTGCGTGCCGATGCCTACACCATACAGCGGGTCAAACTGTACCGCTATCGCTAACATCAGGATCAAACATGAATCAGAAGACACACAACGGCAGCCCGGTCGTGACCGAGATGCAGGTCATCCCGGTGGCAGGCTACGACAGCATGCTGCTCAATCTGTGCGGTGCGCATGCGCCTTTCTTCACGCGCAACCTGGTGCTGCTGAAGGATAGTTCGGGCCATACCGGCATCGGCGAAGTGCCGGGCGGCGCCGGCATCCTGGCGGCGCTCGAGCGTGCCATTCCGCTGGTGGTGGGCACGCAGATCGGCCGCTACAACCGCACCCTGAACAGCATCCGCGCGGCGATCGGCGGCCATCACCAGGTGACGTCCGCCGCCGAGGCCGAGGTGTTGAAGCAGCCGCACGAAATCAACCTGCGTCTCGATAACGTGGTGACCGCGGTGGAAGCGCCGCTGCTCGATCTTCTGGGACAGCATCTGGGGGTTCCGGTGTGCGAACTGCTGGGGGCTGGGCAGCAGCGCGACAGCGTGCCGATGCTGGCCTATCTGTTCTACATCGGCGACCGCCAGCGCACCGATCTGGGTTACCTGAGCGGCGACGGCGCCAGCGGCTGGTATGCGCGCCGCAATCAGGAAGCAATGACGCCGGCCGCCATCGTCGAACTGGCGGAAGCCACGGTGGACAAATACGGCTTCAAGGACTTCAAGCTGAAGGGCGGCGTGATGCCGGGCGCGGTGGAGATGGAGGCCATCGCCGCGATCAAGAAGCGCTATCCGGAATCGCGCGTGACGCTGGACCCGAACGGCGCCTGGTCGCTGCGCGAGGCGATCGAATTATGCCGCGGTCAGGGACACATCCTGGCCTACGCGGAAGACCCGTGTGGTCCGGAGAACGGCTATTCGGGCCGTGAGATCATGGCGGAATTCCGCCGCGCCACCGGCATCCCGACCGCCACCAACATGGTTGCCACCGACTGGCGCCAGATGGCGCACTCGCACCTGTTGGGCGCAGTCGATATTCCGCTGGCCGATCCGCACTTCTGGACCATGCAGGGTTCCGTGCGTCTGGCGCAGCTGTGCGAGCAATGGGGACTGACCTGGGGCTCGCACTCGAACAACCACTTCGACGTTTCGCTGGCCATGTTCACGCACGCCGCCGCCGCCGCGCCGGGCAAGATCACCGCCATCGACACGCACTGGATCTGGCAGGAAGGCCAGGAGCGCCTGACGCGCGAGCCGCTGCAGATCGTCGGCGGCGAGGTGCAGGTGCCGCAGGCGCCGGGACTGGGCATCGAACCGGATATGGACCGCATCAGCGCGGCCCACGAGTTGTACAAGAAAGTCGCCACCACCGCGCGCGACGACGCCATCGCCATGCGCTACCTGGTGCCCGGCTGGACCTACTCGCCCAAGCGCCCGAGCCTAGGCTGAGTTGAGACGCTGGGGCAGTGTCTCCACCAGCCAGTCGATGAAGACCCGCAGCCGGTGCGTGAGGTGGCGGTTATGCGGGTAGACCACGTGGAAGGGGTAGGGCGCCGGCCGCCACTTTTTCAGGATTTCCACCAGCGTGCCATCCTTGAGCGCCGGGCTGGCGGCGTAGCGGAAGGTCTGGATGATGCCCAGCCCCGCCAGTCCCGCCGCCAGGTGGGCATTGCTCTCGTTGACGCCGACGCGATGCTCGGTCTTGATCTCGGTCTTCTCGCCATCGCACAGGAAGCGGAACGGCATCGCCCTGCCGTTCAGCGACACCACATAGCTCACCAGTTTGTGACCGTTCTTCAGCTCCTCCGGATAAGCGGGCACGCCGTATTGTTTGAGGTAGGCCGGCGTGGCGCAGGTTACCATCTCGGCCAGGCCGATCTGGCGGCCGATCAGCGATGAGTTGTCCAGCGCACCGCCGCGTATCACGCAATCGATGTTATCGCTGATCAGGTCCGCCGAACGGTCGGACACGCCCAGATCGATCCGGATGTCGGGATAGCGCGCCATGAAGTCGGGCAGCAGCGGGATGAGCACGTCGCTGGCGGTCGAGCTGCCGATGTCGATGCGCAGATGGCCGCGCGGTTTGCTGCGGGCGATGTTGAACGACGTGTCGATGTCTTCCAGATCGCGCA
This sequence comes from Duganella callida, assembly GCF_004614165.1. GTDB lineage: Bacteria > Pseudomonadota > Gammaproteobacteria > Burkholderiales > Burkholderiaceae_D > Rugamonas > Rugamonas callida. Next base: position 21,474 of record NZ_SPVG01000134.1, on the reverse strand, counting down.
GAATCAGGCCGGTCTTCTCGTAATAGTGCTGGCCTTCCGGCGTCACCGTCACGCGGCGCGTGGTCCGCTGCAGCAGGCGCACGCCCAGATGCGCTTCCAGCTCCTGCACCATCTTGCTCAGCGTCGCATTGGGCATATCCAGCGAATCCGCCGCCTTGGTAAAACTGCCTGCCTCCACCACCCGGGCAAAGGCCCGTATCGCCATCAGCTGATTCATCCTGATTATCCATGTACGTAGATAGTGATTTTAATTTTACACACTTTTTTAATAAAGACCAGAGGCGTAAAGTTCGCTCATGCACAACGCATATCCAACCAATTCAAGGAGAACATCATGAGCAAGCAACTGAATGGCAAGATCGCTCTGGTCACCGGTGGCACCACCGGCATCGGCCTGGCAACGGCACAGGAACTGGCCGCACAAGGCGCGCGCGTGTTCATCACCGGCCGCCGCCAGGCGGAACTCGACGCCGCCGTCGCGGCCATCGGCGGCACTGCCACCGGCATCCGCGCCGACGCATCGGTACTGTCTGACCTGGACGCGGTCTACGCGCAGATCGCCAAGAGCGCCGGCAAACTGGACATCCTGTTCGCCAACGCCGGCGGCGGCGACATGCAGCCGCTGGGCGCAATCACCGAAGAACACTTCGACCGCATCTTCGGCACCAATGTGCGCGGCGTGCTGTTCACCGTGCAGAAAGCCCTGCCGCTGCTGGCTGACGGCGCCTCGGTGATACTGACCGGCTCCACCACCTCGATCCAGGGCACGGCCGCCTTCAGCGTCTACAGCGCCAGCAAGGCTGCGGTGCGCAACTTTGCCCGTTCGTGGGCGCTGGACCTGAAAGAGCGCGGCATCCGCATCAACGTCGTCAGCCCCGGCCCGATCCGCACGCCGGGCCTGGGCGGCCTGGTGCCGGACGAAGCGCGTCAGGGCCTGTTCGATTACCTGGCGTCGCAAGTGCCGCTGGCGCGGCTGGGCGAGCCGGAGGAAATCGGCAAGACCGTGGCCTTCCTGGCATCCGATGCGGCGAGCTTCATCAACGGCGCCGAACTGTTCGTCGATGGCGGCATGGCGCAGGTGTGATCATGAAAAAACTGATCGCAATCGGGGCCATGCTGGCGGCATCCCTGGCCCATGCACAACAGAGCGACGAGGTGGCGGTTGCGCAGCAACTGATCAACCGTCACTTCGAACTCTGGGGCGACCGCAATCCGGAGCATTGGGACAGCAAATTCGCTCAGGTGTACACCGCCGATGTGATGGTGGCCGATTACGGCGACATGGCGGTCGGCTATGCCAGCCTGGCGCACCTGATCGCACGGGTTCAGGCCGACCACCCGGGCTTCGCGTTCCGGCCCGATCCTGTGGCCTGGAACCACGGCATCGGCCGCGTCACCTGGAGCTACGGGCCGAAGGACAATCCGGGCCAGGTGCATGGTGAAGACATCTTCACCATCAAGGACGGCAAGCTTTCGAGCCTGCGCGTATTCATCGATAAAAAGTAAAGGAAACCAACATGAAAACCATCGCTGCGGTATTCACCGCGATCGTATTGAGCCTGGGCGGCGCAGCCCAGGGAGCAGGCATCAAGTCCGCGGGCGTCGACCACGTCGGCGTCAATGTGCCGGACATGCAGCAGGCTATCGACTTCTTCTCGTCCACCTTCGGCTGCGAACCGGTCACCCATATCGGCCCGTTCAACATGGCGCCGCGCGCCGAGAGTCTGTCGCTGACCATGCTGCGTTGCGGTCACGGCTCCAACATCGAACTGTTCGAGTACAAGAAGTCGAACGGCAGCACGGTGATGCCGAAGGCGGAAGACATCGGCGCGTCGCACATCGCGTTTTACACTGATGATGTGAAAGCCGGCGTGGCGTATCTGAAATCGAAAGGCATCACCATTATTGGCGAGCCGATGACCATGACCAGCGGCGATACCGAAGGCGAAACCTGGGTGCACTTCCTGTCGCCATGGGGCTCGGAACTGGAACTGGTGGGCTACCCCAAGGGCAAGGGCTACGAGAAGAAGTCCAAAGTGAAGCTGTGGAATCCCAGCCATCCGGCGAACTAAAGCATCAGCTTCAGCAACAGCGCTGCAATGAATGACGTTTGCAGCGAATTTGATGGCCATGGCGATCTCCCGCCGGGTGATCTTCAACGTTCGACCACGCGCGAACGGGAAGATTCAGGCTGTGAACAATTTATGCTGGATCGCCGTATGGAAGTCGCGCCAGACGCGGTTGATGTCGGTGTCTTCACGGGCGGCATATAGGCCGCAGTAGGGATACAGCTCATCAACCGCACAGCGCGAGATCGCGACCAGGGCAAGAGAGGTGGCGCGTATCGCATCCATGTCCTGGCTTGCCAGCGTCCTACCTTGCTCGACCAGTTTCCAGCACCGGTCCAGGGCTTGATAGAAGTGCTCTCGTTTCTGCGCCAACTGATGCATTTTATCGGACAGCATCGCGGACGCGTTGTCCTGGCGTCTTCCCACAAGATCCGATGCGAGACGCAGAAAATGTGCGGCCATCCCGGCGATGTTGGCGGCCAGCGTGACGTAAGCCAGCGACATGAAGGGGAAGCGGTACAGCGGCCCGTCCGCCGTCGCCGCTTCCGGCGCAATGGTGAAACCATGCTCCTTCGGCACCCAGGCGCCATCGATGGCATAACGATGCGTCGCAGTGGCGCGCATGCCGATGGTGGACCACGACGGGGTGATCGACACATGCCGCACCGGCACGATGAAGGCGCGGATCGAAGGCTGGCCTGATGCATCCAGCATCGGCTGCCCGTCCTTGCGCAACACCGCATTCAGCGTAAAGTGCGTGCCCATGGGAGCACCGCTGGCGTAGTCCCAGCTGCCGCTGATGCGGTAGCCATCGCCTTCCTGCTCGGCGTAACCGGTAGGGGCGCCGCTGCCGGCTACGCAGACGCGCCGGGTGTGCATGATATCGGCCGCGATCGGCGGCGGCAGGAAACCGGCAAACCAGCCGGCGCCCGCGCACAGCGTCAGCACCCAGCCCATGCTGCCATCGATGGATGCTACCGCTTCTTCCAGCCGCACCACATCCGGCAAGGGCAGTTCGGCACCGCCGCACGAACGCGGCGCCAGCATCTTCAGCCACCCACGGCGATGCAGCAGCGCTTGCTGGACCGGATGGAGAAAACGGCGGGCCTCGGCGGCGGCGGCATGGTCGCCAATGCGGCGCACATCGCGCGCGTGCAGGCCGGGCAGGGGAAGGGTGATCATCGGTATGACTAGGGCAGGATGAAGAACGGCGACAATATACCACTGCCGTCATGCCCCATCCCGCCAGCCACCGATGCTCAATGCGTTGGTGTCGGCTTCTGCGGCTTGAAGCGGGCGGCCAGTTCCGGCGTTGACATCACATCGGTCGCACCGGCGGGCGCCTTGTCCACCTCGACGCCCAGCACATAGGTGGGGCCGAACATATTCGAGCGGAACACTACCAGCTTCTGATCCGGCGTGAAGCGCACATTCGGCTCCAGGCGATAATCGTGATGCGCCATGTTCACCAGCCGCTCCGGCTTGAACACGCCCGGCTGCCAGAAGTCCTTGTCGTTGATCGCGCCCTGGCCCAGCACCGACTGCGGCTTGAGCAGCACCACCCACTGACCATCCGGCGCGCGCGCGACCTGTCCCGAATCGCCACCATCGCCGGCAAACAGTTTGCCGTCGGCCGACACGTTGAAGTGGATCGACCAGTCATTGCGCTCGGTCTGATAGGCGGTGCGCTGCCTGGTTTCGAGGTTGTAGCCGGCCACGTAGAACGTCGCGCCCTTCGGATACTGCCAGTCGTACCAGACCGTCTTGCCGTCCTGACCCCAGAACTCGTGGCCGGCGATTTCCATCGCCATGGTGCGGCGGTGGATCAGCGTATTGTCCGAGCCGTCGGTGCGGATGGTCCAGATGCGGTCCACCTTCTGCCATGGGCCTTCGTGACAATACATCAGCAGCGTCGGATCGGAGGGCGAGAACAGCAGGTGATTGATCCAGTCTGTCGACTGCAGCAACTGGGTTTCCTTGCCGGTTTGCAGATTGATCGTGAACAGCACCAGCGGGATGCGCGCGGCCAGGCGCTGCTCCATCATCTCGCCCTTGTTGCGCGGCTGGATCAGCGGACCGCCCGGCGCGCCCTGGCCGGCTTTGGCGGACGGCTTGATCTCGTAGGTGCCGGCGGCCAGCGTATCGTCGGCGTTGATGCTGTCGACCCGGTGGCCGGCCGGCAGATCGACGAGCTTTTCGCTCACGCCGGTGTCGAAGTTGGCGCGGTTGATCGAGGTGATTTTGGTCGCCGGATCGTCGCTCAGGTAAAACACCACATTCGATTTGCGGCCCACCGCGATGGTGCGCGCCGCCATGCGGTTGCCGTGGTTGGGCACCACCAGCTTCGTCTTGCGGGTGGTCAGGTCCAGGCCATGGATGCCATCGGGCGCGTTGTACACCATCCACTTGCCGTCGGGCGTGATGGCCGTGTAGTTGAAGTAGAGCGAACCAGAATCAGGCTCGGGCGTCAGGCGCCAGACGCGGTGGCCGGTGTCCTTGTCCACCCAGGTGGATGGCGGGATCTCGTCAGCGGCAAATACCTGGCCGGCGATGCCGATCGCGGCCAGCACCGCCAAGCGGCGGGAAATGCGGGGAATGAACATGGACGCTCCGTCTCGGTGACTTGTTGTCGAGCGCCAATTATGCGACGGCAGGCTGCGGTAAGGTGCTCAGCTTTGTGATTGCAACATTACGCTACATGCGAATCGGCTTTGTGCTAACTTGCACAGCATAATGAGGGAGGATGAGCATGGAACAAGATCTGCGAACGAATGCGATGCTGAGTGCCGTCGTCGAACACGGCATCCGGCTGGGGGACGCGCAGGGCAGCGCCATCGGCTGGGCGTATATGCAGGCGTACGACGTGCCGCGCGCTTCCATCGCCCGCGTGCTTGCTTATCCCAAGGCGCGGCGCAGCAGAGCGCCAAGCGGCGTCGCGCCAGACTATATCCACGCCGTGAGCCCGCGAGAGCAAGATTTCAAGCAATAGAACTAATCTCAGCAGTGCTTGACTCATGTCAAGCCAAAGTTTGCTTCTGTTCAAAAGCCGATAGCCCTCCAAAACGTATGCTAGGTCGATTTCGAAGCCGTCAAGGAGACCTAGATGTCTTACGTTTATCCCAAAGCCTCAGAACTGAAAGGCCAGCCGGTGGTCGGTAGTCGCCAATGCGTAGCACTCGTCCAACAATATGCTGGCGCGCCGACAACGCCTCATTGGCGACAAGGGGATGCTGTGTTGGGCAACACTATGCTGAAGCCGGGCACAGCCATTGCCACCTTCGTAAATGGACGTTATCCGAGCCATCGTCATGGCAACCATGCCGCGCTTTATGTAAAGCAGGGTATAGACGGCATTTACATTGCGGACCAATGGAAGTCGGAAAAGAAGACCGAAATTTCCGTGCGTTTTATTAAAGCGCAGGGTAAGGACAAAAGGGGCAATTACATTCACGCCAGCGATAATGCGGATGCGTTCTTTGTCATCGAATAAGGACGAAAAATGAAACATACGCTTACGCTTGGCTTGTCAACGCCGCCGCTACGTGTGAATTGGTCAGCGGCCGCCGTGTTGGTCCTGTACACGACGTGCAGCACTGCTGCACCTCTTCTTGAGTGCCCTGCCTCCATCCCAGAAAACTCGGTGAAGCTTATAGAGACGCCGAAAGGCTGGACTTCCTTTGTGGGTTCGCCGTTGTACCTGCATGGGGCTGCACCCATGAACGGTCCTCCTGAGCACCTCGGCGAACTGGCTGACTACAAGGAAACGGGGAAGAAACCCAATTTGACCTATATCTATCAACTCGACGGAAAATTTTCTGAAGGGAAATGGCTCGCATGCACCTATGGCGAGTCGGACCAGATTACGTTGGCAAAGCGGATCGCGGATGACGTCAAAGTCTGCACGTTCAAGTATAAAAAAGGGCGGCATGCAGGGGAAAACGAAATCGGCATCTTATGCGAGTAGCCTGCTTTTGCGAGAACGCCGCTACTTGCGAGACATGAGGGTCGCGAAACTCTGGACAAGAAAAAACCCGCTGCCCTATGAGGGAGCGGGTTTCTTGGATTCGTTTAGACTGCTTAATACAACCTGTTGGTGCCCCGGGCCGGAATCGAACCGGCACGCCTTGCGGCGGCGGATTTTGAGTCCGCTGCGTCTACCAATTCCACCACCGAGGCAGGTGTAGCAATGCGACCCGCATTATCACCCATTTACACCCCTGCCGCAAGCGTGTTCCCAACTACTTTTGCAAATTAACAAGTTTTTCTGGCGGCGGGTAGCGGGTATGATTTGGTTTATCGCCAGACTAAGCCGGTCCCGCCGGCGCCGAGACACGTGAAAAACAATAAGATCCGCGAAATTATCCTGGGCAAGCCGCTCGATCCGATGAAGAGCGAGACCCGCCATTCGATGGCGCTGGTGGCCTTTCTGGCCTGGGTCGGCTTGGGCGCCGACGGCCTGTCTTCCTCCGCCTACGGACCCGAAGAAACCTTCCGCGCACTGGGCGGCCATACCCATCTGGGCCTGTACATGGCCATCGCTACTGCGGTGACGGTGTTCATCATCGCGCTGGCCTACAATCAGGTGATCGAATTGTTCCCCACCGGCGGCGGCGGTTATCGCGTGGCGACCAAGCTGGTGGGGCCGTATATGGGGCTGATTTCGGGCTGCGCTCTGATACTCGATTATGTGCTGACGATTGCGATTTCCATCGCCTCCGGCGTCGATGCGCTGGCGTCCTTTTTGCCGCTGGGCTTCCAGCCGTACAAGCTGTGGGCCGAGATGTTCTTCATCGCGCTGCTGATCGTGATGAATCTGCGAGGGCTGAAGGAGGCGATTCAGATCCTGCTGCCGATCTTCCTCGGCTTCGTGGCCACGCATTTGGTATTAATCGTTTACGGCATTTTCGCCCACGCCTCGCATTTGCCAGAACTGATCCCTAACACGATGGCGGAGACCTCCAACCTCGCCAGCCATATCGGCTGGGCCGGCGTGGCGGGCATGCTGCTGCTGGCGTATTCGCAGGGCGGCGGCACGTACACCGGCCTGGAGGCGGTGTCGAACAACGTCAATCTGCTGGCCGAGCCGCGTGTGCGCACCGGCAAGGTGACCATGCTGTACATGGCCTTGTCGCTGGCCTTCACGGCGGGCGGCATCATTCTGCTGTATCTGCTGTGGGATGCGCAGCCGGTGGCCGGCGAGACGCTCAATGCCTCGACCTTCAAGACCATCATCGCCAGCATGGGGCTGGGCGGAGAGGTGACGAATCAGGCTTTGCTGGTGGTGGTGCTGGCCTTCGAAGCGGGGCTGTTGTTCGTGGCGGCGAATACCGGTTTTCTCGGCGGTCCGTCGGTGCTGTCGAACATGGCGGCGGATTCGTGGGTGCCGCACAAGTTCCGCTATCTGTCGACGCGGCTGGTGACGCAGAACGGTATTCTGGTGATGGGTGTCGCGGCGCTGGCCATCCTGTGGTGGACCGGCGGCAGCGTGACCCTGCTGGTGGTGCTGTATTCGATTTCCGTGTTCCTGACGTTTGCAATTTCGCTGTTCGGACTGGTGCTGTACTGGTCGCGCAATCGCGGCAAGGGTACGCGCTGGAAGCGGCGCTGGCTGCTGTCGGCGCTGGGCTTTGTGATTTGTGCCGGTATTCTGGCGGTGCTGCTGGTGGAGCGCTTTGCCGATGGCGGCTGGGCGACGGCGGTGATCATCGTCGCCATCGCGGCGCTGTGCATTTACATCCGCAATCACTACCGTCAGACCAAGCAGGCGATTCATTCGGTGGACGAGGTGTTCGCGTCGCAGCCGTTTGGCGCGAATACGGAACCGGTGGAGCCGGACCCGGAGGAACAGACGGCGGTGTTCATCGTCGGGAATTCGCGCGGCGGCGGGCTGCACGCCTTGTTGTGGGTGCAGCGCATGTTCCCCGGTCACTTCAAGAACTTCCTGTTCGTGAATGCACGCACGGTGGATTCGCACGCTTATGGCGGCGAGGGCGCAATGGAGCAGATGCGCGCGGAGGCGGCGGAGACGCTGGAGTTCTTTGTCGATTTCTGCCACAGCCACGGCATGGCGGCATCGTCGTATCTGGGTTTCGGCACCGATGCGGTGGAGGAGGTGACGCGCTTGTGCGAGGAGATCAATCGCGAGTTTCCGCATTCGATTTTCTTCACGAGCAAGCTGATCTTCGCATCGGATAACTGGTTCACGCGGCTGCTGCACAACCAGGCGGCGCTGGCCGCACAACGCCGTTTGCACCTCGAGGGTTTGCAGATGGTGATCCTGCCGATGAAGGTGTGAGAGGTGCCCGTGTTGATAAACTGGAGGAAAGTGTCGCCCAGTTGCATGAGCGACTCGCTTCTGTTGAGCGGCGGTTGACGCATCCAGCTGATACTGATTGGCGGCCTGTACGTGCTCATTCTGTTTCGCGGCTGAGATTCTGCGCGTAGAACTCCGCCAGCCGGGCCACGGCGGTGCTGACGTGCGGTTCCTTGTCATAGAGTTCGACGTGGGTGGCGCCATCGATGCGGAACAGTTCTTTCGGCTGTCGCGCGCGTTCGATGGCTTCTTCGGTCATCCACGCGGTGACGGCTTCGCTGGCGGTGATCATCAGCAGCGGACGCGGGGCGATGCGGTCGATGAAGCGGAACGCGTCGAAGCCGGCGATGCGGTCCACGCTGCTCCAGGTCAGCGTCTTGCGCGCGCGCGGATGTTCGCCGCGCGGCGTGCAGTAATATTCCCATCCTTCGTACAGATGCAGGTCGCCAGCGCGGGCCTGTGCTTCGTCGGCCGGGAAGATGGGGAAGTAACCCACTCCCTCGCCGCGTGCCTCGGCGCTGCGCGCGGCCGCCGAAGCGGCCAGCAGCGATGGCAGCACCGCCGGGTCCTGTTTACCGTTGGCGCCGTGCGCGATGTTGCGGCCGACATCGACGGCGGCCACGGTCGCCACCGCGGCGATGCGCGGGTCGCCGGCCGCCGCCGCCAGCACGTAGCCGCCGGACGCGCAGATGCCCAGCACGCCGATGCGCTGCGCATTCACGTCCGCCCGCGCGCTCAGGTACGAGACCGCCGCCTTGATGTCTTCCACGCGCTGGGCCGGGTCTTCCAGGCCGCGCGGCTGGCCAGCGCTCTCGCCCTGGTAGGCGGCGTCGTAGGCGAGCGTGATGAAGCCCTGCGCCGCCAGACGCTGCGCGTACAGTCCGGCGCTTTGTTCCTTGACCGCGCTGCCCGGATGACCGACCACGATGGCCGGATGCGGGCCGTCGCCGGCCGGCAGGTAGAGGTGGCCGGCGAGTGTCAGGCCGTTGCTGGGAAAGGTGATGGCTTGCATGGCATGCTCCTTGAACGGAATGTCGATACCGCTATTGGACACCGGCACCGTCCGGACGAGGTATGCCGATACCGCCAGATTCATGCATAATCCGACCAATCATGGACCTGACAGAACTGCAAACCTTGATCGCCCGTCACGCCGGACCGGAGCGCATCGCGCGTCCGCTGCCGGGGCTGGTGGTGGCGTCGGCGTCGCAGGCGACGCCGCTGGCCGCGTATGTGACGGAGCCGGTGTTCTCGCTGGTGGCGCGCGGCGCCAAGCGGCTGCTGCTGGGCGGGCAGAGCGTCGATTATGGGGCGGGACAGTATCTGATCGCGGCGGTCGATCTGCCGGTCAGCGGCCACGTGTCGGCCGCGCCGTTCCTGGGCGTCAGCCTGGCGCTGAAGCCGGAAGTGATCACGGCGCTGCTGCTGGAGACGGGCGCGCCGCGCGCGGCACACCCCGTGGACGCGCCCGGCCTGGCCGTCAGCGATGCGCCGGCGGAGTTACTGGAAGCGGTGCTGCGGCTGCTGCGCCTGCTGGAGCGGCCGCACGATCTGCCGGTACTGGCGCCGGCCATCGAGCGCGAAATCTACTGGCGCCTGATCAACGGTCCGCAGGGCGCCATGGTCAGCCAGCTGGGACTGGCCGACAGCAGCATGGCGCAGATCAGCCGCGCGATCCGCTGGATCCGCGAGCACCATGCCGAGACCTTCCACATCGGGGCGCTGGCGGACCGGGTGGGCATGAGCGCGACGTCATTTCACCGCCACTTCCGCCGCATCACGGCGCTGAGTCCGATTCAGTTTCAGAAGCAGATACGTCTGCAGCAGGCGCGCGCTCTGCTGCTGAGTTCGTCGCAGGATGTGGCGGCCGTCGGCTTCGCGGTGGGCTACGGCAGTCCATCGCAGTTCAGCCGCGAGTACCGCCGCCTGTTCGGGGTGGCGCCGGGGCAGCATCGTCATGCCTGAACCTGCACGGTGAAGGTCTGCTTTTCCAGCAGCGCGAAGATGGCGTCCTTGGACAGCACGTATTGTTCCATCAGCACGTCCTTCAGCTCGGCGATCTGTTCGCGATAGTCGGCGATCGATTGCAGGGTGTAGGTGTAGAGTTCGTCCGCCTTGGCTTCCACCTGGCCGAGGTCGGCTTCCTTGTCCTTGAACTGGCTGTGGTCGATCTTCGAGCGCGAGTACATGGACAGCTTGTTGACCATCAGGTCCAGCATGGAGGTGGCTTTTTCGATGTCGTTCTGGCTGCCCACCGAGATGCCGCGCGCGCCGTAGAACAGTTCTTCCGCCGCCACGCCGCCATACAGCTGGATCACGTCGCGCTCGAGTTCTTCCAGCGTGCGCAGCGCCACGTCGTCCGAGGCCGACAGCACGTAGCCCAGCGCGTTCAGCTTGGACACCGACTCGGTGCTGATCTTTAGCATCGGCGAGCGTTCCTTCACTTCGGCCAGCGGCATGCCCTGGCGCAGCCACGGGTCGATCTGCATGAAGAAGTGGCCCAGCTCGTGCAGCGCGACGCGTTCGCGCTGGCGGGTCTTCTCGGCCGTGGTGGCGCGGTCGGTCAGGCCGATGGTGGCGCGCTCGAAGGCGCGGAACATCAGGTCGGTGTTGATGATCTGCTTTTCCTGGATCGACAGCATGCTGGCGCGTTCGACCACGGTCTGCAGCAGCGCCGGGCTGAGGTTGGCGGTGATCTCGGCCACGTGGTCGAGATTCAGGTCTTGCCAGTCGACGCAGCCGTCGGCCTTGCGCGCCAGGAAGGAATGCAGCAGTTCGCGGCGCTCGCCCTTGTTCGGCAGGCGGAAGTTGATCTTGACCGAGAAGCGGCGCAGCATGGCTTCATCCATGCGCGTGGAGGCGTCGTCGAAGTTGGAGGCGACCACCCAGATCACGCCGGCGCCCTTGTCGCTGCGCACGCCGTCGAGCAGGCCCAGCAGGGTGTTGGCGGTGTCGTCTTCCCATTTCTTTTCGCCGCGGCCGCGCGGCATGAACAGGCTTTGCGCTTCGTCGAGGAAGATGATGCACTTGCCGCGCGCGCAAGCCTTGCGGTGCAGCGCGTGCAGCGCCTTGGAGCCGCCGCCGATGTAGCCCGATTCCAGCGCCGAGCCGGACGCCTGGATCAGCGGAATGTCGAGCCGTTTGGCCAGGTAGCCGGCCAGCTTGGTCTTGCCGGTGCCGGCCGGGCCGGTCAGCATGACGTTGAAGGGCTTGTCGATGTCGTGCTCTTTGTACAAGGCACGGTTGCGTATCATGTCTTCCAGGTGCAGCACTTCCTGCTTGATGTCTTCCATGCCGATCAGGTCGTCCATGCTGCCGCTCAGCTGGTCCGGGGTCAGCACGCTGGCGTTCAGGCCGGCGCCGGGCAGGCCGTGGCGCAGCAGGAACAGGGCCAGACCGATCAGCACGATGTCGAGCACGTGGCGCGACAGGAAGCCGAGCACGCTGGACAGCTTGCTGCTGTCGTCATCCTGCATCACCGCCTTGTGCGTGGCCAGGTAATCCTCGCGCGCGATGGCATACGGGATATTGTTGCGCAGCAAAACTTCACGTTCGAGGTTGACATGGGTGTTGACCGGCACCTTGACCACCACCAGCCGCGGATCGTTCTTCAGCTTGATGATGTAGCGCGGCGCCTCCGATTGCGGCGCGGCGATCAGCAGGTATTCGAGCTGCCCGGCCTTGGCCGGCAGCGCGGTGATCTGGGCGATGTCCTGGGTGCGCAGCACCGGCGCGCTATCCTGCGCCGGCTCGGCGCGCCAGCCGAACAGCACGGCGGCCGCGACCATCAGCGCGACCAGGGCCACGCGGACATAAGTGTTCCGCAACGCGGATTGAAGTTTGTGCAAAGTGAACATGTGCGCTATCCAACCAGGGAGGAGCGGCAAGTGTCGGGGCTGGGGCGCGGGGATGGGGCGCAGCAGCCTGGGCCGCCGTGACCGGCGCGCTAAGCGTGGCGGCCGGAAGATTCGAACGGTGCCATGCGGCAACTCATTCAGTGCTCCACTATAACGCCATTGGCGCCGTTTGTGTCAGCCGCTGCGTAAAAAAGGTGCAGCGCGCCACAGCTTGCCGTTTCATCCAGCTTGCCTGCCGTTTATCCCGGATTTCTGCATTTGAGACGCGCCGATTTACCGCTCGTCGCATCCGCAGGATATTCGCCGGCCCCTTTGTTAATCTGCTCTCGTCTACCGCTGAAACCAGATGCAGCGGTGGCTCCCGGCACTACCCACAACTTAGGAGCTCACCATGAAAACGATCCTGTCCGGCATCGCGGCGGCGCTCGCCCTGACGTCGGTGTCGCTGGCGCACGCCCAGCAGAGCAGCGTGCAGATCAAGTCCGGTCACCACTATTACCTGCCGCCCGAATACTTCTACGATTTCAAGAATCACTACGAGCTCGACAACGGCCACCGCCTCTCGTTCACCGAGAGCCTGAACCGTTTCTACACCCAGCTCGACAGTGGCGAGCGTGTGCGGATCTACCCGGTCTCGCGCACCGAATTCGTCTCCGACAGCGGAGCCCGCTTTGAATTCCGTGACGATGGCGAGACCGTCGTCGTCGATAACTTCCACCAGCTGACGCCGGCCGCCATGGTGATGGCGCGGCGCTGATCCTTCCTTAACCGCATTGGAGATGAACCATGAAAACCACCCTGTTGAACCTGGCGCTGGCCGCCGCCCTGTCCGCCGCCGCCGTTGCCCACGCCGCGCCGCCCGATAACGACAGCGTCAAGATCAGCGCGCCCATGGCCGGCGCCTACAAGTTCAAGCCGCAGGAATTCGAGGAGTACCGGTATGCCTACGCGCTGAGCAATGGCGAGAAAATGAAGTTTACGCAAACCGTGGCGCATTACTACGCCCAGCTGCACGGCCAGAAAAAGGTGGAGATCTTCCCGGTCGCGGCCGGCGAATTCGTGACCCAGGCCGGCACCCGCTTCGCGTTCCGCGACGACGGCGACGCGCTGACCATCGACAACTACGAGCGCCTGCCGATGGTGGCCCAGCTGCCGCCGAACACCACCGTGGTGGCCTCGCGCTAAGGCTTGCCGGTGGCGCGCTCGTACTTGCGGTCCACCCTGCTGAGCGTGCCGTCGCGGCGCAGCTCGGGCAGGGTGGCGTTGAGCTTGTCGATCAGCTCGTCCGGCACCGACGGGTTGCAGGCCAGGTACAGCTTGACGCGGTTGAACACCATCAGCGGCACCACCTTGTCGGTCCAGTCGTAGGGACCGGGCGCGCTGGCGCCGTTGCGGATCGCCACCGCCCACAGGTCGATGCGGTTCAGCAGCAGCTTTTGCGGATTGGCCAGGTCGTTGCTGGCGGCATCGACGGTGAAGCCGTGGCTGCGCAGGTACTCGTCGCGCGCGTCGCCCAGGTAGGTGCCGATGCGCAGCTTGCGCGCATCGTCCAGCGTGGCCAGCGGGAAGCTGTGGTCGGGGCGCCCCCAGAACTGCCATTCGGTTTCCTCGATCGGTCCCACCCATTTGAACTGGGGCTCGCGCTCCGGCGTGCGCGAGGTGGCGAACACGCAGGTCTGGTCCTGGGTCTGCGCCATCATGAACGCGCGTTTCCACGGCAGCACCTCGATCGCATACTCGGTGCCGCTGTGCGCCATCAGTTCGCGGATCTTGTCGGTGACGCGGCCAGTGACGAGCCCGTCCGCGCCGCGCATGCTGGCGGGCGGCGTGTGTTCGGTGGTGAGGTGCAGGGGCGCGGCCGCCGCCCGCGCAGCGGCCGCCAACAGCAGGGATATCAGGATATTAAGTCGCATGGGCTGGCCGTGTTCTGCCGAAAAGCATAGCAGTAACGCGTGACCGCCGGCAACTCAGTTGGCGCGGCGGAACAGGCGGAAGCGTTCCTCGCGGTCGGCCGGACGACGGCCCTCCCACAGCAGTTGCCACTGCTTGCCGCGATACTGCGGCAGGATTTCATGGTCGTCGCGCATTTTGATGCTGTCTTGCAACAGCAGCAGGTCGCAATGGCCGCCTTCCACGCCCTCGAACGGCAGCTGGGCGTAAAACGCGAACGAGGCGCGCTGGGCCGGGCCGACATTGCTTTCGATGCAAGTTGCGTGCGGCGGCAGCGCGTCGGCGATCTGGCGCGCGACGCCGGCGTAGCTCTTGCTGTAGTTCATGTCGGGCAGGAACAGGGTCATGGCCAGAATCCAGATCAGGATCAGGCCGCCGGACGACAGCACCACCGCGCGCCACAGCACGGTGGGGCGGCGCGCCAGGCGCCAGTGCACCAGCGCGAACCAGCCCAGGGTGGCGGCCAGCGCCACGAAGAAGGCGATCCAGCCCAGTTCCGGGCGGAAGCCGGGCACCAGCTTGAGCGCATTGCGCGCCGCCTGCGCCGGCCAGCCGGTCAGCTTGGCGATCCAGAACACCCAGATCACCGCCGCGCACACGGTCAGCGCCATCACCGAGAACCAGTCGATGGCGTTGATGGCGCCGCGCTTGACGGTCAGCAGGCCGAACGCGGCCATGATGGCCAGCGGCGGCAGCAGCACCAGCAGCTGGCCCTGCTCGGGCGAGGGATGGAACAGCGTCAGCGCGGCGCCGATCACCACGAAGGCCAGCGGCACCACGATGTGCAGCACGCCGCGCTGGCGGCGCCAGGCCCACACCGCCCAGCCGGCGAACGGCCAGGCCGGCCAGAAGAACCAGACGCCGACGCGGAAGAAGAATTTCAGCGACACCATGCTCGGCCAGTCCAGCTGCAGCCAGTTCCAGCCCAGCCAGGCGTTCAGCGGCTGCTGGTGATACGGCTGCAGCAGCTGGGCCGGGACCAGCCACAGCGCGGCGATGGCGGCGCCGACCGCCAGCATGGCGCCCAGGTCGCGCACGGCGCGGATCGCCGGCTGGGCCAGGAAGCGCGTGCAGGCGAACAGGCCCAGCATCAGAAACACCGGCGTGACCCAGCCGCGCGTCAGGGTCAGCAGGCCGACCGCCAGGCCGCTGAGGGCGGCGTTGCGCAGCGACGGCAGCTCGACATAGCGCACGGTGCGGTACAGCAGCAGGGCGGTGAGCGACACCTGCAACGCTTCCGGCGTGGTTTCGTGGCTGTGCAGCAGCAGGCCCAGGCAGCCGAGGTAGATCAGCACGGCCGCGTCGGCCAGGGTGCGGCCGAAATCGTCGGGCTCGGGCTGGCCGCCGAAGGCCAGGCGCAGCGGCTGCGCATCCTGGCGGCGGCCGAGGTTGAAGGTGGCGTACCACAGCGACAGCACGCCCAGCACGAACACGCCGATGGTGCCCACGCGCGCGGCCAGCACCTCGCCCAGCAGCCAGCCGAACAGCTTGATGCCGAGCGCGCCCAGCCAGAACGCCAGCGGGCCCTCGTCGGGCCAGGACAGGCCGGCGATGTTGGGCCACAGCCAGTCCTGCCAGCTGCCGTGGGCCATGGTCCACATGATGCCGAAGCTGGCGGCGTCGTCGTTCTTCCACGGTTCGCGGCCGATCAGGCCGGGCAGGATGTACAGCAGGCCCAGGGCAAACAGGGCCCAGCGCGGCAAGGCCAGGGTAGCGGCTGCGGGAAGACGAACGGGCTTCATCGATTCAGGGGCAAGTAAGTTGAAACGGGAGTATGCAGGAAACCAAACAAAAAAAGCAGCCAGAGGCTGCTTTTTTGCGCGAAGCGGCGGAAATCAGCCGGCTGCGACGGCGGTCTTCGAACCGACCGAACCGAACTTCTGGCGGAATTTCTCAACGCGGCCAGCGGTGTCGACGATTTTGTGTTTGCCGGTGTAGAACGGGTGCGATTCAGCCGACACCTCGATCTTCACCAGTGGGTAGTCTTTACCTTCGTGGTTGATGGTTTCGCGGGTCTGGATGGTCGAACGGGTGACGAATTTGAAATCGCACGACAGATCGTGGAAAACAACTTCGCGGTATTCTGGGTGACCTTCTGCTTTCATGTGTAGCCTCGGTATGGTTTGGTAGCCAAACAGCACTTCGTCGGTCTATGCCACTTCGTGACCCGATTGCCGCCCACTTGCCAGGGTTGAAAAATAATGCGATCGGCGATTATACGCCCGTATACGCAAACAGGCAACCGGTGGTTGCCTGTTTGTCATGGTCGATCAGCGATCAACCACCGCGCCTCATCATGTCGAAGAACTCGGTGTTGTTCTTCGTGGCGCGCATCTTGTCGAGGATGAACTCCATCGCCTCGATCTCGTCCATCGAGTACAGCAGCTTGCGCAGGATCCAGATCTTCTGCAGCTGGTCCGGCTTGATCAGCAGTTCCTCGCGGCGGGTGCCCGACTTGTTCAGGTTGATCGACGGGTAGACGCGTTTTTCGGCCAGGCGGCGCTCCAGGTGCACCTCCATGTTGCCGGTACCCTTGAATTCCTCGTAGATCACGTCGTCCATGCGCGAACCGGTTTCGATCAGCGCGGTGGCGACGATGGTCAGCGAGCCGCCTTCCTCGACGTTACGGGCGGCGCCGAAGAAGCGCTTCGGACGCTGCAGCGCGTTGGCGTCGACACCACCGGTCAGCACCTTGCCCGAGGCCGGGATCACGGTGTTGTAGGCGCGCGCCAGGCGGGTGATCGAGTCCAGCAGGATCACCACGTCCTTCTTCATTTCCACCAGGCGCTTGGCTTTTTCCAGCACCATCTCGGCGACCTGCACGTGGCGGGTGGCCGGTTCGTCGAAGGTCGAGGCGACCACTTCGCCGCGCACCGAGCGCTGCATTTCGGTCACTTCTTCCGGACGTTCGTCGATCAGCAGCACGATCAGGGTGACGTCGGGGTGATTCGCGGTGATGGCGTGGGCGATATGCTGCAGCATGACCGATTTGCCGGATTTCGGCGAGGCCACCAGCAGGCCGCGCTGGCCCTTGCCGATCGGCGCGATCAGGTCGATGATGCGGCCGGTGATGTTTTCGGTGCCGTTGATGTCGCGTTCCAGGCGCAGCGGCTCCTGCGGATGCAGCGGCGTCAGGTTTTCAAACAATATGCGGTGTTTCGAGGCTTCCGGCGATTCGCCGTTGACCTTGTCGACCTTGACCAGCGCGAAATAGCGCTCGCCATCCTTGGGGGTGCGCACTTCGCCCTCGATCGAATCGCCGGTGTGCAGGTTGAAGCGGCGGATCTGCGACGGCGAGATGTAGATGTCGTCGGTCGAGGCCATGTAGCTGGCGTCCGGCGAGCGCAGGAAGCCGAAGCCGTCCGGCAGCACTTCCAGGGCGCCGTCGCCGAAGATCTGCTCGCCCGACTTGGCGCGTTTTTTCAGGATCGCGAACATCAGTTCCTGCTTGCGCAGGCGGGCCGCGTTGTCGATATCGAGGCCGATCGCCATCTCCAGCAACGCCGAGACGTGTAAGGCCTTTAGTTCAGATAAATGCATATTGAGTGTCCCGCGACGGGAAAGTAAAGGTAGGGGAGGGAACTACGTGGGTGTCTCTTGTACTTGTTTTTACAACACAGCGACGCCGCGGGCGCGGCGCCGTTGGTCCAGCACAGCCTATCTTATCAGATATTGCTGTCGATGAAGGAGGTCAGCTGACCCTTGGCCATGGCGCCGACCTTCTGCGCGGCGGCCACGCCGTTCTTGAACAGGATCAGGGTCGGGATGCCGCGGATGCCGAACTTGGCCGGCACGGCCTGGTTCGAATCGACGTCCAGCTTGGCGATCTGAATCTTGCCTTCGTATTCCTTGGCGACTTCTTCCAGGATCGGGGCGATGCTCTTGCAAGGGCCGCACCATTCGGCCCAGAAGTCGACCAGCACGGGGCGGTCGGCCTTCAGCACGTCGGCTTCAAAGGAAGAATCGGTAATGTGTTTGATATTTTCGCTCATATTTTCCTCTATCGAGGTCAGTGAATTAAAACGCCTGGGGACGCCCCGCAAACGCTGCCATGGGCAGCAGATGGTGGCCATTTGCACGAATTCAATGTCTCGGAGGGGATGGCAACAAGGTCGGCAGGCAGGGATGGCTGAAATAATAACCCATTTTTTAAAAATGTGTGCTTGTTTGTCGCAACCCGCGCAATCAGCTGGCCGGCGATCCCGGCCCGGCCGCCGCCGGCGCGGCGCAGCGCCCGGCCGCGCGCGTTATCAGATCGGCCAGCGTCTCCGCGCCGAGCGGCTTGGCCAGCGCGTCCAGGATCACCAGGCCCTGGGCTTCGGCCAGGCGGCTGGCGGTGCGCAGCACGGCGCTGTCGATGCCCGACAGCAGCACCATGCAGCCGCGGTATTGCTGCACCGCCGCCAGCCGCAGGAAGTCGATGCCGTCCATGACCGGCATCGACAGGTCGCAGATCACCAGCTCGGGCGGGCGCAGGCGCAGTTCGATCAGCGCGCGGCGGCCGTCGGTTTCGCGCAGCACGGTGTGCGGCCCCAGTTCCGTGATCATGTCGGCCAGCAGTTCCAGCATGAAGGCATCGTCATCCAGCAGCAGGATCCGCATCTCAGTTGTCGTCGGCAAAAGTAGTGTTGGTCATGATTTGTTCGGTGATCCGTTCCAGCAGCGGCCATAATTGCTGCAGCAGCGCGCGCGCCTGACGGCTGCCGTCGTCGCCGGCCGCGGTCTGCTCCAGCTGCTGCAGCAGCTCGGCCAGGCCGAGCGCGCCGACGGTGCGCGCAGGCGATTTCAGCTTGTGGCCGAGCTCGCGCAACGCCTGCAGGTCGCCGCGCGCCAGCGCCGCCTCCATCTGGGTCAGGCCGTCCTGGGTATTCTGCAGGAACTTGAAGGCGAACTTGCGCACCTTATGCGGATGATAGCCCAGCAGCTTGGCCAGGATCGACAAATCGATCACCGCCGGGTCGCCGCCCAGCGTCGGCTTGAAGGCCGGAGCGGTGGCACGCGCCGGCAGCGGCTCGCGCGGCGCGCTGGCATCGCGCTCGGGCAGCCAGTTGGCGATGGTCTGGTACATCAGCGCCGGCTGGATCGGCTTGGAGATGAAATCGTCCATGCCGGCCTCGATGCAGCGCACCCGGTCCTCGCTGGTGGCGGTGGCGGTCATGGCCAGTACCCGCATCTCGGCCAGGCGCGGGTCGGCGCGGATGCGGCGCGTGGCTTCCAGGCCATCCATCAGCGGCATCTGCACGTCCATCAGCACGCAGTCGAAGGCGGTCTGGCGCAGCAGTTCCAGCGCTTCCATGCCGTTGGCCGCCAGGCACACCGAGGAGCCGACTTCCTCCAGCATCTCCAGCGCGATCTGCTGGTTGAAGGTGTTGTCCTCGACCAGCAGGATGCGGGCGTTCTTCAGCATCGACATCACGGCGGCGCTGCGCGAGGAGGCCAGCAGCTCGGCCGCCGCATCCTTGACGCGGCCGATCAGGTCCGGCACGCTGGCGCTGGAGATGCCCAGGCGCGCGGTGAACCAGAAGGTGCTGCCCTGGCCGGGGCGGCTGCGTACGCCGACCTCGCCGCCCATCAGCTGCGCCAGCTGCTTGCAGATCGCCAGACCGAGGCCGGTGCCGCCGTATTCGCGCGTGATGGAGGTGTCGGCCTGCTGGAACGACTGGAACAGCTTGTCGATCTCGGCGTCCGACAGGCCGATGCCGTTGTCGCTGACCTCGCAGCGCAGCAGGCAGCTGTGGGCGTCGCCCACCACCTGGCGCACGCGGATCTCGATGCGGCCCTTCTCGCTGAACTTGATGGCGTTGTTGGTGTAGTTGATCAGCACCTGGCCCAGCCGCAACGGATCGCCGCGCAGCACCTTGGGCAAGGTCGGATCGAGGTCGTACACCAGTTCCAGCTCGCGGCTGGCGGCCTTCGGCGCCACCACCGTGTTGAGGGTCTGGATCACATGGTCGAAGGCGAAATCGACTTCCTCGATTTCCAGCTTGCCGGCCTCGATCTTGGAGATGTCGAGGATGTCGTCGATGATGCCCAGCAGGTGCTCGCCGGCGAAGCGGATCTTTTCCAGGTAGTCGCGCTGGCGCGGATCGAGCTCGGTTTTCAGCGCCAGGTAGGCCATGCCGATCACGCCGTTCATCGGCGTGCGGATTTCATGGCTCATCTTGGCCAGGAACTGGCCCTTGGTCTGGCTGGCTTCCTCGGCCACCTGGCGCGCGTGTTCGAGCTCGCGGGTGCGCATCGCCACGCGTTCCTCCAGGTGCTCGTTGAGCTCGCGCAGTTCGTCGGCGCCGCGCTTGCGGTCGGTGATGTCGGTCAGGCTGGCCACCACCAAATGGATCGCGCCGCCCGCGTCGGCGATCGGCTCGGCGTTGACCGACAGCCAGCGCGGCGTCCCTTCCGGCTGCGGCAGGCCCATGACGATGTCGCGCACCGGCATGCCGGTCACCAGCGCCAGTTGCACCGGATGGCTGGCCAGGTCGAAACAGCTGCCGTCGTCGCGCACGCCGGCCCACAGGCCGCCCTGGCGCAGCTCCGCCGTCTGCGCCAGCATGCGCGCGGCGGCGGCGTTGCGCTCGATGATGCGGCCCCGCTCGTCCACCATCACCAGGCCGTTGGTGACGGCGTTGAAGATCGACGCCAGGCGCTGGCTGGAGGCGTGCAGCGCGCCCTCGGCCTGGCGGCGCGCGGTGATGTCGGTCAGCATGGCCAGCATGCCGGCATAGTGGCCGGATTCGGCGTTCATCACCGTGGTCGACAGCATGCACCACAGGATGCTGCCGTCGCGCCGGCGCACGCAGACGTCGCCCTGGCCCGCCGCGCCCGACAGGTGGCGTTGCAGGTGCTGCTTGAGCAGCTCGCGGCCGGTGTCGTCCATGAAGTCGCTCATGGCGCGGCCGACGATCTGCTCGGGATCGTAGTCCAGCATGCGCGCCAGCGCCGGGTTGACGAAGGTGGTGATGTCGTCGGCATTGGTCATCCAGATGCCCTCGGCGGCGGTCTGCACGATCTGGCGGTAGCGCGCCGAGCTGGCCTGCAGCGCTTCCTCGGCGCGCTGGCGCTGGGTCATGTCGCGCAAAGCCATGATGACCAGCTCGCGGCCCGACAGTTCGACCGGCGTCAGGTGCACCATGGCCGGGAAGCTGCTGCCGTCGGCGCGCAGCGCGCACAGCACCCGGCCCGGCAGGCGCGGACGCGAGAACAGTTCGCGCTGGTGGCCGTTGCCGCGCATGGCTTCGTCGCCGCCACCATGACGGGCCTGGCCAGCGGCAAGGATGAAGTCTATGTC
>NZ_SPVG01000025.1 GCF_004614165.1 Duganella callida | reverse complement strand
TGCAGGGCGGCCACTCCGGGGGGGGGGGGCTGCAGTGCGTGGGGGGGGCGCTCGTTGTGACCACCATCTGGGGGGGGGGCCGGGGCGTTTATGTGGGGCTGACGGGGGGCGCGCGGGCGCGGGCGCGCAAGGCGGTGAAGGAAGAAGAAGTGCTGGAGCAGGTGGTGCCGGCGCTGGCCACGGAAGGCGAAGCGCGATGAGCGGCCCGTTCATGCGCATGTGGGGCGCGCCCATCGCGCTGGCGGTGTTGACCGTGATCGGCCTGATCTCGGCATTGGTCGGCGATGGCGTGTGGGATCATGTCTCCGCGCTGGCGCTCGGCATTCCGGTGCTGCTGTGTCTCTGGTTCGGGCTGCGAAAAAAACGGCAGCCTGGTAACTGAAATCCCGGCCGTCCCTCAATATTCCTTAGCGCTGGCGGGCCAGGAAGGCGTGAATCTGCGCCACCACGGCGGCGCCTTCGCCCACGGCGGCGGCGACGCGCTTGGTGGAATTGGCGCGCACGTCGCCGATGGCAAACACGCCGGGAATGCTGGTTTCCAGCCCGGCACGCGGACCCGCCACTCCCGGCACATCGAAACCGGTGAGGATGAAGCCTTTATCATCGACCTGTACACCACAATCGGATAGCCAGCCGGTGTTCGGGTCGGCGCCGATGAACAGGAACACGCGACAGATGTCGTAGTCCGTTTCGGCGCCGCTGGGGTGATGCCGCACGCGTACCTGCTGCAGACCATCCTCGTCGCTGCCTTCCAGCGCGACAATCTCGGATTGCGTGTGCAGCTCGATGTTAGGGGTGGCGGCAATACGGTCGATCAGATAGCTGGACATGGTGGCGGCCAGGCTGTCCTTGCGGATCAGCATATGCACTTTGGCGGCGTGGCTGGACAGGTAGACGGCCGCCTGGCCGGCCGAGTTGCCGCCGCCGACCAGGATCACTTCGTCGCTGCCGCACAATCCCGCCTCCAGTGGCGAGGCCCAGTAATAAACGCCCTTGCTCTCGAACTGCTTGAGATTCGCCAGCGACGGCCGGCGGTAACGCGCGCCGCAGGACAGCACCACCGTGCGCCCGCGCAGCAGCGTCAGGCTGCCGCACATTTCCACCTGCAGCGGATAGGTGTCGCACAACAGACGGCCGGCAGGCGCCGGAATCGCCATCTTGACGCCGAACTTCTGCGATTGCACGAAAGCCCGTCCGGCCAGTGCACCGCCCGAAATACCGGTCGGAAAGCCCAGATAGTTTTCGATGCGCGCGCTGGCCGCGGCCTGGCCGCCGTAAGCGCGCGTCTCCAGCACCAGCACCGACAGACCTTCCGATGCGGCATACACCGCGGTCGCCAGGCCGGCCGGACCGGCGCCGACCACGATCACGTCCCAGACAGCATCGCTGCTCAGTTCAGGCAGCGTGCCCAGGCAGCGGCCCAGATCGACCACGCTGGGATTCTTCTTGACGTCACCGTTGGGGCAGACCGCCAGCGGCCAGTCTTCCGGCTTCGGCGCATAATGCGCACAGAGCGCGCGCGCCTGCTCGTCGCCGACAGGATCGAGCACACGGTGCGGCAAGCCATTGCTGTTCAACCAGCCCTGTAGCGCATGCGTGCGTCCGTGGCCGGGCGGCGCCACCAGCACCAGACCGCCGTCCTTGTTTTCGATCTGTTCGACGCGGCGCAGGATGAAAGCGCGGACGATGCGTTCGCCCAGCTCCGCCTCGGCGATCAGCAGCGCGCGCAGCGATTCGGTACTCAACGCCAGCACCTCCACATCGCCCACCGCGTGGCCGTTGACCAGCGTCGGCGCGCCGGACAGCTGGCTGATTTCACCCGCAAACTCGCCGGCTTCGTGTTCGGTGATGACCGAGGTGTTGCCCAGTCCATCGTGACGGCTGATGCGGATCACGCCCTTCAGTACCACGTACATGCCGAAACTGGTCATGCCGGCCTCGAACAGGCGTTCGCCGTCGCGGAAGCATACCCTGTCGCCAAAGCGTTCGATGCGTTTGATCTCCGCCTCATTCAGCTTGGGCAGCGCCTGCGCGGTACGCGTCTTGAAAGTGTCGTAAATGGCCATGTGCCTAGTCTAACGCGGTTTTTTCGGCACGCGCCAGCTTCTAAAGTCAGACATTCCCGCTACCCGACCGGGGCGCGCGCCGATCAGCGCTATCAGCGCCACGATGCACAGCGCCAGCTGCGTCTCGCGCACTTTCGGCAGCACGGTTATGCGCATTCCTCCAGCGGCAGCGCACAACCCGATGCGGCGGCGACGATCAGCTCCGGCGTGGCGGCGTTGCGTGCATATTCGTTTTCGATGCGACCCTGGTGCATGACCACGATGCGGTCGGCCAATCCCATCACCTCCGGCAGTTCCGACGACACCAGTATCACCGACAGGCCCTTGGCCACGAGTTCGCTGATGAATCGGTGCACGGCCGCCTTGGAGCCGATGTCGATCCCCTTGGTCGGTTCGTCCAGGATCATCACCCGAGGATCGGTCGCCAGCCATTTGCCCAGCACGACCTTCTGCTGATTGCCGCCGGAGAGCTCGGACACATGCTGGCACAGGTTGTGGGCCTTCAGTTCGAGCTGCTCGGCATAGCGCCGTGCGATGGCGATTTCCTGCGCGCGCCGGCCGCGCAGGAAGAAGCCCACGCGCGACAGTATCGGCAGGGTGATGTTGTGCAGAATGGGCAGCGTCAGATGCGCGCCTTGATGCTGGCGGTCTTCCGGCACGTAGGCGATGCCGTGGGCAATGGCGTCGGCCGGCGAATCGATGCGCACCGGCTTGCCATGCATCGTCATCGTGCCGCTGACGCCCGTCGTCAAACCGAACAGCGCTTGCATCACCTCCGAGCGGCCGGCGCCCACCAGGCCGTAGAAACCCAGTATCTCGCCTTCGCGCAGCGAGAAGCTGATGTCGTGGAATTCGGTGGGGTGGCAGAGGTTGCGCACCTCGAGTAGCGTGTCGCCCGGCGTGACGCTGGCCTTGGGATAGGCATTCCTGACCGAGCGCCCAACCATCAACGCCACCAGTTCAGGCTCGGTGATCTCGGCCATTGCGCCTTCGGCGATGAACTGCCCGTCGCGCAGCACCGTGTAGCGGTCGGCCACGGTGAATATTTCATCGAACTTGTGCGAGATGAAAATCACCGCCGTGCCGGCCGCGCGCAGCTGGGCGATGATGCGGTAGAGCTCTTGAATCTCGCGTTGCGACAGCGAGGCGGTCGGCTCGTCCAGGATCACGACCCGCGCGTCCTGCGACAGGGCGCGCGCGATCTCGACGAAATGGCGCTGTGCCACGCTCAGATCCTTGACCCTGGCGCGCACCGGCAGCGATACCTCCAGCCGCGCGAACAGCTTCTCGGCTTCCGCCTCGATCAGCTTCCAGTCGATGCGCGCGCCGCGGCAGGGCTGGCGCCCGACGTAGATATTCTCGGCCACCGTCAGCTCGTCGAACATCACGGTTTCCTGGTGTACCGCCGTGATGCCGGCCCGTATCGCATCCTGCACGCTGGCGAAGGCCACCGGCTGACCGTTCAGCGCGATGGCACCCTCGTCGGGCTGGTAAATGCCGGTCAGCGTCTTCACCAGCGTCGACTTGCCGGCGCCGTTCTCGCCAATCAGCGCCATCACTTCACCGGCCCGCACCGACAGCGAGACGCCGTTCAGCGCGACGATGCCGGCAAAACGCTTACAGATCCCGGTCAACTGCAGCACCGGCGTGGTGTCGATATCCATAAGTCTCAGAAGATCTTGGCGAATTTGTCGACGTTGCTCTTGTCGTAGGTGTAGGGCGCCGCCATGGCGCCTTCGCCATTGCCGTCGATGGCGATGCTGCCCATGCGGCCGGCGGACACGCTGCCGCCCGGCTTGGCCGTCGGTTGCTGTTTGATGTAGCCGTACGCCGCGTACGTCGCCGCATAACCGAGATCGATCGGATTCCAGATCGCGAACTCGCGCACCGCGCCGCTCTTCACATGCCCGGCCATCTCGGACGGCAGGCCCAGACCGGTGACGAACACCTTGCCCACCAGATGCTCATCCACCACCGCCTTGGACGCGGCATTGATGCCCACTGTGGTTGGCGCGATGATGGCCTTCAGCTGCGGATTGCTGCGCAACAGGCCGATGGCCTCGCGATAGCTCTTGTCCGACTGGTCATCGCCGTACACGGTCGCCACCAGTTGCAGCTTGCTGAACTCGGGTTTTTGCAGCACCTGTTTCATCACGCCGATCCAGATGTTCTGGTTGGTGGCCTGGGCCGACGCCGACAGGATGGCGATTTCGCCGGCGCCGCCGATGGCATCGGAAGCCATCTGGATCTGCTTCTCGCCGATCAGCGCCGCGTTGGAGGGATTCAGCTGCATCAGGCGGCCTTCCGGCGCCAGTCCGCTGTCGAAGGAAATCACCTTGATCCCGCGCGACATGGCCTTCTTCGTGATCGGCACCAGCGCGTTCGGATCGTTGGCCGAGATGACGATGGCATCGACCTTCTGGCTGATCAGCGAATTGATGATTTCGATCTGGCCTTCCGCGCTGGGCGTGGTGGGGCCGGTGTAGATGATCTCCACGTTCTTCAGCTCCCGCGCGGCGTCGTCGGCGCCGTTGTGGGCGGCGTCGAAGAAGCCGTTGCCGAGGTTTTTCACCACCATGGCGATGCGGATATGATCAGGCGCTTTCTCCTTGCAGCCGGCGACAAGCGCCAGCACGCCGGCGGCAACGGCCGCCAATACGATCTTCCTGAGCTTCAATGCGCGGCCTCCGGCTGGAACATCGCGATCGATTCATAGCCGTACGGCGCCGTGAAGGCGCTGGGCGCGATCTCGCGCGGCATGGCTTCCGGCTCCACCGTGACCACGCGCACGCCGGACTGCTCGAGCAGCTGCACCGCCGAATCGGATGCGTCGGTATCGGTGATCACGGTCGAGACGCGGTTCAAGCCGCACAGGATCAGGCCCGCTTTCTTGGCGAACTTGGAGCTGTCGGCCAATACGATCAGTTCCTCGGCCTGCGAAATCAGGCGCTTTTCGGCCTGGATCAGCAGCGGGTCGGCCTCCATCAGGCCAAGCAGCGACAGGCCGTAGACGCTCATGAACATCTTGGCGGCGTAGTGGTGCTGGGTGATGTCGTTGTCGAAGGGGCTGAGGATGACGTTTTGTTCGCGGTACACCTTGCCGCCGGGGACGATGATCTCGTTCTCGCTGGAGACCAGCAGGCGCTCGGCCATCAGGAAGGAATTGGTGAGGATCTTGAGATGGGTATCGGTCAGGAACTCGGCCATCATGAAGGTGGTGGTGCCGCCGTTGATGATGATGGTCTCGCCGTCGTTGCACATGCCGGCCGCGTGGCGGGCGATGGCGCGTTTGTGCTCGGCGCGGCACTGGATGTTGTTCTGGAAGGTCTCGCTGGTGAGCGTGAAACCGCGCTTTTTCTGCTCAAGATTGGCCGCGCCGCCGCGGGTGCGGGTGAGCAGACTGCGGGCGGCCAGCCAGCTGATGTCGCGCCGCACAGTGGCGGGGGAGGCATTCAACCAGTCGACCAGTTGAGGCACGCTGGCCGTACGATGTTCGGCGAGCAGCTTCAACAAACGTTTACGACGCTTGTGATTTACCATTTCAGTCTCCTTTTGTCTGACTACTATCGTCATCGCCCTCACGTGGCGAAGCAATGTGTCTGTTTATTAACTTAAAGGCTAACCACTTCCAAAACCGGCGTCAATCACTGTTCGATCAAATATTTGATTGTTTGAATCCGGATTTGGTATCGCACTCAGTCACCGCTCAACGCCATGATTATTTGAACCTTGCTCATTTTCTTGATCGCTTCTGCATTGACACCCTTGGCCGCCTGATTTCTACTGGTTGCAGCAAAAACCACAACGGAGATCAGCAATGAAAGAAGCCCGGCAAGCCCCGATTAACTCTCTCTGGGACGATGCGGCCGCAGCCAGCATGAGTGAACCGGAACTGTTGCTATATCGGTCCAATCTGCTCGGTTCGGACCTGCGCATCACGAATTTTGGCGGCGGCAATACCTCGGCCAAGGTGATGATGGCCGATCCGCTGACGGGCGAGCAGGTCGAGGTGCTGTGGGTAAAGGGGTCGGGCGGTGATCTCGGCAGCATCAAGCTCGATGGGTTTTCGACGCTGTACATGGACAAATTGCAGGCCCTGAAGTCGCGCTACCGCGGCCTGGCGCATGAAGACGAAATGGTGGCGTATCTGCCACACTGCACGTTCAACTTGAACCCGCGCGCGGCCAGCATCGACACGCCGCTGCATGCCTACATCGCCCGCAAGCACGTCGATCACATGCACCCGGACGCGGTGATCGCGATCGCCGCCTGCGCCAACAGCCGCGATCTGACGCAGAAAATTTTCGAAGGCGAACTGGGTTGGTTGCCGTGGCAGCGTCCCGGTTATGATCTGGGTCTGAAACTGGAACAACTTTCGCAATCGCAGCCGCAGCTGAAGGGCATCATTCTCGAAGGTCACGGCCTGTTCACCTGGGGCGACACCGCCAAATCCTGCTACGAAACCACGCTGGCCACCATCAAGCGCGCGGAGGAATGGCTGAACGCGAACGTGCGCCAGCCGGTGTTCGGCGGGCAGGCACTGGCGCCGCTGCCGGCCGAGCAACGCAGCGCGCTGGCGGCGAAACTGATGCCGCTGCTGCGCGGGAAAATCAGCCGCGACGAATACAAGCTCGGTCATTTCGACGACAGCGCGGCGGTGCTGGAATTCGTCTGCAGCCGCGATCTGGAGCCGCTGGCGGCGCTGGGCACATCCTGCCCGGACCACTTTTTGCGCACCAAGATCCGTCCGTTCGTGATCGATTTCGATCCGGGGCATCCCGATCTGGACGCGGTGGTAGCGGGCCTGGACGAGGCGCTGGAACGCTATCGCGCCGATTACATCGCCTATTACGAGCGCTGCAAGCACGCTAACAGCCCGAAGGTGCGCGACGCCAATCCGGTAATTTACCTGATCCCCGGCGTCGGCATGCTGTCCTTCGCCAAGGACAAGGCCACGGCGCGCATCGCCGGCGAATTCTACGTCAACGCCATCAACGTGATGCGCGGCGCGAACGGCGTCGATACCTATGTCGGCCTGCCGGAGCAGGAAGCGTTCGACATCGAATACTGGTTGCTGGAAGAAGCCAAGCTGCAGCGCATGCCCAAGCCGAAATCGCTGGCCGGGCGGATCGCGCTGGTGACCGGCGGCGCCGGCGGCATCGGCCAGGCGGTGGCGAAGCAACTGCTGCAGGAGGGCGCCTGCGTGCTGCTGACCGATATCGACGCCGAGGCGCTGGCGGAAGCGAAGGGTGCCCTGGCCAAGGTGGCCGGCAAGGACAGCATCGCCAGCGCGGTCGCCAACATCACCAGCGAAGAGGCGGTGGAAGAGATATTGACGGCATCGGCGCTGCAGTTCGGCGGCGTCGATCTGCTGATTTCGAACGCCGGCATCGCCTCGTCGGCGCCGCTGGAAGACACCACGCTGGAAATCTGGCAGCGTAATCAGGACATTCTGGTGAAAGGATATTTCCTCGCCAGCCGCGCTGCGTTCCGCATGATGAAGCAGCAGAAGCTGGGCGGTTCGATGGTCTTTGTCGCCAGCAAAAACGGCCTGGTGGCTTCTGCCGG
This sequence comes from Duganella callida, assembly GCF_004614165.1. Classification (GTDB taxonomy): domain Bacteria; phylum Pseudomonadota; class Gammaproteobacteria; order Burkholderiales; family Burkholderiaceae_D; genus Rugamonas; species Rugamonas callida. The sequence continues at coordinate 33,154 of NZ_SPVG01000025.1, read as the reverse complement.
CGCTTCGGCCTACTGCACGGCCAAGGCGGCCGAGATTCACCTGGCGCGCTGCATCGCGCTGGAGGGCGCGCCGCACGGCATCCGCGTCAATGTGGTGAATCCGGACGCGGTGATACGCGGCTCGCGCATATGGGACGGCAAATGGAAGCAGGAACGCGCGCAGTCGAATAAAATCGACGCGGACGATGTGGAGGCATTCTACCGCGACCGCAGCATGCTGAAGCTGAGCGTGCTGCCGGAGGATATCGCGGAGGCCGTGTACTTCCTGGCCAGCGACAAGGCGGCCAAGAGCACCGGCAACATCCTCAACGTCGACGCCGGCAATGCCGGAGCATTCACACGATAAGTATCAGGAGACAGCATGAGCACCATCATCAGCGGCGAGCGCGTCGCCGAACACAACGCCCAATTGCGCGCGGGACTGGATGCCGATTACGAGGCGCTGGGCGGCATGCTCGCGCGTCGCGGCATCGACATCGAACATCTGACCGCCGCCGCGCAGGACTTTGCCGTAGCCGTCCCCAGCTGGGGCGTAGGCACCGGCGGCACGCGTTTCGCGCGCTTTCCCGGACGCGGCGAGCCGCGCAACGTATTTGAAAAGATGGACGATTGCGCGGTCATCCACCAGCTGACGCAAGCCACGCCCGGCGTGTCGCTGCACTTCCCGTGGGACCGCACCGACGACCCGAAAGCGCTGCGTCAGCAGGCGGAAAGCCACGGCCTGTACTTCGACGCCGTCAACTCCAACACCTTCCAGGACCAGCCGGGCCAGCAGCACAGCTACAAGTACGGCAGCCTGACCGCGCAAAACGCCGCCACGCGTGCGCAGGCCATCCAGCACAATATCGATTGCATCGAACTGGGACGCACGCTCGGCTCCAAGGCGCTGACCGTGTGGATCGGCGACGGCGCCAACTTCCCCGGCCAGCACAATCTGCGCGGCGCGCTGGAGCGTTACCTGTCCAGCATGCGCGAGATTTACGCGGCGCTGCCGGCCGACTGGCTGATGTTCATCGAGCACAAACTGTTCGAGCCGGCGTTTTACGCCACCACCATCGCCGACTGGGGTACCAGCTTTGCCTGCGCCCAGACGCTGGGCGAGAAGGCGCGCTGCCTGGTCGACCTGGGCCACCACGCGCCCAACACCAACATCGAAATGATCGTCGCGCGGCTGGCGCAGTTCGGCAAGCTGGGCGGCTTCCACTTCAACGACAGCAAGTACGGCGACGACGATCTGGATTCCGGTTCGATCAACCCGTTCCAGCTGTTCCTGGTGTTTAACGAGCTGGCCGATGCGGCCCAGCGCGACGGCGCCGCGTTCAAGCCGGCCTACATGCTGGACCAGTCGCACAACGTCACGGATCCGATCGAAAGCCTGATGAGCAGCGCGGTGGAGGTGCAGCGCGCGTTCGTGCAGGCGCAGATGGTGGACCGTGTGGCGCTGCGCGTGCATCAGGAAGCCAACGATGCGCTGCAATCGGCGCAAACGCTGAAGCAGGCGTACCGCACCGATGTCAGCGCCATCCTGGCGATGGCGCGCGTGCGCTCCGGCGGCGCCATTGATCCGGTAGGCTGCTATCGCGCCAGCGGCTACCGCGCGCAGGCGGCGGAAGCACGTCCGGCCAAGGCAGGCGTCAGCGGCAGCGGCATCGTATGAACCTGACCCGCGCCTTCAAGATGCAGCTGAAGCCGGGCGCGGTGGCCGAGTACAAGCGCCGCCACGATGAACTGTGGCCGCAGCTCGGCCGCGCGCTGACCGACGCCGGCATCTACGATTATTCGATCTTCCTCGATGAAGAGACGCTGCAGCTGTTCGCGGTGTTCAAGCTCTGGCCCGATCACAAGATCGAAGACCTGCCGGGCAAACCCATCATGCAGCGCTGGTGGGACCACATGGCCGAGCTGATGGAAGTCCAGCCGGGTAACCGGCCACGCGAGTGGCCGTTACAGCAGGTGTTTCACTTCGCCTGAGTGGCGGTGGGAGCGGCGGCGGGGGCGGGCGTGAGCAGCCCGCGGTCGCGCAGCCATTCCTCGGCGCGGCGCGGCCACAGCGACGAGGTGCCCAAGCCCTCGCGCATGCCCATGCCATGGCCGCCGTGTTCCAGCAAATACATCTCAGCCGGCACCTTGGCCCGTGTCAGCGCCTGGTAGAACAGGATGCTGTTCTCCACCGGCACCGAGGTATCGGCCTGGGTGTGGATCAGCAGCGTCGGCGGGGTGGCGGAAGTGACCTGCTTCTCCAGCGACATCAGCGACAGCAGTTCCGGCGACGGCGAGGCGCCCAGCAGCGCCTTGCGCGAGCCGGCATGCGCGGCCGGATCCTGCATGGTGATCACCGGGTACATCAGGATGGCGAAGTCGGGGCGGGCGCTGACCTTGTCCAGTGCGGCGCCGGTGCGGCCGGCCGGGTGGTCGAACAGGGTGGCGGCGCTGGCCGCCAGGTGGCCGCCGGCCGAGCTGCCCATCACACCGATGCGGTCCGGCTTGATGCCGAATTCCGCCGCGCGCGCCCGCAGCGTGCGCACCGCGCGCAGCACGTCTTGTAAAGGCGCTGGATGTCCGTACTCCTGCATGCGATACTTGAGGACGAAACTGGTCACGCCCAGGGTGCTGAGCCACGTCGCATACTGATCGCCTTCGCGCGCGGTGGCCATGCGCACGTAGCCGCCGCCGGGACAGATGATCACCGCGGTGCCGTTCGGGTGATCGACGGCCGGCGCCACCATGGTCAGCGTCGCTTCGCTGACGTTGGAAGTGTAGCCGGCGCCGACCTTTTCCGGCCCGATATCGCGTTTGCCCGGCACACCTTCGGGCCATAATGCGATTTCGGTGGTGGCGGCGGAGGTCAGGCCGGCGGCGGACAGCAGCAGAATAAGCAGAAGTTTTTTCATAGAGGAGAGACAGTGAGCAAGTTGTTGAGTGCAGTGATATTAACCTTGTCCGTGCAGTCCGCGGGCGCAGTCGAATTGTTTAACGGGCGCGATTTCAGCGGCTGGGAGCTGACCACCAAGCCGGTGGCCACCGTCGCCGATGCGTTCAGCCTCAAGCCGGATGGCGTGATCGCCTCGGCCGGCAAGCCGTCCGGCTTCCTGGCCACGACGCAGAGCTACCGCAATTACAAGCTGCACGTGGAATGGCGCTGGAGCGGCAAGCCTGGCAACGGCGGCGTGCTGCTGCATATCGCCCCCGGCGAGTTCGATCGCGTGTGGCCGGTCAGCCTGCAGGTGCAGACCAAGAACGGCAACGCCGGCGATCTGCTGCCGATGGCGGCCAACAGCTTCGCCGAGCCGCTGACCAGTGCACCGGGCGCTGAAACCCGCATCAAGGCGCATACGGCGCCGGACAGCGAAAAACCGGTGGGGGAATGGAACGTCTGCGACATCGTCAGCCGCGACGGCACGGTGGAAGTGACGCTGAATGGGGTGATGCAAAATCGCGTAACGCATGTAACTCCCGCATCGGGACGCATCGGCTTCCAGCTGGAAGGCACTCCCTACGAATTGCGTCACGTTGAACTGACACCGCTGGATTAAACGAAAAGCCCCTGCCGACGGAGACGGGAGACGTGGAGAGTGTCGCCGGCAGGGGAAGGAGTGCAGGTCCAGTATCGGGATTCGCTAACAGTGTGTCAACACGCCCGGCGATCTAATCATTATTATGAGCAGAATGCGGCACAAACCAGCGCGCCAGCTCTGACTTAAGCTCAGTATGGTCGACGACCGCGTGCGCCGCCCAGGCGACCACGCCGTCCGGACGCACCAGCAGCGCGGTCAGGCCCAGTGTCTCTGTCGGACGGCCGCCGACGTATTTTATGCCGTAGCTGCCGGCCAATGTGCGCAGCGCCGCGTCGCCGTCGAAGTCCAGCAGCAGGGCACGGCCACCACGCATCAGGTGATTGACCCGGGTGCCGTCCGCAAATTCGAAATTGGGCACGCTGAGCCCCGCCACCGGGCGGTCGCCGGCGGGAATACCCCATACGCGGCCGGCGAAGTAGGTGGCGCCGTCTTTCGTCTTGAGCAGATCGCGGAAAATCTCATACAGCGCACGCGACTCCGGGCGCGGGCGCATGATGGCCACCTGGGCGCGCGACCAGTCCAGCACCTTGGCACCGACCGGAATACGCTCCGCGGCATAGCTGTCCAGCAGGTTGTCGGGCGCGGTGCCGTGGACCGTGGCCGCCAGTTTCCAGCCGAGGTTCATGGCGTCGCCCAGGCCCAGGTTCAGCCCTTGGCCGCCCAGCGGCGAGTGGATATGCGCGGCGTCGCCGGCGAGCAGGATGCGGCCCTCGCGATAACTGGTGGCCTGGTAGGCGCGGTCGGTCCAGGTGGTGGCCAGATGCAGGGCGGCGATTTGCACGTCGGTGCCGGAGATGCGCCGCAGCACGGCCTGCGCATGCTCCAGCGTGACCGGCTGCTTCGCGCCATGGAAAGCGCCGCCGTCGAAGTCCTGGATGAGGATGTGATCGGCCTGGGTCTGGAAATACATGCCGGCCGATGTGACGGTGCGGCCCGGCCGCAGCTTGGCGCCGTCGGCGATGTCGGCCTTGATGGTGTAGCCGGTGAATTCGGGCTCGGTGCCGGCGAACCCGAAGCCGGCGGCCTTGCGCACCACGCTGCGGGCGCCGTCGCAGCCGACCAGCCAGCGCCCGGGGATGGTCCCGTTGACGCGCACGCCGTCCGCGTCCTGCGCCACCCCGGTGACCGCGACGCCGCGACGGATTTCCACACCCAGCGCCAGCGCGCGCGCCGTCAACACGGTTTCCAGCTCCGCCATTTCGGAGATCAGGTGCGTGGGCGGGGAACCGGGCAGACGGTACTTCCATTGCGTCTCGTCGATCTCGTCATGACGGAACCCCAGACCGGCGAAGTGGCCGGCCTGACGCGGCGAACCGGCGGCAAACAGATTCTTCATGCGCTTGTGGATGTCCAGCGCGTCGAGCAGGCCGCGCCGGTCCAGCGCTTCGATGCTGGGCGCCGACAGGCCGCGCACGCCGAACGGCAGCAGCTTGAATGGTGTCTGCGGTTCGGCCGCCTGTTCCAGGATCAGGACCGAGCATGCGGCCAAGGCCAGCTCGCAGGCGAGGAACAGGCCCACCGGGCCGGCGCCGGAGATAATGACGTCGTAGGTTTTCATGTCTGCCAGTGTAGCCGCGACGCCGGCGCGGCGATTGTATAAACGCGACAAATCACGACTTCTTCAGACGGCGCGCGAAGGCGGCTGGCGTGGTGCCCGCAAAACGCTTGAATTCGCGACTGAGGTGCGACTGGTCGGCATAACCCAGCTCCCTGGCCAGGGCGGCCAGATCGCCGGCAGGAGCGCTGAACAGACGGTTGCGCACCTGTTCGAAGCGTATCAATCCGGAGACATCCTTGACCGTGCGGCCGGAAGACTGCTTGAATTTGCGCTCCAGCGTGCGCACCGTCGCATGGGCGGCCGTGGCGACCTGGCTGACGGGCAGGGCGCCGCCGGCGCCGCGCATCGCGCCGCCGGCCCTCAGCAGCACCGCATCCACCGGCGTCTGCAGTGGCAGCAAATGACGCGACAATGACGCCACCGCCAGATCGATGCGATCCTGGGCCACCCACTGCGCCAGCGCCGCCTGCAGGCCGGCGAGCGGATGCTCGAACAGGCACACGCCGTCGCCGCCGGGCGCCATGCCGAGCAAGCCGTACACCGTCCATGGGAAACAGCGGATGCCGAGCACATCGAATCGGCCCTGTGCGCTGAGCCGCAAGGGCCGCTGCAGCAATCCCATTAAAAACGGCGAGGGCAGCGGGGTGCCATCGACGCTGCAGTCGCCGCCGAAATGGAACACGATCTCGGCATGACCATCCGGCAGCACCTCGAACGCGGACGGCTGTGCGCCGAACTCGCGGCGCACATGCCAGAAGCACCTGATCACATCCCCCAGCGCCGGCGGCGGCGCAAATTCCTGCGGCTGCATGACATCCCCAAATGAAAAAAGCCGGGCGCAAGGAGCGCCCGGCTTTGCGGTACAGCTATGCTATTACAGCGACTTCAGGAACGCCAGCATCGCGTCGCGGTCGGCGGCCGAGAGGTTCTCGAAACGCTGGCGCGATTTGGTGGCTTCGCCGCCGTGCCACATGATGGCTTCGGTCAGGTTGCGCGCGCGGCCGTCGTGCAGGTAGCCCACCTGGTAGCCGTTGCCTTTGCCCAGCACGGTTTCGGTGTAGCCGATACCCCACAGCGGCGCGGTACGCCACATGCTGCCGGTGGCCTGGCCTTCGGTGAACTTGTCGGCCAGGTCGGCACCCATGTCGTGCAGCAGCAGGTCGGTGTACGGCTTGATGTTCTGGCTGCGCAGTTCCGCAAACAGATGGCCGGCGCCGGTCTTCTGGTCGACGGTGTGGCAGGCCGCGCAACGCAGGTCGGCGAACACCTTGGTGCCCTGGGCCACCTTGGCCGGATCAACATCCAGATCCTTCAGCGGGGCCACGCCTTTCGGGAAGCCGCTGCTCAGCGCGCGCTGGGCCGGAACCGCCACCAGCGACAGATACTGGGTGATCAGGTTCAGGTCGCTTTCGCTCAGGCCCTTTTGTGCCGCCGCCGATTTGCAGCCAGCCGGATCGCTGGTGCAGCTGCGGTTCGGATAGACCGGCGAGGTAACGGCCATGTCCTGCACCAGTGCCGAGGCGGCTTGGGCGCGCAGGGTGGCCTTGGCGGCCTTCCAGCCGAAGCGGCCCAGACGCACGGCGCCGGTTTCCGGATCGAACACGTAGTTGGCCGTGCCCTTGACGCCATCGGCATCCGGCGTGGTGCGCACGCGGGCGACGATGTCGGCTTCCGGGATGGCTTCCAGCAGACCCACGCCCAGCATCGGTTGCGCGGCGCGCAACGAGACCACGTCCGGGGTCGGACCTTCGAACACCAGGTTAGGCTTGCTCAGCTGAACGGCGGTGCCGTCGGCCAGCTTGACGGTGCGGGTGTCGAAGTTCGCCACGCGCACGCCCATGCCCCAGTTCTGCTTGGTGCCGGTCGCCGACACTGCGTTCATCTGCACGGCGGTGCCGTACACCGGATGCGGCAACTGCTTGCCGCTGGCGGCGTCGGTGGCCGCCACGCGCACGGTCATCTTGTCCAGCAGGTCGGTGCCGAACGGCGCGGGGCTGCGGCCATTGTTGATGTGGCAGCCGATACAGGTCGACTGGCTGAAGTGCGCGCCTTGCAGGCCGACGGCCGCGTCGTAGCGGTCGTTGCCCGGCTCGTTGTGCATGCCGGTGGTGAAGTTGGTGTGCACCAGGCGACGGCCTTCGACGAAGCGCTGCATGTTCTGCATGCCGACGTTGTTCGGCGGTTGCTGGAACATGTGGTCGCCGTTGTCGGCGTAGTCGTACGAGACCGAACCGGAACCGCCTTGCAGGTACTGGTCCGGGATCGGGGTCGAGTTCAGGCGCGGCTGGATGCCATACCATGGACGCAGGCCCTGGCCGACGACGTAAGTCCATTCGTTGGCGTAGTAGCGGCCATTGCCTTCCTCACCCTTGGCGGTCCAGGCGGCCTGGTCGGCGAACATCGATGGCCCGGCTTCGATCACGTCGCCGATCTTCAGTGGACGCGCGTCGGCGGTGGTGCCGTCAGGGAAGCCGGCGGCGTTCAAGTTGCCATGGCGCGGATATTCCTTGATCAGCAGCGTGCAACCGTTGTTGATGCCCGATGCCGAGGCCAGCTTGAAGTTGGCCGGGTACGGCATGGCCGCGCAGTTCTGGTTGTTGTCCTGCACGATCTCGCGGCCGACCATCCAGCCGTAGCCGGTGCTGCCCGGGTCGTCGAAGCGGCGGAAGAACACGGTGTTGCCGCGCTTGCCTTCGGTCTGGTGGTACTCGTTGAAGATCAGCGTAGGCTTGGTGACGCCAGCCACACGGCTGTTGTCGATCATTTCCAGGCCCCAGGTGCGGTTGCGGAAGTAGTTCGGTACGAAGATCAGGTAAGCGCCAGGGCCCTTGTCGACGGCGGCGCCGGTGACCGGGTCGATGGTCTCGTTGGGGCCGTAGCCGATCTCGTTCCACTCTTCGCCGCGCTCGCGGCCGTGACGGCCGACGCCGCGCGCGCCCCAGCGGGTGACGATGGTGCCGTCGGCCAGCGTGAACGAGGTCGATTCCAGCGGCGAGGCGTAGCTCGGCAGCGGCAGCATGCCGGAGCCGTTGGCCGGGAACGGGATGGCCGAGGTGGTGGCCGAACCGACGCTGTTGTCGCTGCCCGGCGTCTTGAACTGGACTTCGAACAGCGAGTAGCCGTACTGGGTGGCGCGCTGCACGCCCTGCATGCGGATGTAGCGGGCGTTGACGCCGAGGTTGAAGAACTCCTCGGTGCCGCCGGCGCCGTTGGACACGGTGCGCACGGTGGTGAAGTTCTGGCCGTCGTCCGACACCTGCAACTTGTATTCCTTGCCGTAGGCGTTTTCCCAGACCAGCTTCATGTAGCCGACCTGGGTCTTGGCGCCGAAGTCGAACTGGATCCAGGCGCCGTTGTCGGCCGCGCTGCTCCAGCGGGTGCCCAGGTTGCCGTCCACCGCCAGCTTGGCGGCATTCGGGCCTTCCACGGCCGACGAGGTCACGTCTTTCGGCGTCAGCAGCACGCCCGGCTTGGTGGTGTCCACCGGTTGTTGCGGCTGGCTCGGATCGGTCGGATCCGTCGGCTGGGTCGGCTGGCTGGTGTCATCGCCGCCCGAGTAGGCCACGATCTCGAAGATCGAGTAGCCGTAGTTGGTCGAGCGCTTGATGCCCTGCATGCGCAGGTAGCGGCCCTGGCCGCTCAGGCCGGTCAGATCCTCGACGCCGCCGGCGCTGCCGGATACGTGCTTGAGCGTGGTCCAGTGCGCGTTGTCGTCCGAGACTTGCAGTTCGTACTCGGTGGCGTGGGCGTTTTCCCAGTTGATCTTGACGCGGTTGATGGTCTGGCTCTGGCCGAAGTCCAGCGTCAGCCATTCGTTGTCGCTGAAGCCGCTGCCCCAGCGGGTATTGTCCTTGCCGTCGATGGCGGCCGGCGCATCCAGATCACCGCGCTCGTACGAGCTGGTCATCGCTTTGACAGGTGTCAGCGCAACCTGGGTCTGGGCGGCGCCGCCCAGCTTCATCATGCTCGCAGTGCGGGCACTGCTTTCTGGCGTGTCGCTGCCGCCGCCACACGCGGCAAGTGCCAGACTGAGCGCCAATGGCAGACCTGTCATGGTCAAACGGTGAAAGCTTTCCAAGGATCGCTTTCGTTGTGGCTTGTTAATCATCATATCCCCTTAGCTTGTGGCTGGTTGAATGGTTGCTGTGCGGCCAATCGGCTGCGCCGCGCATTCTGCTACAGAAAAAGTTTTATCAGCGCACGAATGGTTCAGCTACTTGAACTTTCGTGAACTGGATAAAACTTGCTGTACGGCAACCTATGTGAAGATAGCTTGCGCAATGTTGCCTGTCAAGCTATCAAGCGACATCTTTCGAGGTATATCAAGCGGAAATATGAAAACGCCCGCTTATGCGGCGGGCGTTGTATGAAAAGATTTCACGTCAGGCACGTGGACGTGTCTTGTGGAAGGTAATCGGGCTGTACGGGATGTTGGATGGCGGCGGCGATTGCAATATACCTGGCTTCATGGCGCCCACCACGTGCATCTCGCATGGCTTGCAGTCGAAACGCAAAGTGTATTTTTCGTCGCCGCTGACCAGCGTCATCGGTTCCGCGCGGACCTGGCCCTGCACGCCTTGCACGCCCTTGGCCTGTTTCGGGCACAGGTTGAAGGAGAAGCGCAGGCAATGCTTGGTGATCATCAGCGACACCTCGCCCGGTTCCTCGTGGGCCTCGTAGGCGGCGGCGATCAGTTGCACGCCGTGCTTGGTATAGAACGTGCGAGCCTTCTCGTTGTAGACGTTGGCCAGGTAGCTGAGCTGGGTGTCCGGATAGAGCGCCGGCGGCTCGGCCGCGGCCTTGCGCCGCGGTCGGTCCCAGGCCGCCAGGCGCGCCGCCTCGTGCGCGGCGATGGCGTCGCGGCGCAGCGCGTTGATCGCGGACGAGGGCACGAACCACGGCTTGGACAGTTGCAGTTCGATGCTGTCGGCCACGAACATGGTATTGCCCAGCTTGGCCAGGCTGGCGCGCAGCGTGCCTTCGGCCTGCTCGGCGTGCTGCGCCGGCTGGTAGGCGATGGCGGCGTCGGTGTGGCTGAGGATGCCGTCCTCGTCGCACAGCGACAGACGCAAGCCGTCCGCATGCTCGCTCAGGCTCAGGTGCAGGCCGACTTTGCGGTCGGCCGATTTCTTGTTCAGCGACGCTTCCCAATGGTGATCGCGGTTGCGCTTGATCTCGATGCCGACCTTCAGGCCGGTCAGGGTGGCGATCGCCTCGTTGGGGAAGACGCGCCACAACTGGCCGTCCTCGGTCTCGTCGAGCTTCTTGACCACGTTGGCCTGGATGCCATGGACTTCACGCTTGTGCATGTAGTTCAGGCCGTCGCCATTGGCCATGGCGGCATTGGTCAGCACGTCGAAATGGTCGGCGCCGACGCGGCTCACCGCGCCCAGTTCCACGCCCACGTATTTCGGGCTGTCGAAGGCGCCGATGTTGTCCAGGCGGCCGTTGGCAAAGTAATCGGTGTGGCCGCGGTGGAAGGTCTTGTCGACGTCCGGCGTGAACAGGATGTCGGTGCGGCCGCTGGCGGCGCGCGTGAATTCGGTGCGGCGTTCCAGGATTTCGTCCAGCAGCAGGCGATAGTGGGCGGTGATGTTTTTCACATAGCCGATGTCCTTGTAGCGGCCCTCGATCTTGAACGAGCGGATGCCGGCATCGACCAGCGCTTCCAGGTTGGCGCTCTGGTCGTTGTCCTTCATCGACAGCAGATGCTTTTCGAACGCCACCACGCCGCCCTTGCTGTCGCTCAGCGTGTAGGGCAGACGGCAGGCTTGCGAGCAGTCGCCGCGGTTGGCGCTGCGGCCGGTGTCGGCGTGCGAGATGTAGCACTGGCCGGAATACGCCACGCACAGCGCGCCGTGGATGAAGTATTCCAGCGGCGTATCGACGCTGGCATGGATCTTCTTGATCTGCTCGATGGTCAGCTCGCGCGCCAGCACCAGCTGCGAGAAGCCGACGTCGCCGAGGAATCTGGCTTTTTCCATGGTGCGGATGTCGCACTGCGTCGAGGCGTGCAGCTGGATCGGCGGCAAGTCCATTTCCAGCAGGCCCATGTCCTGCACGATCAGCGCATCGACGCCTGCTTCGTACAGCTGCCAGATCTGCTTGCGCGCGGCTTCCAGCTCGGCGTCGTGCAGGATGGTGTTGAGCGTGACGAAGATGCGCGAACGGTAGCGGTGCGCGAATGCCACCAGTGCCGAGATGTCTTCGATCGGGTTGCTGGCGTTGTGGCGCGCGCCGAACGCCGGCCCGCCGATGTACACCGCGTCGGCGCCGTGCAGGATGGCTTCCCGGCCGATCTCGGCGGTTTTGGCGGGCGACAGCAGTTCGAGCTGGTGGGCTAGCAGTGACATGGCGTGATTCCTTACGTATGAAGGCGGGAATTATAGCGAAATCAAGGCCTTAAGTCATGCTCTTGGCCATTCATAACCATTCGGTTATATTTAAATGCATAACTAATCAGTTATGAATCATATGGAAAAGAACCCGGAGGTTGTATTCCGCGCCCTGGCCGATCCGACCCGGCGCGCGCTCTTCGAACGGCTGTGCGCCGGCGGCGAGCAGACGGTCGGCACACTGACCGGGCAGGCGGGCGTCTCGCAGCCGGCCGTGTCCAAGCACCTGGCGGTGCTGAAGGAGGCTGGCCTGGTCAAGGAGTCTGCCTACGGGCTGGAAAGCGTCGTGGCCTGGACCATGGACGCCGCCGCGCTCGGCACCCGCCTGCACATGGAGCAGACCGGCTTCTGTCCGGATCAGGAGCAGGCTTACCAGGGTGCGCAGATGGGCTGGCCGCGCTTCTTCGACGAGCTCGGCCAGGTGCTGGCGCGCGACTGATTCAGCGTACCGGCAGCTGTGCGACCAGCTTGATGTCGGCCGACGAGTGGCCGACCGACAGCCGCACCGGCGCACTTTCCACGGTGAAGGCGCCGCGCGCCTGGTCCCAGTACGCCAGCTGGCTGGCCTTGAGCGGAATGTGCACGGTGCGGCTCTCGCCCGCTTGCAGGCTGACGCGCTCGAATCCGGCCAGCGCCTTCAGCGGCCGCGCCACCCGCGACGCCGGATAGCTGACGTATAGCTGCACCACGGTGTCACCGGCGCGCTTGCCAGTGTTGGTCACATCAACATCGACCGTCAGCGCGCCATCGGCCGCGAGGTAAGGCGCGCTGGTGCGCAGCTTGCTGTACTTGAAGCTGGTGTAGCTGAGGCCGTGGCCGAAGGCGTACAGCGGCTTGCCTTTGGCGTACATATAAGTGCGGCCATGGCGGATGTCGTAATCCATCATCGGCGGCAGTTGCGCCATCGATGCCGGCCAGGTGCTGATCAGGTGGCCGCCGGGGTTGTAGTCGCCGAACAGCACGCGTGCGATGGCGGTGCCCTCATCCTGCGACGAGTGCGCCAGGTGCACGATGGCCGGCACGTTCTTCTGCGACCAGTTGATGGTGTACGGGAAGCTGGACACCAGCACCATCACGGTCTTGCGGTTGGCGGCGTACACCGCCTTGACCAGTTCTTCCTGTTTCAGCGCCAGCGTTTCGCGGTCGCGGCCTTCGCGGCCATCGCCGGGATCGGCGCACGGCTTGGTGCCGGCGTCGGTCCAGTCATGCGCCATGTTGGGGCCGCAGGTCGGATCGTTGCCGACCACCACCACCACCGCATCCGACTCGCGCGCGGCCTTGACGGCGGCGCCATCGGTATTGTCGGCCGCGTAGCGGACCGTGACGCCATCGCCCAACGCCGCCTTGATGCCTTGCAGCGGCGTCACCGCGTAGGGCGGATGGCCGCCATACCAGTCCCAGTGCACGCTGTCGGCCAGCGGCCCGACCACGGCGATCGATTTGAGCCTGCTCCTGGCCAGCGGCAGCGCCTGGTTGGTGTTCTTGAGCAGCACCACCGATTGCAATGCGATCTGCAGCGATTGCGCCCGGTGCTTGTCGCTGAGCCAGGGCGCCGGGCCGTCCTTGACCGTCGCGTAAGGGTTGCCGTCCGGCGGATCGATCAGGCCAAGGCGCAGCGTGACCTGGAATTTGCGGGCTAGCGCCGTGTCCAGTTCAGCTTCTGTCACCAGCCCTTCAGCGACCGCCTGCTTCAGCTCATCCTGGAACTTGTCCAGGTACTGGTTGATGCCGGCTTTGAACGCCGCCACCACCGCCGTCTTGTGATCGGGATAGCGGTGATACAGCTTGGTCAGGTTGCCGACCGCGCCGCCGTCGCCGGAAATCACTTCGCCATGCCACTGGTCGATCACCAGGCTTCTGAGGATAGGGTGCACGCCCATCGGCGTGCCGTTCCAGGCATTGTAGGACGCCATCAGCGCGCGTGCGCCACCTTGCTCGAAGCCCATGCGGAACGGCACCGCGTAATATTCCCAGAACAGGCGTTGGTCGAAGTCGGACGAGGAATTCCCGCGCCCGTTCTCATTACTGTTGGCGAGAAAATGCTTGAGCAGGGCGCCCGCGCGCCAGTATTTCGGGTCGTCGCCCTGCAGACCCTGGGTAAAGGCGACCGCCATGGTTCCGGCCAGGAAGGGATCTTCGCTGTACACCTCCTCGGTGCGGCCCCAGCGCGGATCGCGCGCCAGGTCGGCCTGCGGGCCCCACAGCATCAGGGATGGCTGGCCATAAACGGGATTTTGCGTGATGTAGCGGCCTTCGGTGCCCTGGATTTCGCCGGCCATGCGCACCAGCGCCGGATTCCAGGTCTCGCCCATGCCCGGCGGCTGCGGCAACTGGGTGGTGGGAATTGCCGCCAGACCCTGCTTTTCATTGCCGCGCTTGACCACGCCATGGATACCTTCGGAACTGCCGAAGCTGGGAATGCCGAGGCGCTTGACGCTGGTGTCGGTGGACAACGCGGCGATTTTCTCGTCGAGCGTCATCAGCGACACGATGTTGGCGATGCGCTGCGCGGCCGGCAACGCCGGATCCTGGAACGGGTGGTCGTAGGCCAGGGCGGATGCGCCGGCCAGCAGGCACGCCAGCGCGCCCGCACGTAGAACTGCATGCATGGTCTCCTCCTTATGCCGGTCCAAGCCGGTCTGTTGGGCGGAAATGGTGCAACGGTCCGGCACGGCTTGCAAGACAGAAAACGGCCAATCGGCATTATGTTTTTTCATCGGTGCGCTGTCGCTTCCAGGCCGCAAGGAATTGACATTACGCAAATTGAATGGCAATATTGATCATAGTCAATTAGCAACACCGGCCCCTTCTTCCAGCCTTGCAGAGTGACCATGCGCCAGCTATTCAAGTCGATCAAAGACAGATTTACTCCTGAACCAGCGCTGCCGCATCAGGCTGTCGCCGAACTGGCGTCGGACCGCAACGGCTTGCCCGACAGCGACCCGGGCTGCCAGGCCGTGATCGATGCCAGTCTCGCTTGGCTGTGCGCGGCGCAGGACAATTCGGCCTCGGCCGACGGCGGCGTGGCGCGCGATTTCAGCCTGCTGAAGGGCTGGGCTACTTCCTATCCCGAGACCACCGGCTACATCATTCCGACCGTGATCGACCTGGCGCGCCGCCGTCAGGACGATGCACTGCACGCGCGCGCGCGCCGCATGCTGGACTGGTGCGTCGCGATCCAGTTCCCGGAAGGCGGTTTCCAGGGCGGCAAAATCGATTCCACGCCCAAGGTGCCGGTGACGTTCAACACCGGCCAGATCCTGATCGGCCTGGCGGCCGGCGCGCGCCACTACGGCGAAGACCGCTATCTGCAGGCCATGCACCGCGCCGCTGGCTGGCTGCGCGACACGCAGGACGCCGACGGCTGCTGGCGCAAGCATCCAACGCCGTTCGCCCAGCCGGGAGAAAAAGCCTACGAAACCCACGTCTCCTGGGGCCTGTTCGAAGCGGAGCGCGTGGCGCCCGGCCATGGCTACGGCGACGCCGGTCTGCGCCAGGTCGATTGGGCGCTGACCAAACAGCGCGCCAACGGCTGGTTCGCTTCGAACTGCCTGAGCGATCCGGCACATCCGCTGACGCACACCATCGGCTATGTGCTGCGTGGCGTGCTGGAAGGGCATCTGCTGTCCGGCCGTCCCGCGCTGCTGGCTGCGGCGCTGCGGACTGCCGACAGTCTGCTGGACGCGATTGCCGACGACGGCTATCTGGCCGCGCGGCTGGACAGCGAATTCCGCGCCGCCGCCGATTTCGTCTGCCTGACAGGTTCGGTGCAGATCGCGCACTGCCTGTTCATCCTGTATCAGCTCACCGGCGAGCAGCGCTATCTGGACGCCGGCCGGCGCCTGACCGCCTTCGTGCGCCGCACCGTCTGGCTCGACGGGCCGCGGGAGACGCGCGGCGGCGTCAAGGGCTCGTTCCCGATCAACGGCGCTTACGGCCAGTGGGAGTATCTGAACTGGGCCGCCAAATTCTGCATCGACGCCAATCTGCTGGAGCTGGAGCTGTCGCAGCCGCGGCATGCTTAGTCCGCTGAAACGCCAGGTCAAGGCGCTGCTGGAAATGCTGCGCCGGCGTCGCAGCGCGCGGCAACTGAAGCAGACGCAGCGCCACGTCCGCCGCGCCGATCTGGTCGCCGATCTGGCGCGGCTGGGGATCGCGCCCGGTGATGCCGTGTTCGTCCACTCGTCGCTGAAGAGCCTGGGCTACGTCGATGGCGGCGCCGAGGCCGTGGTGCAGGCGCTGCAAGAGGCGGTCGGCCCCGAGGGCACAGTGGTGATTCCCACTTATTACATGCCGGGCGGCTCGATACGCGGCACCTGCGAGCTGACCGATTACGTGTTCGATGTGCGCAAACACGGCACCAATATGGGCCGGCTGCCGGAAACCTTTTTGGCGGGCACCGGCATCCACCGCAGCGTGCATCCCACCCATTCGGTGTCGGCCTGGGGCCGACACGCCACGTATCTGACGGAGGCGCATCACCGCGCGCCGTCGGTGTTCGGCGAAGGCTCGCCATGGCAGCGGTTTGTCGGCCTTGAGCAAGCCAAGGTGCTGGGCCTGGGCATCTCGATGGGACCCGTGACTTTCTACCATGTGCTGGAAGACGCGCTCGGCGAGGCATTCCCAGTGGCGATCTGGGAGGATCAGCGTTTCCTGCTGCCGTGTCTCGATCAGCAGGGACAGCGCTGGGAAGTGCCGCTGCGCCCATTTGTCACCAACGCCACGCAGCGCCGCATCGACCATCCCTCGCGCGCCGATTTGCGCGCCTACTTCAAGGCCGAATTCAGGCGCGCGGGCCTGCTGACCGAAGGGCAGGTGGGCGATGCCGCGTCATGGTTCATTCCGGCGCGCGGCTTTTACGACCATCTGCAGCAGATGGCGGGCAAGCGCCTCACCATCTACGCGACGCCGGAGGAACTGGCAGCCTATCCGCAGGACTAAGCCGCGGCCACCTTGGCGACGGTGCGGCGCTGATGCCAGGCGTGCCCCAGCCTGACCATCGGATGCTCGATCAGGTGGTAGCCGACGACAGGCAGCAGCACCAGCAGACCGAGGAAAACCATCCATTGCAACAGCGGCGGCTGATGGGACAGGGTCTTGAACGCCAGATCCAGCAGCGGGTAGTGAAACAGATAAATGCCATAACTGTATTTGGCGATGGTCTTGCTGGCCAGATTCAGGCGTGGCGCGCGCAACGCCTTCATCCACGGAATGATCAGGCCCAGCGCCAGGCACACCAGCCAGCGGCCGTACATGTCTTTCCTGGGATCGGCCCAGTGGACGAACGCGAGCGAGCAGGCCGCCAGCAGCACAGGCCACAGCCACCCGGGCAAACGTTCCCGGCCTTGCAGGCGCCAGGCGATGACGCCGCCGAGGAAGCAGGGCGCAAACAGCAGCACTGTCAGGCGCATGGACAGCTGATAGGGCACGAAAGCCAGCGGTATCGACAGCAGCCACAAACCCAGCAGCCAGCTCACCGGACGCCGGCGGAACAGCAGATACAGAAAGGGCAAGGCCACATACATCTGCACTTCCAGCGGCAGCGACCACATCACGTTATTGACGGCGCGCGAATAGGTCAGGTTCTGCGTCAGCGCCAGGTTGCTGAAGATTTCAAGTGGAGTCCAGTGCTCGCCGCTGAAGGCCAGCAACACCAGCACGAAGACGATGCTAAGCGGATAAATCCTGAAAATGCGCTGCACATAGAAGCGCTTGAACAGCTCCGCGCCTTCCAGCTGCTGGCGTTCCATCGACTGCATCAGCACCAGGCTGGTGTGCACGAAGAACAGCATCACGCCGAGCTGACCGAACTGGTAAAGCAGGTCGGTCGTGTCGCCGTCCACCACCCGGTACAGGTGCGAAAACAGGACAAACAACACCGCCACGGCGCGCAGCAGATCGAGGTTCGGATTCATTTTCGGCGTGCCTGGGGTGACAATAAAAATGCTATTCATTTTGCACTTAAATTGCCTTTAGGGCAATGCCGATGGGGCTGCAAGGTGTTGTGCGGACGCCATAGACGTCCGTACGACAGGGGCTACGCCTGGACGTGGAGCAGGACGGCCGAGCCGGCCGGCAGCGCGACATCCAGGGCGCCGCTCGCGGAGACCGGCGCCACGCTCGTGTAGCGCAGCTGCCATTCGGCACCCGGTTCCAGTGTTCCGCTGTCGCTGCCAAAGGTCAGCGCAGTGCGCGCGGTCAGGCTCGGCGCCCGCAGCGGCGCGGCCTGCACCGCACGCCCGGCCTTGAGTCCGCTGAAGCCCGGCGTGCGCGCCGTGTGCTGGCTGGTATTGATGGCCACGATGCGCACGCTGCCATCCGGCGCAGCTGTGGCATAGACGCGCACATCGGGCAAGGCATCGGCATTTTCCAGTACGTAGAAACGGTGTCCCGCCAGCTGCCTTGCCATCACCAGGCCGTAATACAGCGGCCGGGCCGCAAAGCCGGTGTCCAGGTCGCCGCCGATGGGCGAGTAATTCGACGTCACCGCGTCGATGCGGGCGACGATGTCGGCGTTGGCGGCGTTCGCACCGCCGGTTTTATGCCCCTCCAGCGAGCTTTCGATGCTGCGCCGCGGTCCACCCTGGAAGCACAGGCCGGTCGCGCCGTGGCAGGCGGCGGACAGCGCGAAGTCCAGCCCCCATAGCGCCGAAGCAAAGGCATTGCTGACACCGTCCAGTCCGCCTCGGTAGTAGGAATTGACTTCGGTCAGCCAAAAGCCGTGCGCATGGCTGCGGCCGGCTCGCGCCAGCAGGGCGATGTCGCGGTCGAAGTCGTGGTCATGTCTGAGGATATCGTCGAGCGAGCCCTTGTCGGCGGCATCGCGGTAATAGTGGCGGCTCAGCAGCACGGCGTCCGGCACGTCGCGGCTGAAGCGCTGTACCCAGTCGGTATTGGCGCCGCTGTCCGGGCCGGAAAGATCGCCCCGGTTGATTCGACGCCCAAGACGCTCCCACGCCGCATGGAATTGATCGTAGGCGCGGTGGTAGTTGTTGGCCTCGTTGCCGATCTGAAGCGACAGCAATCGTGACCCGAGTTTTGCCCGCACGATGGCGGCGAACTGCGCCACCATGTCGGCGTTGTCGGCGCGCATGTTGAGGCCGAAAATCACCTTCCACCCCGTGGCATCGAGGAAGCCGGCGAGGGCGTCCAGCGCTTCCGGCGTGACGTCGTAATAGGGTTGCACGCGCTCCTTGTCGCGATACAGCGGATGCAGCACCGGCAGCGTGCCCTGAAAGCCCGCCAGCCGCGCGAGGTCGCTGGTATTGCCGCCCAGGCGCAGTATGCCGTCAGGATTCAGGCGGCGGAATTGCCGCACCAGTCCGGTGTTGGCGGCGTTGAAAAAGCGCGGATCGACAAGATTGTCGGTCTCATAGCTCAGGCTGATGAGCGTAGGCGGAATCACCGCGCCCGTCGCCTTGGCCGGGATGACTATCCGTGCTGGAACGGCGGCCCGTGCGATCGACGGCAGCGCAGCGGCGGCAAACAGACTCCGGATAAAGCTTCGTCTCTTCAACATGCATCCTCCTTGCGAATATCTTTTGAATGCTATGTTTTAAAAACGAAATGGTCAATTAGATTATTAAAACGAAAGATAAATCCTTCGATTTGATCGTTTCTGCCAAGTGTTGTTTTATTAACACTAGGTGCGCACGTTACAATTTAATAAGGACTGAAAGTCACATTGCCATGCTATCGTTTTTGAACCATTAAAACGTTAACTTGGAAAGGGCAAATGTGAAAAATCTGAAATTCGCAAAGCGTTTGATGCTTGCTGCCGTCTTCGCGGCCACCGCCATCGGCGGCGCTGTACATGCGGAGGACCTGACCAAAACCATCACACTCAAAGACATTCCCGGCAATACCTACCTGGGCTACGATGGCAACACCATCGTGGACGTCTACCTTGGTGCCAACGCCCATCTGAACACGATGTCGTGGGATGTCACCTTGACCGCCAATCCGGGCAGTCTGCTGAGCCTGGCGTTCATGGCCATCAGCGACAGCCAGGTCAACAACCAGCTGTATTTCCTGCCGGCGAACATCGCCGACCCCGAGGGCGGTTATCACGCGGGCACGGAACATTACACCGGCAGCGTCGATTTCCGCGCGGTCGATGAGCCGGGCTGGGGTGTGGTCGACCTAAGCTTCAGTGTCAACAAGGACGGCATCCTGCGGCTGGAGTTCGCGGAAAATCTGGATGAGTTGCCTGGCGCCGATGCCGTCTGGAACTCGGCCAAGCTGACCTTCGGCTACACCATCGCAGCTGTCCCTGAACCGGCCACCTACGGCATGATGCTGCTCGGTCTGGGCGTGGTGGGCGCAATGGCGCGAAAACGCCGGCACACTGCCTGAGGCGATTACATGAGGCCGGCGCCGACAGGCAGCTGGAGGGTGAGAACCACGAAGTCGGCAGGCCTCAGCGGCGCAAAGCCAACCATGAGATTGACCATGCCGCGGACGGCATCGTCCGGCGTGGTGGTGGCGGCGTCGCAGCGCACCAGATAGGCGTCGCGCGCCGCGCTCCCCTGAAACGCGCCTTGCGTGAACAGCCGATTCATGAAGTCGCCGGCGTTGTAGCGGATCTGCGCCCACAGCGATTCGTCGTTCGGCTCGAACGCCACCCACTGCAGGCCACGGTACAGGCTTTCCTCGATAAACAGGGCAGTGCGGCGCACCGGCACGTATTTGAACGGGTCGCCCAGATCGTCGCCCCCGCGCAGCGTGCGCGCGCCCCACACCACATTACCCCTGCCGGCAAAGCTGCGCAGGCAATTGATGCCCAGGGCGTTGAGCTGGCCGTTCTCGCCGTCGGTGACGGGCACGGATGGCGCGGTCACGCCAGCCATGACGACTTCCAGCCCCGCCGGCGCCTTCCACACGCCGCGCTGGGCATCGTTACGCGCAAATGCACCGGCAACCACACCGGCCGCGGCAAAGCTTTCGATGCGGTTGCCGCGCAAGGGATTGGGCATATCCACGCGCGGAAAATATAGCGCGGCATTCGGACTCAGCGCATGAAACCGGCCTGGAAACTGCGACGCCGCCTGGACAGGATCGCGCCACTCCGCCGGTGCATCGAGCAGCAGCATGGCTCGGCGCAGCTCGCAGCAGGCGATGGCGGCGGTCGTCACGGTATCGTCGATATTCCCGGCGGTGTTGTAAGGCGGGATGACCAGCAGATTGAACAGGCTGTTGCGCGCGTACAGCTGATCGAGCGCGCGCAGGCCACAGTCGGGATCAAGGAAGTCATCGGCCGTGAGCGGCGTGCCGTCGCTGGCGCTGCCGGCGACCGGCGGCACGGTCAGCCCGCCGGCTGGCAGCGAGGGCAGAGCGGGCAGGGCAGGCGCAGTCGCATCTGCATCCAGATTGGCGCCGGCCCACTGTACCAGCGCCGAGACGCCCTTCAACATCAGATCCACGCGGCGCGCGCCGTTTTTGAGGCTCACATTCTCATACATCTCCATCACGCCGCCCGGCGCGCGATCGGTCACCGTCAGGTTGAACGCATCCGCTGCGGCGCCCGCGCTGACGCTCAGTTCCAGCTGGTCGGCCCAGCTGCCACGACTGGCGGCGCGGAAGCGCAGCGTCCCGCTTTCCAGAATGCGCGGCGGGCTGCCGGCGGCATCGGCATGAAACAGCCGGACGATCACCGCATGGCCGCCGCCGTTGGCAAAGAAATCCCGCACCGCGTAGCTCATGGCGCTGTCGAGCCACAAGCCGCCGAACTGCCGTTCGTAGTCGGCAAAGCTGAAGATATCGACCGCCTGGCCCTCGGGGCCTCTCAACGCACGGCCGACAAAGGCGGTGATCGCAGTGGGAGCGCCTTCGATGGGGCGGAGGCCATGCGCGATCTCTTCGACGTACACGCCGGGAAAATTGAACGCAGCCGCCATGGCAGGACGCTCAGCCCACCAGCGCGGCAATCTTGGCGAGCACCCCAACCGCGCGGTCGATCTTGTCCGTGATGTTGACGATCTTCGCGATCTCCGCCTCGGTCTTGTCGATTTCCGCTGTCGCCGCCTTCAGATTGCCGATCATCGCCGCGATCTCGCTACTGTGCGAGTTGAACTTGCCGTTGTTGGCCTTCTGAAACGCCGCGTAAGCCGCCTTGTCCTCGGCCAGCAAGCGGGCTATGGCGGCGGAATCGGTGGTCGCGCCCAGCGCGGCGATGATCGCCTTGTGCACGGTCTGATAAGACGCGATGACCTGCTGGATCGAATCGTTGGTGTCTGCCATGTCGAACTCCTACTCAGGATGAACCACGCCTTTGATGGTCTTGATGATGTTGCGCAGGTCGGCCAGATCCTCCTGCCGGCTTTGCACCGTGCCGCGGATATTGATCACGTTGTCCGTCTCCGCGGCCAGATCCTTGAGTGCTTCGACCAGCTTCTCGCGGCCTTCGATGCCGGCCGCGGCGACGCTGCGGGGCTTGATGTATTTGCGGGCAAACGCGGCGAAGAATGGATCGTTGCGGTTCGGCAGGTTCAAAGCGAAGCCCAGGCGCGCGACGAAATGCGCGGTGCCCACCGTCGCGTCGACCAGTTCGCGCTGATAAGCCATGTCGCGGATGTCGCTGACTTTCTGGTCGTACAACCGGTAAAACTCCGCCAGGAACCGGGCGTTGGCATCGTCGTCCAACACGGCGCGCAAGCTGTCCGGCACATTGCGCATGGCTTTGGCGAAGGCTTCGACGCCCTTGGCATCCTTGATACGCACCACGGACTGGCTCAACACGCCCAGTGCCGCGCCAAGTTTGGGATTCACCGTGGTCTTGGCCGCCTTGGCGATCTCTTCGGAGGCATGGGCCAGCGATTGCTGCAGGGCGTCCGCGTTATCTTCGTCGGTAAGGCGCGACAATGCGGCGTACGCGGCCGCCACCTGACGCGCGTCGTTGGCGAGCGAAATCAGTGTGGCATAGACCTGATCGTTCTTTTTCTCGGTTTCGCAATCGATTGCACCGCGCTCCCAATCCTGCGCCTTGGCGCCGGGCTTGCGCACGGCCAGCATGGTTTCGAACGCCGACAGCTCGCAGATCGAGGCTTTGACGTCGGCGGAAGCGACCATGTATTCGGCAAAGCTGGAGGTGACCGCCTTGCCGTCAGCGCTCAGCTGCGCTCCGGCTTGCAGGATTTTGTCATCCTTGCAGGCGGTGAGGGCGAGGGTCAGGCAGACCATCGCGAACAGCCGGGCAGGGTGCGCTCTGGCTGCGGTTGGTTTTGCACAAGTCAACAATTGTTTTCCCCTCGTCCCAAGGTTCATCGCAGGCAGGCTGATCGAAATCGAAAACACGCGCATTGTATTTTTGCAATTTATAAATTTACCATAGTTATCAAACGAAATGAATGGATTATTGAGTTGTCGCAAGCTAAACGGTCAGAAAAAATCTCGCTTACATCAGGACCTATTGTAAAAATCTTAATCAGCCTCATATCCTCAAGGTACACCCACGCTGATGCGGCGGCCACTCCGGTTTGTGCCTGGCGATGTGCAAAACTATGAGGCAACTATGCAAACCTACCTCCCTGAAGGAATTGCGGCGTTCCGCGCGTACGCAACCGCTGCGGCTGAAGAGCACGAATCTGCGCATGAGTTGGCCCAATGCGCCAAGATTGAAAAGTACGACCTCTTAGCCAGCGACCTTTTCGCACGTGTCAACGAGGCACATGCCAAAACCATTGCAGCGTTTAAAGCAGTCGAGCGCTTCAAGAGCTAGTTCGGAAAAAGAACGCTCAGCTCGATGGTGTCCTCGGAAACCGTGTAGGAGATGTGATTCTCAAGGGGTTGGGGCGCCGGTCAGTTGTGAATCGCCCCGGAAATTTAGGAGGCCGTTTGGTGTGAGTCAGGCGTCATAGCCTGCTCGGAAAGTTGTCGATAGTAGTTTGCCTCAGCCTCGGCCGGCGGTATATAGCCAAGCGGTTCGAGTAAGCGATGGTGATTGAACCACGTCACCCATTCTAGCGTCGCCAACTCAACGGCCTCGCGAGTCTTCCAGGGAGCGCGACGATGTATCAGCTCTGCTTTGTACAGACCGTTGATGGTCTCGGCCAGCGCGTTGTCATAGCTGTCCCTCTTACTACCCACAGAGGGCTCAACTCCGGCCTCTGCCAAGCGCTCACTATATCGGATGGAAACGTATTGCGAGCCCCTATCGCTATGATGAATCAAGGCGTCATCACGCTCTGGTTGGCGCGCGTACAGGGCCTGCTCCAAGGCATCAAGAACGAAGTCGGTGCGCATCGAACTGCTGACACGCCAGCCCACGATACGCCGGGCAAAGACATCAATCACAAAGGCCACATAAACAAAGCCCTGCCAAGTCGAGACGTAGGTGAAATCGGACACCCACAGTTGATTGGGGCGTTGTGCCTTGAACTGGCGGTTGACCCGGTCCAGCGGGCAAGGTGCAGCCGCGTTGCCGATGGTGGTCTTCACGACTTTACCCCGCATTACACCGCGCAGGCCGGCGCGGCGCATCAAGCGCTCAACGGTGCAGCGGGCAACTTCGGTGCCTTCGCGCCGCAACTGGCGCCAGACCTTTTGGGCACCATAGACCTGCATGTTGGCTTGCCAGACGCGTTCAATTTGAGAAGCCAGTACCTCGTCACTCTTTGCACGAGCGCTGCGCAAAGCCGGATTGCGCCGCTGCGCGGCGTAACGCCAATAGCCGGACGGGGCGACTTGCAGGACTTTGCAAATCGACTCGACCCCATACGCCTGGCGGTGCTGGTCGATGAACTGTCTCACGATTTGAAGCGACGGTCGAGCTCCGCCTGGGCGAAAAACGCACTGGCCAGGCGCAGGATTTCATTCGCTTTGCGTAGCTCCCTGTTTTCGCGCTCCAACGCCTTAAGGCGCTCGCTCTCGGCCGTCGTAGTCCCTTCACGTTGGCCTGTGTCCCGCTCTCGCTGCCGTACCCAGCGGCGCAGGGTTTCGGCTGTACAGCCAATTTTGGCTGCGATGGACGTGATGGCTGCCCACTGTGACTCGTACTCGCTGCCGGCCTCTTGGACCATGCGCACGGCGCGCTCCATCACTTCGGGGGAATATCGGACTGATTTCTTCATGGTGGCTCCATTTTCTCAAATGTTGGAGCCTCCTTCAAACCCGGGGCGATTCAGTTGATCACTGCGGAGAGGGCACGGTCCGCCAACAACCAATCAGTCGCTGTGTCCGGCCGCATGGCACCAGAAAACAGGAAGCCTTGGAACGCCTGGCACTCGATGTGGCGTAAAAAGACCGCCTGAACGTCTTCCTCGACGCCCTCGGCCACCACGCGCAGATTCAGATCCTTGGCTAGCTTGATGACCGCGGAGGCAACAGCATTTGCATCGCCCTCGGCGGGGACACCTGATAAAAAACTACGGTCAAGCTTAAGCGTAGCGACCGGCAAGGTCCTCAGATAGCTGAGAGAAGAATAGCCGATACCGAAATCGTCGAGGGCCAGCCGGAATCCGGCGGTGACCAGCGTCTCCAGTACGTCACTGCCAGTATTCTTCAAGTCGATCGCATCGCGTTCTGTCAGCTCGATCTCGATGTCCCGCGCGACAATGCCGCTGTTTGCCATCGCCGCGTCGATTGATGCCAGATAGCCATCGTTGAGCAACTCCTTGGCGCAAGTGTTGATACAAAGCGTGACATCGGCAATGCCGGCCGCACGCCATTTCGCCAGTTGCATTGCTGCTTCAGCAAATACCCAGGAACCGATTTCGAAAATCAGGCCGAGCTCGCGCGCCAAATCAATCACATAATCCACCGGGTAGCGCGACAGTACTGGGCCAGAGAAGCGTATCAGCGCCTCCATCGCGACGGCACGGCCTGTTCCGGAATCGATAATGGGCTGATAGACCAGCGAAAACAATCGTGCCGTAACGGCCTCGCGCAATTCACTGCTGTCCAAATTACGTTTATGTGCGGCGAAGTTGAGCTCTTCCGTGAAATGATGGTAGCAATTGCGCCCTGAATTCTTCGACTTATATAATGCCAGATCGGCGCGCTTAAAAAGCAGTTCAGGTTCCACGACGTCATTGGTTGCTGAGGCGATGCCGATGCTGGCGCTGATGTGGACGACGGCGCTACCTATTTCAAATGGCTGCGCCAATGTGGCGACGATCTTCTCGGCCAGAACACCACCCGACGACAGGTCATTCGAACCTACTTGCAACATCCCGAACTCATCACCACCTAGGCGGCCAAGATAATCACTGCTGCGGCCGACATGGCGCAAACGATTCGCAACTTGCCGAAGCAACTCATCGCCAGCCTGATGACCCAACGTGTCGTTTACATTCTTGAAGTGGTCGAGATCAATCATCAATAAATGAAGCGGCGAGGCACCCCGAGCACATAAGTCCAGCATCTCGCGAGCTCTGCTATCGAACGCAGCCCGGTTTGCCGCGCCGGTCAACGGGTCGGCCAGGCTTAGCGCCATAATTTCTTCCTGGGCGAGTTTTCGCTCGGTGATGTCACGCAAGATCTTAAGATAACCAAGCAGCACGCCGTGTTGGCCGCGTATCGGCGTCATGACGCCATCGGCCCAAAAACGCTCGCCGTTCTTGCGTAGATGCCATCGATAGTCACCGGCCCGGCCGGTGTCCGCCGCATTCGTCATTTCCTGGGCCGGCACTCCGACAGCGCGGTCTTCCGGCGTAAAGATGACCAGGGCGGTCCTGTCGAGCATTTCGTTCTCCGTAAAACCAAAGATGACTTCGGCTCCCGCGTTCCAGCTACTAACGGTGCCGTCCAGCCCAAGGGTGAAAATAGCGAACTCAGTTGCGCTGCTATAAATATGTTGCAATAACATTGAGGGACTAATGGTCGTGTGCATGGAGGTCTTCTATAGAGTGTCGGACACTCGGATGGGGGGGGCGTCACGAGGGGACGCGGAGGAAGCCAGTGCAATCACCCGCGGTCCATTCCCAGGAATGCACGACCGCTTCCGGCTGTACCATACCGCCAGGCGCCGCGATTGCTTTCGACGCCGTCTCACGCCCAGCAAAGCGTTGCGCTGCAAGCCTGTGGTTGCCTTGCATTGGCTCACTGATTGGGTGAAGAATGATTGACTATACGCAGTCAGTTCATACGGCGTGATTGTATTTTGCTATCGAGTCGACGATAACCAGGCACATTACATCCGCAGTCCCTCTACCTGATCAGGCTGGCGTCGCAGACTTCGGAATGGCCCTCAGGTCCCGCCTATCCTATAGACGCTCTCCTACGCCGATTAGAGCTCGTGTCCCACTGATTCACCTGCATGACTCCGTACAATCAGCACATCGATTTTTAGCCTTGCAATCAACTCGGCGACGTCGAAATACGCTTTACCTATGTACACCAACTGAGGAGTTACCCGAATGAAAACCGATATGCAAGACGCTATTTCGATGCTGGAAGCGGACCACAAAAAAGTCAAAACCCTGTTTGAAAACTTTGAAGTGCTTAGTGACCGCTCGAAGGTCAGCAAGAAAAAGCTTGCCGACCAGATTTGCCTCGAGCTCAGCATTCACGCCGAAATCGAAGAGCAGATTTTCTATCCCGCGGTGCGCGGGCCGGTGAAAGATGAAGATTTGATGGACGAGGCGGTCGTCGAACACGCAAGTGCCAAGGAGCTGATTGCGCAAATCAGTGAAATGGATCCCGGCGACGACCTCTATGACGCCAAAATCAAAGTGCTATCCGAACAAATCGAGCACCATGTCGAAGAGGAGGAGGGCGATATGTTTCCGAAAGTACGCAAGGGTGATGTCGATCTGGTCGCGCTCGGCAAGCAGATGGCAACACTGAAGGAAACGCTCGGTGCAGCCGTACTGAACAATGAAGCCGGCGCCGCCGAAACATCGTAAATCAAAAAAGGTCAGTCACATGTCAAACAATAAAACTGCGGCGCCGCGCAGCAACGTCGCCGGCGCCGGCTCGGTGCTGAGCACCGTCTCTGGGCCATCAGACGCAGCACCGCCGGACAGCCTGGGAGACGCCGGCCCGCTGGCAGATGAACTGCTGCGCAAAGTCGCCGGCAACCAAGCCCTGGCCGCTCAAATGCCCTTCAATGCGGACAAGCCGTTTGAATACGGCGACGCTAGCCGCCAGCCGCACGAGGGGAGCAGCAACACGCCGGCCGATCCGATCGCTACCGCCAGCACCTCGGCTGAACAAAACAGTTCCGCGAAGCTGGGCGATATGCCCGCCGACGGCGTCAACCGCACCAACGCGCCGCTGGATCGGGTGCGGGTTGATAGCGCCGATCAGGTATTGACCACCAATCAGGGGGTGCCCGTAGCCGACAATCAGAACTCACTCAAGGTAGGGTTGCGTGGACCGACCACGCTTGAAGACTTTATATTGCGCGAAAAGATTACGCACTTCGACCATGAGCGGATCCCCGAGCGCGTCGTACATGCGCGCGGCTCCGGCGCGCACGGTTTCTTCGAAGCGTATGAGGCGCTGACGGACATCACCCGCGCGGCACCGTTCGCCGAAGCAGGGAAGGTGACACCGGTGTTCGTGCGCTTCTCGACCGTTGCGGGAGAACGCGGCTCGGCCGACACCGCACGCGATGTGCGTGGCTTTGCCGTCAAGTTTTACACCGACGAAGGTAATTGGGATCTGGTGGGGAACAATCTTCCCGTCTTCTTTATTCAGGACGCGATGAAGTTCCCCGATCTGGCCCACGCCGTCAAACCCGAGCCGCACCACGCCATGCCTCAGGCGTCCAGCGCCCACGACACTTTTTGGGACTTCGTCTCGCTGATGCCGGAATCGACCCATATGCTGGTGTGGCAGATGTCGGACCGCGCGATCCCACGCAGCTACCGCACCATGCAAGGTTTCGGCGTGCACACATTCCGCCTGGTGAATGCCGCTGGCGCCTCGGTGTTCTGCAAGTTCCACTGGAATCCGGTGGCGGGCACCCACTCGCTGGTGTGGGACGAGGCGGCCAAACTGATGGGTGCCGATCCCGACTTTCACCGTCGCGATTTGTGGGAAGCTATCGAAGCCGGCGCCTTCCCGCAATGGGAGCTGGGCCTGCAGGTGTTTAGCGAGGAGCAGGCCGAACAGTTCGAGTTCGACGTGCTCGATGCCACCAAGCTGATACCGGAAGAGCTGATTCCGGTGCGCGCCGTCGGCCGCATGACCCTCAACCGCAATCCGGACAACTTCTTTGCCGAGACGGAGCAGGTGGCGTTCTGCACCGCACACGTGGTGCCGGGCATCGACTTCACGAACGATCCCTTGCTGCAAGGACGTTTGCACTCGTATGTCGACACGCAGATATCGCGTCTTGGCGGACCCAACTTCCACGAGATCCCGATCAATGCGGCGCTGGCCGAGGTGCACAATAACCAGCGTGATGGCATGCATCGCCAGGCCATCCACCGCGGACGTGTCAATTACGAGCCGAACTCATTGGGCGGCGGCTGTCCCTTTCAGGCCGGCCAAATGGGTTTTCAGTCTTTCCCCGAACGCGTCAGCGAGGACAAGGTGCGTGGCAAGCCGGAAAAGTTCGCCGAACATTACGCTCAGGCGCGCATGTTCTTCGAGAGCCAGTCGCTGGTCGAGCAACAGCATATCGCCAACGCCTTCCGCTTTGAATTGACGCGGGTGCAGACCCCGGCCGTGCGCGCGCGCGTGATCGCCAACCTGGCCAACGTCGATGCCATGCTGGCCACCAGCGTGGCCGATGGCTTGGGAATGGAGGTGCCGTACCCGTCGTCGCTGGCGAGCAATGCACCGATGCCGTCGTACCCGCTATCGCCGGCCTTGTCGCTGCTGGTACGTCCCGGCAGCACGGGGATTGCCACGCGGCGGATAGCCATCCTGACCGGTGATGGCGTGGACGGTGCCGGCATCGAAAAGGTGTACGCCGCCTTGCTCAGCGCCGGCGCCGTGCCGCGCCTGGTCGGGGTCCAGCTGGGAACGAGAACTGCCGCCGACGGTAGCCGGCTCGATGTGGAGATTTCACTGGAGGCCGGTCCCTCGGTGTTGTACGACGCGGTCATCGTGCCGGACGGCGCCGAGCAAGGCCGCCTGGCTATGACGGGTCAGACTGTAGAGTTCCTGCGCGACCAGTACCGGCACTGCAAACCCATCTTCGCATGGGGCGGCGGCGCGGCGCTACTGACGGCGGCGAACCTGCCTTCGTCGCTGCCCGACGGCAGCGACGATCCCGGCATGACTGTCGCGACTGCGGCCGATGCGGGCGGCGCGTTCGAGGCTTTCGTCAAGGCGTTAGCCGGCCACCGGACGTTTTTGCGTGAGACCGATCCGCCGACGGTGTAAAGCGGTGCCAAATGAAAAGGCCCACCTCACGTGAGGTGGGCCTTTGCTATGCCAGATCTACACTGGGATTAGAAGCAACAAGCCAGCATCTTAATGCAGCAGGCGATATCACCGCAGCAGCCTGCGCTAGCAGCAAAGGCAACGGCTGAAGCAGAGAACAGTCCAGCTGCGACAACAATTCTGGTTACTTTCGCTTTCATGATTATTCCTTTATCGGTATGGGGTAAAAAGTGTGAGGCGAGGTTTGCCACCGCGATTAATCAGGCGGCGTCCAAACTTCTTCATAGCGCTCCGAGAGGAACAAGGATAAATGGACAGGCTGCTCACGCGCCGGCAATATCATTCCCAATGTCAGTAGCGCAGCGCAGGGGGCGATCGCCAACGCAGCCGGTGCACATCCCATATCGATGCAATGTGCCAACGTGCACTGTTTGATCGGGCAACAGGCATGTACTGGCGTCATCGCAGAAGCGAATGATCCACAAAGAAAAAGTAATGTCAGCAAGAAAATACGAACTTTGCGCATCCTTAATTTTAACCATAACTTGCAGCTGACAGAAGAGAAGTGGAAAACCTGATAACTCCCCGACTTAAAGATTAGTACGTCCGTTAAGCCAAGGATCGTCTCGTTTTCATAGGGGGACCATCTTTAGCTCGGTTACTCCGTACTAACTTTTCTGTCGATCATTAAAAATGAGGTTGGTCGCGAGCGGCAACGAAAATTGATACGGGGAGCGGGGCATACAATCTCGACGCAATGATTTAGACAGAGGTCGGATGTGATCAGGGTCACGCCCAACATTTAAACCAGCAAGCACTCCGACAATACGCATGAAACGGGACTAAGCGACGCCTCGTCGTTAACCGGTTGTACAAATCCCCGAGTTTCGACTTGGTTGCGGTGGACATGAAATTGCAGTATCGTAACGAACGGGAGCACGCTGGCTAGTTCAGCAGGGCCCTTCGGGGCGACCCTATTCAATCGCGGCTTGCCGTCGGCTTAGGCAGTCCCTGGCAACAGGGAGATTAATCCTTGCATAATTTTTCGTGCTCCCTCCCATTTCGGAGTAAGATCATTGACCCCAGAAAAATTGCGTGACCGAGTGTGGTTTACTCGCAAAGCGTGGATCCATGCTGAAAGTCGGATGCTCAAAAATGAGCACCACACCCAACTGCTGTTGGTGGTTTATGCAGCGTACACTACCTGCGTGTCAGTCGTGATGCTCAAATTCCCGCCCAAACTGGAAGCGGACAAGGACCTGGCCGATACGGCATTTGCGGTCCTGTCGATCATCCTGCTAGCGCTCTCGCTTTACCTCAACACGAAGGCGTTCAAGGACCGCGCCACCCGTTTTAAGCAGGGCTACCTTGACCTGCACGTCATCGAACACGAAGCAGCGGCGCTGGCAAGCAGCGTAACGACGAATATCGCCGGCCCGGCCTGTACTGCGCTATCGGACCGCTACAACAAGGTATTGCGCGAGGTGGAAAACCACCACACCCTGGACGACGTCGGGGGGCGTCTTTCCGCCGGATCCGGACTGACCTCGCGTCACCTGACTCCGGCCGAAATGGCGCAGTATTACTGGTGGCGAACGTGGCGCTTTGGCGCGCTGTCCCTCGTATACATAGCCCCGGCCGCAGCGGTACTTTGGTTTCATCTGAAATGAGCGCGGCTGAGTGCTTCCAGGAAGTGTTCGCGGTCGACAAACTGCGTGAAATTTACGAGCAGTATATTTCCCTGACCAGCGCGATCGGCATCGACCGGTTAAGCAGGAGCCTGTTTGAGCCAACTCTCGAACGTGAAATCGAATTCATCAGTAAAAAGGCAGCCGCTGGCACTTACCGATTCTCGCAGTATAAGGAAAAGCTAATTTCCAAGGGCGCCGGAAAGTGCCCTCGGGTGATATCGATTCCGACGTATCGTGACAGGATCACCCTGCGTGCCCTGTGCAACGTGCTCAAGAAAACTTTTTCCGACAGCCTCAACGTCAAACTCCCCCAACATACCGTAGCCGAGTTACGAGCTGCATTGGCCAGCGGCCAGTACGCCCATTTTATCAAGGTCGATGTCACCAATTTCTACCCCAGCATCGACCATGCCATTCTGGAGGCTATAGTCGGCCAAAAAATCGGTGAGACTGAAATTCTGCATTTGATCCAAACAGCGATTGAATGCCCTACGGTAGCCTACCCCGACCGTGATAGGAAGAAGGAAATCAAGGGTGTTCCGCAAGGCCTGTCCATTTCGAACATCCTTGCCGAAATTTATCTATCGAGCTTCGACCAGTGGATGGCTGATACCCACGATGTGGCCTATTTCCGCTATGTAGACGATACCCTGATCCTGACAAATGGTGACCCTGAAGCGCTGTTCGAGCAAGTCAGCGCACACCTCAAAGGTGCCTACCGTCTGGAGGCGCACGCTTTGAGCGCCGGGGGAAAGTCGGTGGTCGGCAAGATATCGGACGAATTTAATTTTCTCGGGTATGAATTCAGCGATACCAGGGCGTCCGTCAAGCTTGATTCGGTACGGCGCTTGGAATCGTCGCTGGCAAAAATTTTCACGACTTACAAATACCGGCGTGCTGCGGCTTTCGCAAACCCGAATCCCTTCTCTCGGGAAGCTATGCTGGAGCGGGCCCGGAAGATTTTTACCTGGCGCCTGAATCTTCGTATCACAGGGTGCTTGTTCGACGACGTCCGCCGCGGCTGGGTGTTCTTCTTTTCGCAGATCGACGACACGTCCATTACCCAACTCCAAAAGTTGGACAAGACCATCGAAGTCTTGTGCAACCGTTTTGCATTTCAGCCGGCCAAGGGGGAATTGAAATCCTTTGTCCGTACCTTTCACGAGGCGAAAAGAAGTAACCTTGCCCATCGATATATCCCCAACTTCGACACCACCGCCATTGATACGCAGCGTGGATTGCTCAAGCTTTATGGCGTAGAGAATGTCGATGCAATGACCGATGAACAAGTGAACCGTGCGTTTAAACGTCGCATCCGGCGCGAAACCTCCGAACTTGAGCAGGACATCGAGGGCAGTTCACGCGGATAAAATTCCTCGATCCAATCCTTTGGGCATCCTTTGCCGCCCAGTCCAGAGCGGAAAACATAACTCGGCTGCGGTTCTGTATTAACTCTTTCATCGATCTGCCCGCCTATCTGTAACCAATGGGGCGCAGAGATTTCGACCTCGCAGGGCGTCCACTGTTTTGACGCAATGCTTTAAACACAGCCCGGGCGTACACGTGATAGCCGTCGAAAAAAAAGAATGGGATGCAAATGACCGGTAAGCGTGTCCCCAGCGCCGTCTGGACTGCGTGAGCACCGTCATCCATGATCGA
>NZ_SPVG01000182.1 GCF_004614165.1 Duganella callida | reverse complement strand
CCCCAGCACCAGGCCGTAGCCGCCGCGCCCAGCGACGCCGCGGCGGCGGCCGCCGTCCAGGCCATCAGCGATCCGCTATCGAAGCTGGTGGCCAGCGGCGTCCTGCTGCGCGCCCACCGCGCCAATCCGCAAGTGCTGGCTGGCGCAGTCGATACCGCCTCCGCGCAAGGCTGGCGCCGCCCGCTGCTGGCGTGGCTGGGCGTCCAGGCCATGCGCGCCGAGCAAGCCGGCGACAGCGCCGAAGCCGAGCGCATCAAGCGCCGCATCGCCCTCGTCGCCAACTAATCCAGGGGCATAATCCGGGGTCAGGTCTTCCATTGCGTCACGAGCTCTGCTGTAGCCACGGCTACAGCAGAGCTCGTGACGCAATGGAAGACCTGACCCCGGTGTAAAATTCGCGCTTCCATGCTTCGGGGATTTACATGACTTACGCTTTTGCCCGGCCGCTGCGCGGGCTGCTTTCCGTATTGGCGTTGTCCTGCGCCATGGCCGCTCAGGCGGCGCCGCAGAAGGTGATCGTCGATATGGATATCGGCGACGATATCGATGATGCTTTCGCCCTGGGCCTGCTGTTGCAGAGTCCCGAGATCGAGATCGTCGGCATCACCACCGCCTGGGGCGATACGGCCCTGCGCGCGCAACTGCTGGAGCGCATGCTGCGCGAGACTGGCCACAGCCGCATTCCGGTCGCCCAGGGCATCGCCAGCAGCGGCAATCCGCAGCCGTTCACGCAGGCGCGCTACGCCCGCCGCGGCCAGCTGCCGGCAAAGATAGACGCCGTCAATTTCATGCTGGAGCAGGCCAGGCGCCAGCCCGGCGAGATTACCTTGCTGGCGCTGGGCCCACTGACCAATGTCGGCGCCGCCATCGCGCGCGACGCGGCCGGCTTCGGCAAGTTCAAACAAGTGGTGATGATGGGCGGCTCGGTGCGCAGCGGCTACCGCAAGTCGCAGTATGTGCCCGCGCGCCCGGCCGACAAGGAATACAATATCGTGTCCGACATCGGCGCCGCGCAAAGGCTGTTCGGCGCCGGTGTGCCGATTGTGATGTTCCCGGTCGATTCGACCCAGATCCGTCTCGATGAGGTGGAGCGCAACGCCCTGCTCGGCCACGGCTCGCCCGTGACCGACGCGCTGGCCTTGCTCTATCACCAGTGGATCGACGCTTATCAGCCATGGTCCAGCAATATGCCGTCGCTGTTCGACGTGGTGCCGGTGGTGTGGATGCTCGACCCGTCGGTGTGCGCAACCACGCCGCTGCGCATCGCCGTCAGCGACGATGGCTACACGCGCGAGCAGCCCGGCGCCGCCAACGCCAAGGTCTGTTTGTCCTCGGACCAGCAGCGCTTTTTCGATGTATTGATGCCACGTTTGCTGAAGGATTGAGCCATGGCCCTGGTCTACTCCACCGAAACCGGCCGCATGTGCCCGGACTGCCGCAAGCCGCTGGCCGATTGCGTCTGCAAAAGCACCGCCAAGGCCAAGCCGGCCGGCGACGGCAATATCAAGGTTTCGCGCGAATCCAAGGGACGCGGCGGCAAGACGGTCACGCTGGTGCGCGGCCTGCCGCTGGACGCCGACGCGCTGGCGGCGCTGGGCAAGCAGTTGCGCAGCGCCTGCGGCTCCGGCGGCACCGTCAAGGACGGCGTCGTGGAAATCCAGGGCGACCATTGCGAACGCGTGATGGCCGAACTGGTCAAGCAGGGCTACAAGCCCAAACGCGTCGGCGGCTGATCGCCGTCAGGCCAACCCACGGGCGCGCTGGTTGGACAGGAACAGGTTGTCGCGGCCGATCTCACGGCCCGCCTCTGCTGCGGCGATCCAGTCCCGCGTGCCGACCACCGCGGCAAAGTTCGAGTGGAACACGGTGCTGAACACGCGGTGCATCTCTTCCGCCGTGACCTTGCCGGCCGCGTTCTGATACGGCAGCGCACCGGTGGCGTCGGACAGCACTTCGACGTTGAAACCGCGATGCGCGGCCTCGTAAATGGTGGCGGCGTTGCAGTTGTGGGTCATGTAGCCCACGATGGTCAGCGTGTCGATCCGGTTCGCCGCCAGCCAGTCCGCCAGATCGGTGCCGGTGAAGACGCTGGCCATGTTCTTGTTGATGCGGTGCGTCGCGGGACGTTCCGCCACCACCGGGTGCAGTTCCCAGTTCTTCGAGCCGATGGCGAACACCGGCGCCGCCGGCGGCAGATCGTGCTGCACCACCACCACCGGGATGCCGGCCGCCTGCGCCGCGTCCATCGCCAGCGCGATGTTCGGCAGCGAGACGTCCAGCGGCGGGTATTCGATCGGCATCTGGCCGGTGACATATTCGTTCTGTACGTCGATCACGATCAAAGCTCTGCGCATGCTGTTCTCCCTGGATGAATGTGTTGATGGAGACATTGTGCGCCCGACGCGGCGCATCCGACAGCGGCCCGAAGGCAAACATTCGATATAATCGGGCCATGTCCGCAAAACGCAAAATAGCGGTGATCGCCTTCGACGGCATCACGCCGTTTCACCTGTCCGTTCCCAGCCTGGTGTTCCGGGACCTGGAGCAATTCGACCTGCGCGTCTGCT
This sequence comes from Duganella callida, assembly GCF_004614165.1. Taxonomy (GTDB): domain Bacteria; phylum Pseudomonadota; class Gammaproteobacteria; order Burkholderiales; family Burkholderiaceae_D; genus Rugamonas; species Rugamonas callida. The sequence continues at coordinate 38,325 of NZ_SPVG01000182.1, read as the reverse complement.
CCGCCGATCCGCCGCCGCTGCGTACCACCGGCGGTTTCGACATCGCCACCACGCATACGCTGCGCGCGCTGAGCAGCGCCGACATCGTCATCGTGCCGACCTGGCATGACGACTGCCGCCCCGCCGCGCCGGCGCTACTGAACGCGCTGCGCCGCGCGCACCGACGCGGCGCGCGTCTGGTCGGCCTGTGCCTGGGATCCTTTCCGCTGGCCGAGGCGGGGCTGCTGGACGGGCGCACCGCCACCACACACTGGGCCTTTGCCCATACGCTGATCGAACGCCATCCGACGGTGACGGTGGATCGCGAGGTGCTGTACGTGGACGATGGCGATATCCTCACCTCGGCCGGGGTGGCGGCGGGACTGGATTGCTGCCTTTATCTCCTGCGCCAGTTGTGCGGCGCGGAGGTGGCCAATCGCGTGTCGCGCCAGCTGGTGGTGGCGCCGCACCGCCAGGGCGGGCAGGCGCAGTTTATCGAGCGTCCGCTGCCGGTCAGCCCCAGCGATTGCCGCTTCAACGATGTGCTGGACTGGGTCACACGGCATCTGCAGGAGGAGCACAGCATCGATGCGCTGGCCGCACGCGCCGCCATGAGCCGGCGCCATTTCACCCGCCACTTCCGGCTGGCGACCGGCACTTCATTCAAGCAGTGGCTGCTGAACCAGCGGCTGACGCACGCCCAGCGCATGCTGGAGCGCAGTGATGCTTCCATCGAAATGGTGGCGCAGGAGGCGGGCTTCGGTTCGGCGCTGTCGCTGCGTCAGCATTTCCGGACCACGCTGCGGACCTCGCCGTCCGCCTACCGCAAACAGTTCCGGGGAAGCTAGCTTATTCGCCGGCGGCGCGCGTCGCCGCTTCGCGCAGCTTGTCCTTCTTGCTCTTGCGCTTGCCCTTGATGCCGCCATTGACGGTATCGGTGACACCGCTGGCTGGCTGCGGGGCGGCCTCGGTCGGCTCGAAGCCGGCGATCGTCTCGCGCTCCACGCGCTGGTTCTGGCGCTTCTCGATCAGGCGGAAATGCTGTTCGGCGTCGGCGGTGATGAAGCTGACCGCCACGCCGCCCTGTCCCGCGCGTCCCGTGCGGCCGATGCGGTGGGTGTAATCGACGGCGGAACGCGGCAGGTCGTAGTTGACCACGGCCGGCAGACCGGCGATATCGATGCCGCGCGCCGCCACGTCAGTGGCGACCAATACCTGCAAATAGCCGACCCTGAAATCGGTTAACGCCTGCGTGCGCGCGCCCTGGCTCAATTCACCGTGGAAGGCGGTGGCGTGGATGCCGTTGCGCCGCAGTTTTTCGGCCACGTGTTCGGCCGCATACTTGGTCGCCACGAACACCATCGTCCCGGACCACTTGTGTTCCTGGATCAGGTGCTTGAGCAGCATGGTGCGGCGCGGCGTATCGATCCTGATCGCGCGCTGCCGGATATCGGGCTGGCTGACCGCCTCCGACAACACCCCGATGCGCGTCGGTTGGTGCAGCATGCCGTCCGCCAGCCTCTGCACCGCCGGCGGGAAGGTCGCGGAGAAGAACAGGTTCTGGCGCCGGGCCGGCAGGAGTTCCAGGATGCGGTTCAGTTCTTCGCTGAAGCCCAGGTCCAGCAGGCGGTCGGCTTCGTCCAGCACCAGCACGGAAGTCTGCGACAGCTTGATCGCGTTGTGATCGATCAGGTCGAGCAGACGGCCCGGCGTGGCCACCACGATATCCGCGCCGCCGCGCAGCGCCAGCATCTGCGGGTTGATCGAGACGCCGCCAAAGACGATGGCCGTCTTCACCGGCTGTGGCAGATGCGCGGCCAGCTTGCGGATCGCCTCCCCCACCTGCGCCGCCAGTTCACGCGTGGGCACCAATACCAGGCCATGCAGCTGGCGCGGACTACGACGATCCTGCGACGCCTGCAGCAACGACTGCAGTAGCGGCAGCGCGAAGGCGGCCGTCTTGCCGGAACCGGTCTGCGCCGCGCCCAGCACGTCGCCGCCGCGCAGAATGACAGGAATCGCCTCGCGCTGGATGGCGGTCGGTTCCTGATAACCGATTTCGGTGATGGCGTTCAGCAGCGAGGGAGCAAGGCCCAGCGAGGAAAAAGACATGTCGGCCTTTATTTTGTTATACCGGTGAAAAGCCGCCAGTATAAATCATCGCGCCAGGCCAGCCCTCGAACATTCAGGTGGTCACCACCCTTCCGTTCTGGTTTATCATGCAAGCTGGCTTATTTGATAAAGACCATGCCATGATCAATTGGGACGCCCATGCCTGTCTGCCGCAGCATCCGCTGGCCGACTTCACGCCTGTCCGCCGCCTGCATGCGGCCGGGGTCAATTATGTGTCGCTGAACGTGGGCGCCGATATGAACCCGGTCTCGCAGGTGATGTCGGTGATCGCCGGCTACCGCGCCACCATCGCCGCCGATCCCGAGCGCTATGTGCTGGTCTCCAGCGTGGACGACATCATCCTGGCCGCCGCCGAAGGCCGCATGGCGGTCGGCTTCGACCTCGAAGGCGCGCTGCCGCTGATGGAGCAGCCGGACATGGTCGACCTGTACGCCCAGTTGGGCGTGCGCCAGATCCACTTCGCCTATAACCGCAACAACCGCGTCGCCGGCGGCTGCCACGACGAACCGCAGGGTCTGACGCCCCTGGGCCAGCGTATGGTGGAGGCGGTCAACCGCGCCGGCATGCTGATGGACTGCTCGCACACCGGCCGCCTGTGCAGCCTCGATATCATGAACGCCTCGTCGCAGCCGGTGATCTTCAGCCACGCCAATCCCTACACGCTGGTGCAGCACGGGCGCAACGTCACCGACGAACAGATACGCGCCTGCGCGGCGACCGGCGGCGTGGTGTGCGTCTCCGGCCTGTCGTTCTTCCTGGGCGCCGAGCGGCCCGATGCCGACGACGTCGCGCGCCACGTGGCCTATATCGCCGATCTGGTGGGCGTCAAACACGCCGGCATCGGCCTGGACATCTGCTTCCAGCAACCGGACCTGGACGACACTCCGCCCGGCGCCTTCGACCCAACGTACTGGTGGCCCGCGTCCGCCGGCTATATTGCGGACAAGCCGCCCAGCTTTACGCCGCCGGACGTCTGGCGCGAACTGCCGGCCGCGCTGCGCCGCGTCGGCATGAACGAGACCGACGCCGCCATGGTCCTCGGCCGCAACATGATGCGCGTCGCCCAGCAGGTATGGAGCGCGCCCGCGCAACTGGCGCAAGCCGCCTGATTACTTGTGCAGGCGGCTTTTCAGATAGGCCGCCAGCGCCAGCTTGTACTCCGCCACCAGCTCGCGGCGCTCGCCCGTGGACGCCTGCGCATACAAGGGATTCAGCGACTTTACGATTTGCAGCGCCACGTTGGCGATGCGTAGCGCTTCCTCTTGCCCCAATTCCGGCTTCTTCTCGCGCAGCGCCGCGCCTAGCTGCGCGCGCAGACGGTAGCGCGATTCCTCGCTGCGGCGAAAGCCCGGCGTGGCGTTCATCAGGGCGAAATAGGCTGGATGCTCGTCAAAGAACCCGACCATCAGATCGATCACCCGTTCGCCCAGCGCCGCCACGCTCACCTGCCCGGCATCGGCAATTACACCGCTCCAGCGTTGCGCCATCTCCTCGCCATAGCGCTCTCGCAGCGCACGGGCCAGCGCCAGCTTGTTAGGGAAATATTGGTACACCGCGCCTATCGACGAACCGGAACGCTCGGCGATCACTGTCATGGTAGCGGCATCGTAGCCGGCTTCCGCGAACACGGCGGCGGCGGCATCCAGCATGGTGGCCACGCGCTGCTCGCCGCGTAGTTGCTGCGGCTTTCTTCTGGGCGTTTTTGCGATATCTGAGGACATCCTCAGATTATACGTTACAATATCTGAGGATACCCTCACATTCAGGAGAAAACGATGGAAGCCAACAGCACCGCATTGATATTGATCGATTTACAGAACAGCAACGTGGCGCGAGAGCTGGCGCCGCATTCCGCCCAACAGGTGGTGGGCAACGGCGCCAGGCTGGCCGCCGCCATGCGCCAGGCCGGCGGCACGGTGGTGTACGTGCGCGTGCTGGTCAATGAGATACTGCGTCTGCCATCGCAGATTTCCGTTTCGCGCGATCCCTCCGCCCCGCCGGCGCCGCCGCAAGCCTGGCAAATCGTGGCGGAAGCCGGCTATCAGGACGGCGACATCGTGATCGACAAGCGCCAATGGGGCGCCTTTTACGACACGGGGCTGGACCAGCAGCTGCGCCGTCGCGGCATCAAGACCCTGATCATGGCCGGCATCGCCACCAACATCGGCGTCGAATCGACGGCGCGCGCAGCGCACGACCTGGGCTACGCGCTGGTGTTCGCGGAAGATGCCATGTCCAGCCTGAAGGCCGAGATGCACCAGTTTTCGGTGCAAAACATCTTCCCCATCATGGGTTATGTGCGCAGCACCGCCGAGCTGCTGGCCGAACTCTGAGCCACCCGCACCATATGGCTGAGTTCGTGTCCGAATGTCGGCTCTGACCCCGATCTTATTTGATCTGGTCGCACTCCTCGTTCGGTGCGAACGGCGGCTTGAAAGGGATACGGCGGCCACCTGCCTCCAGTTCCTTCAGGCGTGGTGCGGCCAGGGTGAATTCGCCCCGGCGCAGCTTCTCCAACAACGGCTTGCAGGCCGTGTTCTCATAGCCGATGGTGCCGATCACGGCCCAGCCTCCCATGGCGCCCTCCGCGAACAGCTGGCCGCTGCCCGGCTGGGGCGTGTCGATCAGCAGTACTTCCGGCTTGCCGTCGCCGTCCGCGTCGATGATGAAGGCGTCGCATTTGCCGTTCTTGCCGGTCAGGCAATCCGGCTTTTGCTGATCCGGCAGCGACTCCCATTTCTGCGCCAGGAAGCTGGCCGGCAGTTGAGCCCCGGCCGGCCACACCGTCAGGTTTTGCGCCAGCGATGCCGGCGCCGTGAACTGCTTGCGCAACTGCCAGCGGTCCTTGTCCGCCATCGCCAGCGCCGCCGTGGCGCCGCTGCGCAGTTGCGCGGCATCGGCGCCGGTGCTGCGCTGCTTCAGCTGCTCCAACGCCGCGCGGCCATAGCGCGCACCGTCAAAGCGCAGATACTGAAAATCGAATTTGTCGGCGCTGACCCTCCCCTTGGCCAGCCGCGCCAGCTGGCTGTTGACGCCAATCCGCGCCGGATCGGCGATCGGCGTAAACAAGGCCAACAGCACTGCCAACATCAGGAAGGCGGCGATCACATTGACGATGCTGATGGGCCGCAGCCAAGTCTCGTATTGATAGGCTGCCCACACATAGCCGGCGGCGTAGCAGAACGCCACCACCAGGCACGCCGCGGCGCTGACGCGGTCCGCGCTCCAGCCATACTGCTGTACCCGCAGCGCCAGCGCATAGATGGCAACCAGCGTTACCGGCAGCATCAGGATCGCCGCCATGCGCGCGCTCACCCGCAGCGGCAGGGCCACTTTCGCATCGCCGTTCTGGAAGGCGGCATTGACCAGCACCAGCAGCAGCGCCGTGGTCCCCAGCAGCACCGAGGTGGCGTGGCGCGTGCCCCACAGCGCCTCCAGCCCGGTGAACGGCAAGGTGCACAGGAAGCCGGTGACGATCACCACCGCCACCGGCAATATCCATGACATCAGCACCAGCAGCAGGGTGCGGATGCCGCGCACGATGGCCGGCCGCACGTCGGTGACGTGCATGGCGCAGGAAAACGCCGCGCAGATCACCGGCACGTTGAACCACGACTCGCGCAGCAGTTTGTGCAGGAAGTCCAGCCGCACCAGCATGAACAGCTGCGCGCCCATGTTCAGCACGAAGAACAGCGCGCCGACAAAGAAGGCGGAAAACAGCAGCTGTATGCCCAGCTTCCACGCCGCCTCGAAATAGGTATCGTAGGCCGCGACCAGGCGCCGGTCCTGCGCCCCGGCCATCACCAGCGCGTGCGCAATGAAGAAGAACACGACGCTGAACAGCGCCACCATCTCCGACGGCGAATACACCGCCTTGTGTTCCCAGTTACTCATCAGCGTGCGTCCCTGGGCGTCGCGCCAGACATCGTGGCAGGCCAGCGCCAGCAGCACCAGCAGCGCGCTCCCCAACCAGATGGCCGCCTGGCGCGGCTTCAGGTGTCCCAGGCTGGAAATCAGCAGCACCGGCAGCACCAGCATCACCAGCGTCAGCGGCACCATGGCGTACGGCGCGGTGGCGGGCCACAGCACATCGCGGCTCGCGCTGTACAGCCAGTACAACAGCAGCCCCTGCGCCAGCCCCACGGCCAGCCGCGCCGCCATCACCCGGCGGCTGACTTCCTGCCCCAGCGTTATTTCGTGTTGTTCCATCGCTACGCCTGCCTTGTCTCTTTATTTAGTTTGCTAATTTAGCATGGATGACCGTGCCCCTGCGAGGCGCTATAATGACCGGCCACGTTCAACGATCCGCATCCGGTCCGCCAGTGAATCCATATCTCGACAAGCTGCACTCCTACCCGTTCGAAAAACTGCGCCTGTTATTTGAGCAGGTCAAGCCCAACCCGGAATACAAGGCGATCAGCCTCGGCATGGGTGAACCCAAGCATCCTACGCCCAAATTCATCCAGCAGGCGCTGGTCGACAATCTGGATGGCCTGGCCGTCTACCCGACCACCATCGGCACGCCGGAACTGCGCGGCGCCATCGCCAACTGGCTGGAGCGCCGCTACAACCTGCCGAAAGTGAATCCGGCCACCCAGGTGCTGCCGGTGAACGGCTCGCGCGAGGCGCTGTTCGCGCTGGCGCAGGCGGTGATCGACAAGGACGCGAAATCGGTGGTGGTCAGCCCGAATCCGTTTTACCAGATCTACGAAGGCGCGGCCTATCTGGCCGGCGCCGAGCCGTACTTCGTCAACTCCGACCCGGCGCGCAACTTCGGCTGCGATTACGACAGCATCCCGCCGGAAGTCTGGCAGCGCGTGGCCCTGCTGTTTGTCTGCTCGCCCGGCAACCCGACCGGCGCCGTGCTGTCGCTGACCGAATGGGAGAACCTGTTCGCCCTGTCGGAACGCTACAACTTCATCATCGCCGCCGACGAGTGCTATTCCGAGATCTACCACGGCGAGCAGCCGCCGCTGGGCGCGATGGAGGCGGCCCATCAACTGGGCCTGGCCACCGTCGACCATCCGTATGCGCGCCTGATCGTGTTCAGCAGCCTGTCCAAGCGCTCCAACGTGCCGGGCATGCGCTCCGGCTTCGTCGCCGGCGATGCCGACGTGCTGAAGAAATTCCTGTTGTACCGCACCTACCACGGCGGCGCCATGAGCGCCACCGTGCAGGCTGCATCGGTCGCGGCCTGGAACGACGAGACCCACGTCGAACAGAACCGCGCGCAATATCGCGCCAAGTTCAACGCCATCACGCCGCTGCTGAAGGAAGTGCTGGACGTGGAACTGCCGGACGCCGGCTTCTACCTGTGGGCCGACGTCAGCCGCACCGGCCTGTCGGACACCGAATTCGCCCAGCGCCTGTACGCCGAATATAATGTCACGGTACTGCCGGGCAGCTACCTGGCGCGCGAGGCGCACGGCGTCAATCCGGGCGCCAACCGCATCCGCATGGCGCTGGTCGCCGAGACGGCGGAAGGCCTGGAAGCGGCCCGGCGCATCGTCCAATTCTGCAAAACCCTCCATCCATAAGAGTCGAACATCATGAGCCAACAACTCCAGAACATCATCGAAACCGCCTGGGAAGACCGCGCGAACATCACCCCGGCCACCGGTTCGGCCGAACTGCGCGACGCCGTCTCGCACGTGCTGGCCGGCCTGGACGCGGGCACCATCCGCGTGGCCGACAAGGCCACCGGCAGCTGGGTGGTCAACCAGTGGGTCAAGAAGGCCGTGCTGCTGTCGTTCCGCCTGGAGAACAACGTCGCCCTGCCGTCGGACGGCACCATGCAGTTCTACGACAAGGTGCCGACCAAGTTCGCCAACTATAGCGCCGACGATTTCGCCAAGGGCGGCTTCCGCGTGGTGCCGCCGGCCGTCGCCCGCCGCGGCTCCTTCATCGGCAAGAACGTGGTGCTGATGCCTTCCTACGTCAACATCGGCGCCCACGTCGACGAAGGCACCATGGTCGACACCTGGGCCACCGTCGGCTCCTGCGCGCAGATCGGCAAGAACGTGCACCTGTCGGGCGGCGTCGGCATCGGCGGCGTGCTGGAACCGATGCAGGCCAATCCGACCATCATCGAAGACAACTGCTTCATCGGCGCGCGTTCGGAAATCGTCGAAGGCGTGATCGTCGAAGAGAACTCGGTGATCTCGATGGGCGTGTACATCGGCCAGTCGACCAAGATCTACGACCGCGCCACCGGTGAAGTGAGCTACGGCCGCATCCCTTCGGGTTCGGTGGTGGTTTCCGGCTCGCTGCCTTCGGCCGACGGCAAGTACTCGCTGTACTGCGCCGTGATCGTCAAGCGCGTGGACGCCCAGACCCGCGCCAAGACCGGCATCAACGAACTGCTGCGCGGCGTATAAATGTAAGACCCACCGGAGGATTTGCCATGGCCATGGACCGCCTGTTCCAGCTCATGAAGGAAAAAAACGCGTCGGACATGTTCTTCGCGGTGAATTCTCCGGTGCACATCAAGATCAACGGCAACCTGATTCCGATCAACCAGCAGAAGCTGGAGCCGGACAATATCCAGGCCCTGCTGGCGGAAATCTGCACCCCGGCGCAGTTGGACGAACTGGCCGACACCAATGAACTGAACATGGGCGTGTCGGTGCCCAACCTGGGGCGCTTCCGTTTGTCCGCGTTCCGGCAGCGCGGCAGCATCTCCGCCGTGTTCCGCTTCGTGCCGGCCACGATCCCGGTACTGGCCGATTTGCAGCTGCCGGCTGTACTGGCGGACCTGATCATGGAAAAGCGCGGCCTGCTGCTGTTGGTCGGCTCCACCGGCTCGGGCAAATCGACCACCATCGCCTCCATGCTGGACCACCGCAACGAACTGCGCTCCGGCCACATCCTGACGCTGGAAGACCCGATCGAGTACCTGTTCCGCAACAAGAAATCCATCGTCAACCAGCGCGAGATCGGCAGCGACGCGAAAGACTTCGCCACCGCCCTGCGCAATTCCATGCGCCAGGCACCGGACTGCATCCTGATCGGCGAAATCCGCGACAAGGAAACCATGGCCGCCGCGCTGGCCTACGCGCAATCGGGCCACCTGGTGCTGGCGACGCTCCACGCCAACAACAGCTACAACGCGCTCAACCGCATCATCAGTTTCTACCCGATCGAGAACCGCGCGGCGCTGCTGCAGGATTTGTCGACCACCATCAAGGCCATCGTCTCGCAGCGCCTGGTGCGCTCGCTCAACGGCGGCACGCGCTCGGCGGCGGTGGAGGTCATGGTCAACACCCGCTACGTGGCGGACCTGATCGAAAAAGGCGAGATCGGCCAGATCAAGGAAGCCATCGAGAAAAGCCTGTCACCCGGCTCGCAGTCGTTCGAGCAAGCCTTGCTGCAGCTGGTGCGGGACGGCATCGTCAGCCAGGACGAAGCGCTGGCCAACGCCGATTCCGCCACCAATCTCCTCTGGCTCCTGAATAATGGCCCGGCCAGCAAGGCCGCCCAGCCCGAGCCGGAAGCCAAGGCCACTCCCGGTGAAGCTTCCTTCACCGAATTCACATTGAACACTTGAGCCTCCTGCCGGCGTGCAGGCGTGCCGCCGCAGGCGCGGTAACTATCGGCACCTTCCCGGCCATGGTATGCTAACGGGTTCCACGGGGCGCTGTGCCGCCCGCATAACTTCAGCGATTTATCATGACCATTACCGTCTACGGCATCCCGAACTGCGATACCGTCAAAAAAGCTCGCACCTGGCTGGCCGAGCATCAGCATGCATTCGAATTCCACGATTTCAAAAAGCAGGGTCTGACCCGCGACACCGTGGCCGACTGGCTCAAACACCTGTCGCGCGACGTGCTGGTGAACCGCAAGGGCACCACCTGGCGCGCCCTGTCCGACGAGCGCAAGGCGTCCATCACCGACGACGAGGCGGCCATCGCGCTGATGCTGGAAAATCCGTCCGTGATCAAGCGCCCGGTGCTGGTCAAGGATGATCAGTACGCGGTCGGCTTCTCCGACGCGCAGTACCAACAAATCTTCAAGGGCTGAGACATGACCCCATCCAAAACCCTGGCCCTGACCGAAAAGCTGATCGCCCTCTCCTCCGTCACGCCCGACGACAAGGGCTGCCAGCAGCACCTGATCGACATCCTGACTCCGCTGGGCTTCGCCTGCGAGACCATCGTATCGAACGGCGTCACCAACCTGTGGGCGCGCCGCGGCACCACCGCGCCGGTGATGGTGTTTGCCGGCCACACCGACGTGGTGCCGACCGGGCCGGTCGAGCAATGGCGCTCGCAGCCCTTCACCCCGACTCACCGCGACGGCAAGCTGTATGGCCGCGGCGCGGCCGACATGAAAACCTCGATCGCCGCTTTCGTCGTGGCCTGCGAGGAGTTCATCGCCAGACACGCGGATCACAAAGGCTCGATCGCCTTCCTGATCACCAGCGACGAGGAAGGCCCTGCCACCGACGGCACCGTGGTGGTCTGCAATCTGCTGAAGGAACGCGGCGAGACGCTGGACTACTGCATCGTCGGCGAACCGACCTCCGACGAGACCCTGGGCGACATGATCAAGAACGGCCGCCGCGGCTCGCTGTCCGGCAAACTGACCATCAAGGGCGTGCAGGGCCACATCGCCTACCCGCAGCTGGCCAAAAACCCGATCCACCTGGGCGCGCCGGCGCTGGCGGAACTGGCGGCCGAGGTCTGGGACCACGGCAACGAATACTACCTGCCGACCTCCTGGCAGATGTCCAACATCCACGCCGGCACCGGCGCCAACAACGTCATCCCCGGCGAGATGGTGATCGACTTTAACTTCCGCTTCTCCACCGCCAGCACCCACGAAGACCTGAAGCGCCGCGTGCACGCCATCCTCGACAAGCACAACCTTCCCTACGACCTGAAGTGGGCGCTGAGCGGGCTGCCGTTCCTGACTCCGCGCGGCACGCTGAGCGACGCGCTGTCGGCGGCGATCAAGAGCGAGACCGGCGTCGAGACCGAACTGTCGACCACCGGCGGCACCTCGGACGGCCGCTTTATCGCGCAGATCTGCCCGCAGGTGATAGAATTCGGTCCCCCTAACGCCAGCATCCACAAGATCGACGAGCACATCGAACTGCGCTTCATCGATCCGCTGAAGAACATCTACCGCCGTACGCTGGAAAACCTGCTGACCTAAAGCGCCATGAACACGACTCCCTTCACCACGCCGCGCGACCTGCTGCGCCATGCCGTCACCCGCTTCAACACCGCCCAGCTGTTCTTCGGCCACGGCAGCGCGGAAGCGTTCGACGAAGCGGCCTACCTGATCCTGCATACGCTCAAGCTGCCGCTGGACCGCCTGGACCCGTTCCTGGACGCCAAACTGCTGCCCGAGGAGATCGCGGCGGTGATGGCGGTACTGGACCGCCGCATCAACCAGCGCGTGCCGGCCGCCTACATCACCAACGAGGCGTGGCTGGGTAGCTACAAGTTCTACGTCGACGAGCGCACCATCGTGCCGCGCTCCTTCATCGCCGAACTGATACCGGAATACTTCGCGCCGTGGGTCAACGAGCCTGAGAATGTGGCCAACATCCTGGAACTGTGCACGGGCTCCGGCTGCCTGGCCATCATGATGGCGGACGCCTTCCCCGACGCGGCGGTGGACGCGGTGGACATCTCAGCCGACGCGCTGGAAGTCGCCCGGCGCAATGTCGCCGACTACGAACTGGGCGAGCGCCTGACGCTGATCCAGTCCGACCTGTACGCCAACGTGCCGGACAAGAAGTATGACCTGATCATCACCAACCCGCCGTACGTGAACTCGTCGTCGATGAGCAAGCTGCCGATGGAGTATCGCGCCGAGCCGGAACTGGCGCTGGACGGCGGCAAGGACGGCATGGACATCGTGCGCCGCATCGTCGCCGGCGCCGCAAAGCGGCTGACCGATGACGGTCTGCTGATCGTCGAAATCGGCAATGAAAAGGAATTTGCCGAAGCAGCCTTCGGCCATCTGGGCCTGACCTGGCTCACCACCAGCGCCGGCGACGATATGGTGTTCCTGCTGACCGCCGACCAGCTGAAGATTTAATATGATCCGTTTTAACCAAGTAAGCCTGATGCGCGGCGTGAAGCCGCTGCTGGAGCAGACCGACGTCACGCTCAACCCCGGCGACAAGATCGGCCTGATCGGCGCCAACGGCGCCGGCAAATCCAGCCTGTTCGCCATGATGCGCGGCGAGTTGCACCCCGACCAGGGCGACATCGACTTCCCGGCCAAATGGCGCGTCGCCTACGTGGCGCAGGAAACCCCGCCGCTGGAGCGCGCCGCCCTCGATTATGCCATCGACGGCGACGTCAACCTGCGCAAGCTGCAGGACGAGCTGGCGCGCCTGGAATCGCTGCCGGAATCGACCGAAAACGGCCTCGCCATCGGTGAAATCTACAGCGCCCTGGCCGACGCCGACGCCTACACCGTGCAGTCGCGCGGCGAGCAGCTGCTGCTCGGCCTGGGCTTCTCGCTGGACCAGATGCAGCAGCCGGTGGCCAGCTTCTCCGGCGGCTGGCGCATGCGCCTGAATCTGGCGCAGGCGCTGATGTGCCCTTCCGACCTGCTGCTGCTGGACGAACCGACCAACCACCTGGATTTGGACGCCATCATCTGGCTGGAAGACTGGCTGAAACGCTACGCCGGCACGCTGATCATCATCTCGCACGACCGCGACTTCCTCGACGAAATCGTCAACGTCATCGTCCACATCGACGAGCGCAAGCTGAAACGCTACTCGGGCAACTACTCGGCCTTCGAGCGCCAGCGCGCGGCGCAGATGGCACTGGCCGCCGGCGCTCTGGAAAAGCAGCAGCGCAAGCGCGCCCACCTGGAATCGTTCATCGAGCGCTTCAAGGCCAAGGCTTCCAAGGCGCGCCAGGCGCAGAGCCGCATGAAGGCGCTGGCCAAGATGGAAGAACTGGCGCCGCTGCGCGCCGCCGCCGAATTCTCGTTTGAATTCCGCGAGCCGCTGAGCGCACCGAACCCGCTGCTGGTGATGGAAGATGTCGACGCCGGCTACCGCAGCGAAAACGAAAGGACCGGCGAAGTCACCGAAAAGACCATCGTCCACGGCGTCAACTTCTCGCTGCAGATCGGCCAGCGTATCGGCCTGCTGGGCGTCAACGGCGCCGGCAAGTCGACGCTGATCAAGACCATCGCCGGCGAGCTGGCGCCGCTGACCGGCGAATCGACCACCGGCAAGGGCCTGAACATCGGCTACTTCGCCCAGCACCAGGTGGAAATGCTGCGTCACGACGAATCGCCCCTGTGGCACCTGGCCAAGATCGCGCCGACCACGCGCGAACAGGAACTGCGCAACTTCCTGGGCGGCTTCAACTTCCCCGGCACCATGGTCACCGAAAAGATCGCGCCGTTCTCCGGCGGCGAAAAGGCGCGCCTGGCGCTGGCCCTGATCGTCTGGCAGCGCCCCAACCTGCTGCTGCTGGACGAACCGACCAACCACCTGGACCTGGAAACCCGCGAAGCGCTGACCGAAGCGCTGGCCCAGTTCGAAGGCACGCTGGTGGTGGTATCGCACGACCGTCACCTGCTGCGCGCCACCACCGACCAGTTCATCATCGTCGCCGACGGCAAGCTGCAGCCGTTCGACGGCGACCTCGATGACTACAAGGACTGGCTGTTGCAGACCAAGCTGGGGAAAGGCACCGACGTGCTGCCGGCGGCGGGCAAGGACAACAAAACCGCGTATCCATCGTCGTCGCCGGTGGCGCCGCCGAAAGCCGCGGCGGCCGCGCCGGCGGTCAACAGCAAGGAACAGAAACGCAAGGATGCGGAAGAACGCCAGCGCCTGTCCGCGCTGCGCAAGCCGATCGAACAGAAGATCAAGCGCCTGGACGAACAGATCGCCAAGCGCACGGCGCAGAAGGCCGATGTGGATGCCCAACTGGGCGAGGAATCCATCTACGACGCCGCCAACAAGGCCAAGCTGAAACAGCTGCTGGCCGACCAGGCCTACTACAGCAAGGACCTGGGCGAGCTGGAAGAACAGTGGCTGGAACTGAATGAACAGCTGGAGGCGGTGAACTAGGCGGCCTGGCGGGCGCCGAACTGGATTTTGCGGATCGACATCAGCTTATCGATATCGACCACGATCAGCCGGCGCCCGTCCACCTCACCCAGTCCCACCAGATAATCGACCGCGCCGGCGCCGGCGATCGGTTCGATCTGCTCCAGCGTCAGCGACACGATATCGGTCACGCCATCCACCACCATCCCCATCACGCAGCTGGACAGCTTGAGGATGATCACATCGGTCAGCGGATCGTGCTGCGGCGGGCGCGGGCCGAACGCGATGCGCATGTCGACGATCGGCATGATCACGCCACGCGACACCACCACCCCGCTGATGATTTCCCCTTCCGACGAAAAGCGCTCCAGCGCCTGCAGGGGACGCAGCTCCTGCACCTTGTCGAAGTCCAGCGCGTAATCGAGTCCGCCGAGCCGAAAAGCCAGGAACTGGCGCGGACCGTTGACCTGCGTTTTCGATGAAGACATGATGATCCTTTCGTTCGGAGAACAGCAGGACCCATCGTAACCGCGGCCTTTCCCACAGGCATTGACCAGCATCAACCAACCCCGTGCCTGGGCGAGTTTGCTACAATCGGCCGATGATAATCGATCCGAACCAGGTGGAATTCAGCGCCATCCGCGCCCAGGGGCCGGGCGGGCAGAACGTGAACAAAGTCTCCAATGCCGTGCATGCGCGTTTCGACATCGTCGCCTCATCGCTGCCGGAGCACATCAAGGCAAGGCTGCTGGCCCTGCGCGACAGCCGCATCACCGCGGCCGGCGTGGTGGTGCTGAAAGCGCAGCAGGCGCGCAGCCTGGAAGCCAACAAGGAAGACGCCCTGCGCCGCCTGCAGGAGCTGATCGACAGCGTGGCGGTACTGCCGGCCGTGCGCCGCCCGACCAAACCGACGCGCAGCTCGCAGCGCCGCCGCCTGGACGGCAAAGCCAAGGACAGCGCCCGCAAACTGCTGCGCGGCAAAGTCACCGTTTAAGGTCGGGCTCGTGTCCGAATGTCGGCTCTGACCCCGATGTTAGCGGAGCAACTGGTGGAGGCCCAGCGCCAGCAGGGCGAGGAAGAAGCAGCGGCGAAAGACGGCCGGCGCCATGCGGTCACGCAGCCACTGGCCCAGCTGCATGCCGACGATCGACGGTATCAGTGCCAGCAGCGAGCCGCCGGCCGCCGTGGCATGCCATTCGCCACGCAGCGTGAGCGTCACGGCCAGCGCCAGGGTGCCGACAGTGAACGCCATGCCCAGCGCCTGGATCAGATCATCCTTGCTCAGATTGAGCGCCTGCAGATAGGGCGCGACCGGCATCACGAACACGCCCGTGACGCCGGCCAGCAGGCCGGTGATGGCTCCCGCCACCGGTCCGGCCCAGGGTTCGGCGGACGGCGCCACCCGCATGCGCCAGCCGGTCAGGCCGAGCAGGCCATAGCCGGCCAGCGCCACGCCCAGCACGACACCGCTCCATGGCGCGCCGCCCAGCAGGCCGGCGCCGCAGGTGCCGATGCACACGGCCAGCAGCAGCGGCCGGAAACGCTGGAACAGCGGATACAGCGCCGGCCCGGCAGCCAGTTGCCAGATGTTCGTGACGGACGAAGGCACGATCAGCAGCGCCGCCGCCTGCAAGGGCGGCATGCGCAAACTCAGCAGGGCGATGGCCACGGTCGGCAGGCCCATGCCGGTCACGCCTTTCACCAGGCCGGCCAGGATCAAAACGCAGGCGATAAACAGGATGGTCATGTGGCTATTCTGCCCGCTCGCGCGGTCCTCGAAAATCTGGAATATACTGAGTCAGACTTCGGATTATCCGTAGGCTAAACCATCATGCGCTTCGATCTCACCGACCTGCAGTTGTTCATCCACGTGGCCGAAAGCGGCAGCATCACGGCCGGCGCGCAGCGCGCGCATCTGGCGCTGCCCTCGGCCAGCGCCCGCATCCGCGGCATGGAGGAAGCGCTCGATGTGGCGCTGCTGCAGCGCAGCCGGCGCGGCGCCGAGCCCACCGAAGCGGGCCGCACGCTGCTGCAGCATGCGCGCACCATCTTGCGCCAGGTGGAGGACATGCACGCCGATCTGGCCCCGTTCGCCTCCGGCCTCAAAGGCCAGGTGCGCCTGCTGTGCAACACCTCGGCCATGACCGAATTCCTGCCCGATGCGCTGGCCGCGTTCATGGCCGCGCATCCGCAGCTGAGCATCAATCTGGAGGAACGCGTGAGCCGCGAGATCGTGCGGATCATCGCCGACGGCGCCGCCGACATCGGCATCATTTCCGATTCGGTCGATCACGGCAACCTGCATACGCTGCCGTTCCGCCGCGATCCGCTGGTGCTGGCGATGGCGCGCGGCCATCCGCTGGCGCGGCAGCTCAAGGGGAAACGCAGCATGCCGTTTATACGCGCGCTGGAGCATGATTTCATCGGCCTGGCCGGCGCCAGCGCGCTGCAGCAGCACGTGACGGAACAGGCCGCGCGGCTGGGCCGCCATCTGCACGTCAAGATCAAGCTGCGCAGCTTCGAGGCGATCTGCCGCATGGCCGCCGGCGGCGCCGGCCTGGCGATCCTGCCGGAGACGGCCGCGCGCCGCAGCCCGGACGCGCTGCGCATCGTCAGGCTGGCCGACGACTGGGCCGACCGCCATCTGCTGATCTGCATGCGCGACGCCGCCGAGCTGCCGGCTTACGCGCGCGAGCTGGCCGCCGCGCTTACAGGTCCAGCTCCGGCGTCCAGCGGATAGGTCCGATCGGACCGGCGTGCAGCACCCTGGTGCCCGGCGCCGCCGTGCGCACCCTGGTCTTCACTTCCTTTGCCGGCCGGTCGTAAGGCGGCGGTTCGCCCGGCACGAAGGTCATGCTGCGCAACAGCACGTCGCCGGTCAGCAGCTCCACCACGCAGCGCGAGCCGCGTATCAGCGCCTGCTTCTGCCGGGCCACCTGGCCGGCTTCTTCCTGCACCTGCTCCTGCTGCACCTGCGCCGCCTTCAAGGCCAGCGAGATCTTGGCCACCTGGCGCAGCGACGGCCCCACCGCTTCCGCCATCTTCTGGAACAGCGTCACCTGTTCCGGCGTCAGCGTCACCTCGCGCTTGCGCACGCGGTTGGCCAGGGTCAGGTAGTTGCGTACCTCGGTCTGGCTGGTGATGGCATCCATCTCGGCCTTGCGCACATCGGCCTCGCGCGCGGCCGCCGTCACCCGGATCTGCAGATCGACGATCTTTTTGTCGTACTTGGCGGTGTCCGGCACCAGCACGTGCAACAGCATCTCGCTCTGGCGGCGCGGGCCGGCGTGCTGGATCTCGATCTTGCGCGCGGCGATGGCGCAGCCCTCGGCCACCTTGATCACCACCTCGTCGGCCATGATCTCGCAGTTGCTGGCCTCCCCGATCACCACCCGGCTGGCCGAGATGATGCAGCTCTCGGCGCGCGCCAGCACCACCTCGCCGCGCCGTGTCTGCAGCACCGCGCCCGACGCCACGGCTTTCACCCGGATCGCGCCGTCGGCATTCAGCGCGCTGCCGCCCATCAGGTTTTTGTTCAGGACGATGTCGCCGCCGCGCGAAACGATATTGCCGAACACGTCGCCGTGAATGGTGATGTTGCCGCCTTCGACCGTGCGCTGTTCCTGCACGTCGCCGAATTCCTCGTACTCGCCGGTCAGCTGCAGGTTCCCGGTGGTGCGCGCGCTGACGCCCTCGCGGCTGATGATCTTGGGGCCGATCGAGACACGCTTGCTGCCTGGGTCGATGCTGAGGAAGCCCTCCACCGCCGACACCAGGAACTCGCCGCCGCGCAGATGTTCGATCACCGTGCCCTCGCCGGCCACGCTGGTCAGTTCCAGATCGCGCGGCAGCGGCGGTTCCAGCACCAGCCCGGACAACTCGTAGCCCCGCACGCCCGGCGCCGCCGGCACCTTGCGCAACAGCTTGACGTTGGGCTTCACCTGCGGGAAGCGGTTCTGGAACTGCTGCCAGTCCAGCCGGCCGTCGCCCTTGTCCTTGGGCGCGTTGTTGCGGTGCAGGTCCTGCGACACCTCCACGATCGCGGCGTCCTTGCCCGGCATGGCGTTGAGCCGCCGCGCCACCGTGATGCGCGCCAGGCGCCCGTTGGCGATCACGTCGCGCACCACCGGCGCGTCGATGCCGAAGCGTATGCCCTTGACCCACATGTCGGCCACGAACTCGTCGAACTTCAGTTGCGCCGGCTGCGGCGGCAGGTCCGGCACCTCGAAGAACACCGGCTCGAAATAGTACTCGGCCTCGCCGTTGATCACCTTGACGGTCTTGTACAGCGCGCGCCGCGCCGGCTGGAACGGCTCGATGCTGTCGGCAAAGCGCAGCAGCGGCAGCGCGCGCAGCTTTTCCGGCAAATCGGGGCCGACGTTGTACAGCATCTTGCTGAATACCGCGTAATCGAGACCGGCGAAATAGGCGCTGGCGAGAAAGGTCTGGCTGACGGCGGCGAGACAGGCCGCGGGACTGGCGTCGGCGGCGAAATACACGCCGTCGGCCCGCCTGACGAGCGCTGAAGACGCATCGCCTTCCGCATTTTGTTGCTGCGCCGTCGCGTCGTCTGACACAGTGCTATCCCCAAGGAAGAATGTACGTCGGAGCGGTGCTCCTTTACTTTTTTGATGAACCCAAGATTAGCATTTCCGCCGGCCTTGCGCCAGCCGCTCAGGACTGGGCGGGCCGCGGATGCGCCGTCAGGTGCCAGTCCAGCGAACCGGCGCTGTCGGCGAACAACACCTCGCCGCCGCTGGGGGTGCCGCGCAGGCGCTGTTTCAGGTCTTTCGGCGCCAGCTGCAGCAGCGCCGCGGTGTCGCCCGCGAACGGCATGGTGCGCACCATGGTCTCGCCGCTGACCAGATGCAGGCCGCAGCGGGCGATGCCGGCCGCCTCGATCTTTTGTTCGATCACGCGCGCCAGCCGGTCCTGCAGCAGCTTGTGCTGCGTCTGGCCCACCTGCAGCTCGTGGCGCGCCTTCTGCAGCGCCGTCATCTCTTCCGCCACCGCGCCGGCGATCTTGCGCAGGATCTGGCCCTGCTCGGGCGTCAGCATCAGCTCCTGGGTGCGCAGCTTGGCCGACAGCGCCAGATAGCGTCGCACGTCCGGCAGCGCGGCCAGGCGCTCGGCCTCCGCCTCGCTGGCCTGGTTGGCCTGTTCGAAGGCGGCGATGCGCGCCCCCAGCGCGGCGATCTCCTGGTCGAACGATGCCACGTCCTTGACCAGCACGTAGATGATCATCTCGGTGCGGCGGCGCGGGCCGGCGCTCTCCATCTCGACGTTGCGGCCGGCGACCGCGCAGCCTTCCGCCATTTCGATGCGCACCTCGTCGGCGATGATCTCGCAGTTGGACGCCTCGGCCACCGTCACGCGCTGCGCCGAGATCACGCAGTTCTCGGCGCGCTGGATGTTGATCGCACCGTCGGCCGCGCAGATCACGGCGTTGGAGGCCACGCCGGCGATGCGGATGTCGCCGGCCGCGTTGTGCACGCTGCCGCTGACCAGATTCTGGTCCAGCACCACCGTGCCGCCGCGCGAGGTGATATTGCCGTAGACGTTGCCGTGCACCGTGATGTCGCTGCCGGTGACTTCGCGCTGTTCCTGCACGTCGCCATATTCCTCATAGGCGCCGGCCAGTTGCAGATTGCCGGTGGTGCGGCCGCTCACGCCCTCCAGGCTGACGATCTTGTCGGTGATGGAGATGCGGTTGGACTTGGCGTCGACGCTGAGAAAGCCCTCGCGCGTGGAGACCAGGTATTCGCCGTCCTCGAACATGCGCGCCTCGGTGCCCTCGCCGGCCAGGAAGCGCAGCGTCAGATCCTTGGGCGGCGGCGGTTCCGTCTTGCGCCCAGCCAGGTCGAAGCCCGGCAGTCCCGGCACGGGCGGCAGTTTTTTCAGCAGCCGCGCCTCGGCCTTGATCTGCGGGAAACGGTTCTGGAAGCTTTGCAGGTCGATGCGGCCGTCGGGCCGCGCCTTGGGCGCGTCGCTGCGGTGCAGGTCCTGCGAGACCTCGATCACGGTGGCGTCCTGGCCCGGTTCGGGCGCCAGGTCGGTGGCAAAGGTGATGCGCTCCGGCCGCGTCGACGCCATGGCCGCCTGCACCGCCGCCACGTCGATGCCGAATTGAATGCCCTTGTTCCACATGTCGGCGATGAATTCGTCGATGTCGAGCGCCACCGGCCGCTCGGGGATCACGGTGCCGTCGGGCAGGGTCTCCTCGTCCAGGTACAGCTGCTCGAAGTAGTATTCGGCATAGGACAGGCTCATCTTGGGATGCTTGTAGAAACGCAGGCGGTTGCCGTCGAACACCCGTACCGAGTCGGCCAGCCGCAGCGCCTCGGCGCTGCCGGTGTCCGGCCCCACGCCGTACAGCGCCTTGATCAGCGCCGCATAGTTCAGCCCGGCCAAATACCGGCCCGACTGGAACACGTGCGTGATCGCGGCGGTCAGCGCCGCCTGACTCATCGTCAGATCGATGTAAATTCCGTCCGCCTGCTGCCCCAAGCCGATAGGCAAGGCGAACCCTGCGGACGCAAGGTCTTGAACCACGGTCTTCCTCCAAACGGCACGCGCCAGCCGGAAGGCGTTGCGTGTAATTAATTAATCTTACACGCAGACCATGGAAAGAACAGGGATTTTGATGCCGAAAAACGCACGGGTGTGAGGATATTGATACAGATCAATAATACTCAAATAATAATTGTAGCGTTTTATTAACGGCGCGGCGGATTGGCGTACAGGTCTTGTCCGACTTCGTTGATCTGGCGGCGCAGATCGCGGCGTTCATCGGGCGTCATGCGGCCGGCGCGGCGGTTCATCTCCGCGTTGCGCGCGGCTTCCTGCATGGCGCGGCGCTGCTCCTCGGCACGCGCCTCGTAATTGCGGGTATCGAACTGGCGCGGGTCGGCCTGTCCCTGCCCCTGCTGACGCGGCTCGCCGCGGCCGCCCTGCTGATGCTGCGGCGGATCGCGACGCTGCGGCCCGTCGCCGCCGTCGGCGCGCGCCACGGCGCCGCCCATCACTCCCACCGCCAGCAACGCGCAAGCCAGCATCGATCGCACGCAAAAAGAAGCGCTGGCAGCCGCGAATATTTTTTTGTGGTCGATGAACATGGCGTTCCTAAAAAGCTGAATCTATGCCCGCAGTGTATGATGCTTTGCCTGAGGGGGTAAGGCGATTTGGGTAAAGTTTGTAACACTTTGTAATGGGTCTCCCGTGTGCGTTTTCGCGAGACGATTATGACGTTACCATAGCAACATGAATATGACAATTCTGGCAGCGATATGACAAGCACAACGACCGAATCCAACAACACTTCCAGCAACCAGGGCCACGCCGCGAAGATTATGGTGGTGGACGACGACGTCCGCCTGCGCGACCTGCTGCGCCGTTACCTGACCGAACAGGGTTACAACGTCTTCACGGCGGAAAACGCCACCGCCATGAACAAGCTGTGGCTGCGCGAGCGCTACGACCTGCTGGTGCTGGACCTGATGCTGCCCGGCGAGGACGGCCTGTCGATCTGCCGCCGCCTGCGCGGCGCCGGCGACCAGACCCCGATCATCATGCTGACCGCCAAGGGCGAGGACGTGGACCGCATCGTCGGCCTGGAAATGGGCGCCGACGACTACCTGCCCAAGCCCTTCAACCCGCGCGAGCTGGTGGCCCGCATCGGCGCGGTGCTGCGCCGCCGCGGCCCGGACGAAATCCCCGGCGCGCCGTCGGAAACCCCGCAGACCTTCGAGTTCGGCCAGTTCGTGCTGGACCTGGGCACGCGCACGCTGAAGAAAAACGGCGAGACGGTGCCGCTGACCACCGGCGAATTCTCGGTGCTGAAAGTGTTCGCGCGCCACGCGCGCCAGCCGCTTTCGCGCGAAAAGCTGATGGAACTGGCGCGCGGCCGCGAATACGAGGTGTTCGACCGCAGCCTGGACGTGCAGATCTCGCGCCTGCGCAAGCTGATCGAGCCGGATCCTTCCAGCCCGCTGTACATCCAGACCGTGTGGGGCCTGGGCTATGTGTTCATCCCGGAGGGCCAGCCGCGTTAATCGACGCGTATGCGTATGAAGTTGCCGTTTTCCCTGAGCCTGGCCAGCCTGAAAAGCGGCTTATTCTGGCGCACCTTCTTCCTGCTGGGCGCACTGACCACCACCAGCATGACCGCCTGGGTCGGCATGATCAGCGTGGTGCAGCACGAGCCGCAGGTGCAGCAGCTATCGGCCCAGGTGATCTCGGTGGTCACCATCACCCACGCCGCCCTCACCCACTCGGCGCCCGAGCTGCGGCGCGAGTTGTTGTTCGACCTGGTGTCCAACGAGGGCATCCGCGTGTTCCCGCTGGAGGAAGACGACAAGGTCGAGCCGCCGGCCGACAACGCGCTGATGCCCGACATCGAAAAGCTGGTGCGCGCCAAGCTGGGCGCCGACACGCGCTTCTCGTCCAAGGTCAACGGCGTGGCCGGCTTCTGGGTCAGCTTCAACATCGACGACGACCAGTACTGGCTGATGCTGGAGCGTGAACGCATCCGCGGCCTGACCGGCATCCAGTGGCTGGGCTGGGCCAGCGTGGTGTCGATCCTCTCGCTGCTGGGCGCGGCCGTGATTTCCAGCCTGGTCAACCGTCCGCTGCGCATGCTGACCAAGGCCACGCGCGACTTCGCCCAGGGCAAACGCCCGGAACCGCTGCCGGAAAAAGGACCGATCGAAATCATCGAGGCCAACCGCAGCTTCAACCAGATGGTGGACGAGCTGCAGCAGGTCGAATCCGACCGCGCCGTGATCATGGCCGGCATCTCGCACGACCTGCGCACGCCGCTGGCGCGCATGCAGCTGGAGGTGGAAATGGCCAACCTGTCGGACGAGGCGCGCGAAGGCATCCATTCGGACATCCACCAGATGGACGCCATCATCGGCCAGTTCCTCGATTACGCCAAGCCGACCGAGGCGTCCAGCTTCATCAACGTCGACCTCAGTGAACTGCTGCGCGACACCGCGCACGAGGCGGCGCGCCTGCCGGACGTGCGCATCCACACCGACATCGCCGACGGCGCCCAGGCCATGGGCAACGCCACCGACATCAAGCGCGTCATCAACAATCTGATCGAGAACGCGCGCCGCTATGGCAAGACGCCGGACAGCGACGTCACCGAGATCGACATCAAGTGCAGCGTCAAGGGCATGCACGCGGCCAAGCGGGTGGTGATCGAAGTGCAGGACCATGGCGTCGGCGTACCGCCGGACCAGATCGAACAACTGCTCAAGCCCTTCACGCGACTGGATGTGGCGCGCAGCCAGGCCAATGGCGCGGGCCTGGGCCTGGCGATCGTCGAACGCGTGGTTCAGCGCCACGGCGCCGAACTGCAGGTGCGCAACCGCGACGGCGGCGGCCTGCTGATCCAGATCACCATGAAGGCGCTGTGATGGCGCAGCGCTTGATTCGGGCCGCCGCGCTGGCGGCGCTGTGCGCGGTCCAGCCGGCGGGCGGCGCCATCGCGGCGACGACGACCGCCCCGCAACAGCGCGAGCCCAGCGCCGGGGAACGCGCATCATTCGAGGAATATTATCGCCAGCAGGTGCCGCCCAGGCTCAGTGGCGGTCCCTCGCTGTTCGCCCCGGCCTTCGACATCCAGCGCCGTCCCGGCCAGCCGTGGCAGGTGATCGCGCGCGTGGATTCGGCGCCGCGCCACCACACGGTGGAACTGTGCCGCCAGATCCGCACCAGCTATATCTACGACGCCAGGGAGCAGCGCTGGACGCCCTCGGCCGCCGCGCCGGGATGGTACGTCTGGCTGGCCACGCCCAGGGTGATCTGCACCGCCGCCCAGCGCACCGTGCGCATGGACCCCGCCGTGCATCCGGACGACGTCACCGCCCTGCTGCGCCAGCAGAACGAGCTGCTGCGGCGCGCGCGCCTGCTGTTTGCCGGGAACTCGCAATGTGCGCGCCAGCGCGCGCTCAACTTCCGGCTCAGCGCCATCGAGCCGGCACCGCCAGCCAACGGCGCGCCGGCCATGGTCGGCATGGTGTTCGACAGCGACCGCGATACCACCGTCAAGGTCGCGGTGCGCAAGAGCCGCGGCGAGTACGCGGCCTGGAACGTCAGCTGCCGCGATTGATCGGGTGCTCGGGCGGCTCCAGCAGCTTGGTCAGCAATAGCTCGGTCGAACCATAGCCATACAGCGAATCGGCCTCCAGGCCCTGGGTTTCGTACGGGACCGACTCCTCGCGCTCGGAGCGGCTCGGATCAGCGTCGGAATACGTCACGCGCCAGGCGCGCTTGAGCGCATCGGCACGGCGCAGGAACTGCGGCACCGGCCATTGCGCCGGCTGCCAGTCTTCGATGTCGCCCAGCACGCGCCAGTGGCCGCTGGCCAGCGCCATGTCGCCGCAGCGCAGCACCTTGACCGCATCCTGCGGCCGCAAGGTGTTCAACTCTTCCAGCGACGGCAACCGGTTCAGCTTGGGACCGAACAGATAGGTCAGCATGATCTTGCTGCCCGGTGACAGGCGCGCGACCAGACCCCAGCCATAACCGCCATCCAGCAGCGGCACGGCAAACCAGCTGCCCTCTTGATACGACTGCTTCATGCACACCCTTTCATATGCGCCCGGCGGCGCAATTCGGGAGTGTAGCGGCGGCGGGCAAAACGCGGCGCACGCCAACGCGATCGGCGCCGTTCGGCTATAGTGGCGGTCTCTCATCCGCAGCCATCTGGAGCCACGCGTGCACAACTTCGATTTCTACAATCCCACCCACATCCTGTTTGGCCAGGGCCAGATCGCCCAGCTGGCGAAAGTCGTGCCGGCGCAGGCGCGCGTGCTGATGCTGTACGGCGGCGGCAGCATCAAGCAGAACGGCGTGTACGACCAGGTCAAACAGGCGCTGAGCGGCCACACCGTGCGGGAATTCGGCGGCATCGAACCGAATCCCAGCTACGAGACCCTGATGCGCGCGGTCGCGCTGATCAAGCAGGAAAACGTCGATTTCCTGCTGGCGGTGGGCGGCGGCTCGGTCATCGACGGCACCAAATTCATCGCCGCGGCGGCCGTGTTCGAGGATGGCGATCCGTGGCAAATCCTGGAAAAAGGCGGCAAGCTGGTAAAAGCCGCCCTGCCCTTCGGCAGCGTGCTGACGCTGCCGGCCACCGGCTCGGAAATGAACAGCGCCTCGGTCATCACGCGCAGCGCCACCCAGGACAAGCTGGCCTTCGCCAGCCGCCTGGTATATCCCAAATTCTCCATCCTCGACCCCGCCGTGACCTACACACTGCCGGCGCGCCAGGTCGGCAATGGCGTGGTGGACGCTTTCGTCCACGTGATGGAGCAATACATGACCTACCCGGCCGACGCGCCGCTGCAGGACCGCTTTGCCGAGGGGCTGCTGCTGACGCTGATCGAAGAAGGCCCGAAAGCGCTGGCCCAACCGGACAATTACGCCGTGCGCGCCAACGTCATGTGGAGCGCCACCCTGGCGCTGAATGGCCTGATCGGCGTCGGCGTGCCACAGGATTGGGCCACCCACATGGTCGGCCACGAACTGACCGCACTGTACAACCTCGATCACGCGCAGACGCTGGCGGTGGTGTTGCCGTCGATGCTGCGCGTGCGCAAGGACAGCAAGCGCGCCAAGCTGCTGCAGTTCGCCGAGCGCGTATGGAACCTGCGCGACGGCGACGAGGACAGCCGCATCGAAGCCGCCATCGCCCGCATGCAGGCTTTCTTCGAACAGATGGGCGTGAAGACCACCCTGTCCGGCTATGGCCTGGACCGTGGCGCGGTCGATGCCGTGGTCGAGGCGCTGATCAAGCACCAGCTGGTGCAGCTGGGCGAGCACCGCGACGTCACGGCGGAACTCAGCCGCACCATATTGGAGCAGGCTTTGTAAGCCGTCGATGACATCTGTGTTACACTGCTGATTCGCTAGGGGTCCTGGGAGTGCTGCTTCCGGGTGAGAGATACCCTTCGTACCTGATCTGGATAATGCCAGCGAAGGAAAGCGCAAAAGTCGGAACTCCCTCCTTTGATGGCTCTCTTCGCCGGCATCCAGCCGAACATGTAGAGAGCAGATATGTCCACACCAAACTTTGCAGTGTCCGCCATCGCATTGGCGGTTTTACAGCTGGTCAGCGGCGCCGCGCGCGCGGAAGCCGCCGCCGATCAATCCTTGCCCGAAGTCGTCGTCAACGGCGTCAAGACGCGCCCCACCGCTTCGGTCGCCGGCTTCGCCGACACGCCGCTGCTGGAAACCCCGGCCTCGGTCAGCGTGCTGAGCGCCCAGCAGATGCTGGACCTGCAAATCCGCTCCGTCACCGACGCCGCCAAATTCGACGCCAGCCTGAGCGACGCCTACAACGCGGTCGGCTACGCCGAGCAGTTCTCGATCCGCGGCTTCAAGCTCGATAACGAATCGAGCTACCGCAAGGACGGCATGAGCATCACCGGCGACACCCAGATCCCGCTGGAGAACAAGGAACGGCTGGAAGTGCTGAAAGGCTTGTCCGGCCTGCAGGCCGGCGTGTCGGCGCCGGGCGGCATCGTCAACTTCGTCACCAAGCGACCGACCGACACGCCGCTGCGCACCGTGGTGCTGGAAACGCGCGAGCGCGGCACGCTGTACGGCGCGGTCGACCTGGGCGGCCGCTTCGAGGACACGCGTTTCGGCTACCGCATCAACGCCGCCGCCGAGCGCCTGCGCTCCTACATCGACGGCGCCGACGGCAACCGCCGCTTCATCTCGGCCGCCTTCGACTGGCGCATCTCGCCGCAGGCCCTGCTGCAGATCGATGGCGATTACCAGCGCAAGGCGCAGGTCACCGCGCCCGGTTACCAGTTGCTGAACGGCGTCACCCTGCCGCGCGTCGATCCGGACACGCTGCTGAACGACCAGCCGTGGAGCCGTCCGGTGGAAACCACCAGCACCAATATCGGCGCCCGCTTCGAGTACAAATTCACGCCGGACTGGCAGGCCAGCATCAGCGCCAACCAGCACCAGTTCAAGCGCGACGACTACACCGCCTTCCCGTACGGATGCACGGCGCAGGAACTGTACCCCGGCTATTGTGGCAATGGCGACTACGACGTCTACAACTACATCAGCCGCGGCGAGAAGAAATCGCCGCTGACGGTGCAGGCGCTGGTGCAGGGCAAATTCGCCACCGGCGCGATCCGGCATGAGGTCAGCGGTGGCATCTCGCTGTTCAAGAACAGCGAAAAATGGGGCGATTACCTGTACGACTACTCGGGCGTCAGCAATATCTACCATCCGGTGGCGGTGGCGCCGGCGCCCGGCGACAGCGGCCCGACCTCGGAACGCCGCCGCGACAACGAGCGCGCCGTGTTCGCGCAGGACATCGTCAGCCTGACCGCGCAACTCAAACTGCACGCCGGCGCGCGCTACGTCAAGCTGAAGCGCGACGAATACGTCGGCACGGACGACGACGGCAACCTGCTGCCCTACGCGCACACCGACATCGGCTTCTGGCTGCCGAATGCGGCGCTGGTGTACAACGTGCGTCCGAACGTGGCGACCTACGTGTCCTACGCGCAGGGGCTGGAGCACGGCGGCGTGGCGCCGATCGGCACCGAAAATCAGCACCGCGCGCTGGAGCCGGGCAAGTCGAAGCAGGTGGAGCTGGGCATCAAAGCCGACATCCGCCCTGACCTGAGCGCCGCCGTGTCGCTGTTCCAGATCCGCAAAGGGCTGGAATACACCGACACCATCAGCAACTACTACGTGCGCAACGGTGAGGCGGAAAATCGCGGCCTGGAAGTCTCGCTGAACGGCCGCGCCACGCGCGACCTGACGGTGGGCGTCTCGGCCACCGCGCTGAATACGAAACAGAGCGGCACCGGCCAGGCGGACCTCGACGGCAAGCGCGTGACCGACGTCGCGGCGTTCAAGTCATCGGTGTATGCGGATTACGCGGTGCCGCAAGTGCCGGGCCTGAAGGTCGGCGCCAACTGGCAATATTCGGGCAAGAAGGCGTTCGATGCGGCCAACACGGTGTTCGTACCGTCCTATCACGTGGTGAACCTGAGCGGTTCGTATGCGACGCGCATCGGCAATGTCGGCACCACCTTCCGCGCCGGCATCGACAACGCGTTCGACAAGTTCTACTGGCGCGACGTGACGCCGGAACTGGGCGGCTACCTGATGCCGGGCGCGCCGCGCACCTTCCGCGTGTCGGCGCAGTTCGACCTTTAAGCGCGCAGCGGCGGCAGGTGCGCTTCCACGCGCGCCAGCCGCTGTTCCAGGCTGCCGCCGACCTCCAGCCACGCTATCTGCCGTGCACGCAGTTCGTCCAGCAGTTGTCGGTGAATGGACTGGCGTACCTGGTCCGAATCGCGCATCAGGCCATCCGCAACCCACGGGCTGTCCGGCGCGGTGACGATGGTCATGTCGTAGCGCCGCATGGCCGTCAGCGCGGCCAGTTCGCGGTCCATGCCGCCGAAGTAATGATTGCTGTAGACCGCCGTCATCAACGGCGTGGTGTCGCAGAACAGATAGCCGCGCGCCAGCGCGGCGGCGGCATCTTCGCGCCGCACCTGCATGGAAGCGATGAAGAACTGATCGTCCGACACCGGCACCCGCTGCCGCGTGTCGACGAATTCGCGCAGATACTCGGGCACCCACAAGGTGCCGTGGCGCTCGGCCAGTGCCTGCGCCAGGGTCGATTTGCCGGACGATTCGGCGCCGAGGATGGCGACGCGCAGCGGCGGCGTCATTCCAGTGCCAGCCGGCGGCCGCCCGTGTGAGCGTCCCCGCTCCAGGCGCGCAGGCCGATCACCGCCATGCCGACGAACACCGCGTACAGCACCGCCGTCAGCACCAGATGCTTGTGCAGGTACAGGGCCACATACAGCACATCGACGATGATCCACACGTGCCAGTTCTCGATCTTCTTACGCGACAGTAGCAGCTGGCCGACCAGAGAGCCGGCCGTCAGGAAGCCGTCCGAGTTGGGCACATCGGTATCGGTACAGGATTTCAGGAACCAGGCCAGCAACGCGAAACCGATCAGCCAGGCCACGGCCATCAGCCAGCGCCCGCGCGACGTCAGCGTCGTCACCGGCAGCTGATGGTGGCTGTCGTCGCCACGCAGCCACTGATACCAGCCGAAGAACGACACCGTAATGAACACCAGCTGCAGCCCCATGTCGCCATACAGCCGCGAACCATAGAACACCAGCCCGTAGGTGGCCGAGGAAATGATGGCGAACAGCCAGCCCCAGTGGCTCTGACGAATGTTCAGCCACACCGTCGCCACCGACAGCAGGAACGACAGCAGCTCCAGCGGGGTCGTGGGGAAGCCTGCCAGTTGCAACGGCATGTTGGCGTACCCCATAAAGAGCTGCAGTGCGTTCATCACTTCTTCGGATACTTGACGGTCATTTCTGTGAGCAGGTTGTCGGCATGATCCACCTCCGACATCACCCACAGCATATACCGGATATCCAGATGGATGGCGCGGGTGATGTCGCGGTCGAAGTACCAGTCCTTGGTGATGGACTCGTAAGTCGAATCGAAGTTCAGGCCAATCAGCTCACCGTTCCTGTTCATCACCGCCGACCCCGAGTTGCCGCCGGTGGTATCGGCGCTGGTCAGGAAATCGACCGGCACGGTGCCCAGCACCGGATCCTTGAACTTGCCGTACTGTTTGGCCTTGATGGCGTTCAGCAGACGCTCCGGCGCGTTGAACGGCTCCTTGCCGGTGTTTTTCTCGACGATGCCCTCGATGGTGGTGAACGGTCCCTTGGTGATGCCGTCCTTCGGCGAGTACGGCGACACGGTGCCGTAGGTCACGCGCAGGGTCGAATTCGCGTCAGGATAGACCGGCTTGCCCTGCGACTTCTTCCACGCGATCACGGCCGCCATGTATTGCGGAATCGCGCGTTCCAGATTGCCGTCCAGTTCCTTGCGGCGCTCCTTCAGCGACCGCGTCACGCCGTCGATGCGCACCGCCAGTTTGAGGAAGGCATCGTTCGAGGTGGCGATGGCGCCGGCATCCTTGCCCACCCACGACAGGCGGGTGGCGGTGTCGCCCAGCTGCGATTGCGTGTACAGCGCCGGCACCGCGTCCACCGATGGCAGCAGCGCATCCAGGCCGGTCACGTGCATGGACCTGGGCAGCTGCGCATAACGCTGCAGCGCCGCGCTGAAGCGGGCCTGATCGACGCCGGCCACATACGACTGTTCGAGGCGGTTCAGACGCGCCTTGATGAAGCTCAGGTCACGCTGCTGGTAGCCGGTTTCGCGCTCGGCGTCCGGCTTGGCGCTTTCCTGCGCCAGGCGGTAAAGGGTGCTGGCCGATTTCAGCAGATCGCTGGTGGTGGCCACGCTGTGGCCGAATTCCTCGTCGCTGAGGCCGATGTCGGCGGCGATCAGCTTGTCCAGTTCCGGCAGCAGATTGCTGTCGGCGCCGGCCTGCTTGCCGTACCAGGCGCGGAACTCGGCGTCCTGCACATCCTTGATGGCGGCGATATCCTTGCGCGCGAAGCCGTCCATCAGGCCGCGCGTTTTCTTCATCACGTTGTTGAGGCCCTTGACCACGCTGGCGTAGCGCACCGCATCGGCTTCGCTGCCCTTGGTGGCGGCGGCGATCACGTCCAGGTCGGACTGGATCTCAGCCGCCTTGGCCGGATAAGCCGCGTCGCGCGCGTAGCGGATTTCGGACGGCAGCTTGTAACGGCTGGTGCGGCCGGGGTAGCCGGCCAGCAGTACCGGGTCGCCGTTCTTCAAGCCTTCGGCCGACACCACCAGGAAGTCTTTCGAATGGTAAGGCACGTTGTCCGGCGACGGCTCGGCCGGACGGCCATCCTTGCCGACATAGGCGCGCAGGAACGAGTAATCGCCGACATGGCGCGGCCATTCGTAGTTGTCGATATCGCCGCCGAAGTCGCCGATCGCATTGGCCGGCGCGTACACCAGGCGCACGTCGCGTATCATCATCTGGCGGATGCGGTAGTATTCCAGCCCGCGATGGAAGGCCGGCACCGAACAGCGGTAGAACTTGTCGCTTTCGCATTCGGCGATCAGGGCCTTGATGTTCTTTTCCACCGTCTCGCTGCGCTGCCTGCCGCTCATGGCCGGCGTGATGTCCTTCAGCACGCGGCCGGTGACGTTTTCCACCTTGTCGGTCACGTACACCAGCGTGTTCGGACCGCCAGGCAGCTCCTCGGCGCGGGTCTTGGCCAGGAAGCCGTTGGCGATGTAATTGTGCTCCGTGGTCGAGTTGCGCTGGATGGCGCCATATGCGCAATGGTGGTTGGTGACCACCAGACCGGCGTCCGACACGAACGACGCCGAGCAGCCGCCCAGCGACACGATGGCGCTCATCGGATGCTTCGACAAATCGGCCAGCTTCTCCGCCGGGATGGCGATGCCGATGCGTTTCAGTTCGGATTTCAATTGCGGCAGCTGGTACGGCTGCCATTGGCCTTCGTCGGCGGATGCGCTGGTGGCGCACAGCACTGCGGCGGGAAGAACTAGGTATTTTAACAAGATAAGGGGCCTCTGATGAATTCAGCGCCCGTATTATAGATCGAAGCTCAGGGTCAGCCTACAGCCGCCGCGGCCGGCCGGGCTGCCGATGTCGAGGTGCCCGCCCAGTGCCGCCACCCGCTGCGCCATGCCGATCAGGCCAAACGAATCGGACGCGCCGCGCGGCGCCGGTCCGAGGCCGACGCCGTCGTCGCTGACGCTGAGCCACAGCCGGCCCGGTTCCAGCGCCAACCCCACCTCGACCCGGCTGGCCTGCGCGTGGCGACGCACATTGCTGAGTGCCTCCTGCAGGCTGCGGAACAGCGCCAGCGAGATCGCGGCCGGCACCGACGCCAGCGCCGCTTCGTCCGGCAGCGTCAGCTCGCAATCCAGGCCGCTGCGCTTGCGGAACTCGTCCACCTGCCATTCGAACGCCGCCTGCAGGCCCAGGTCCAGCACCGCCGGCCGCAACTCGTTCATGATGCCGCGCACGCTACGGATGCTCAGGTCGACATTCTCCAGCGCCGCGTTCACGCGCTGGTGCAGGCGCGGATGCCGCGCGCCCGTGCGGCCGCTCAGCATCGACAGGTCGATGCGCAGCGCCAGCAGATTCTGTCCCAGCTCATCGTGCAGGTCGCGCGCCAGGCGCTGGCGCTCCTGTTCCTTGACGTGCTCCAGGTGGGCGGCCAGCCGCTCCAGCTGCGCGCGCGAGGTGGTCAGTTCGGCGGTGCGCTGCGCCACGCGCGCATCGAGCTCGCGCGACAGCTGGCGCAGCTCGGCCTCGGCCTGGCGCTGCGCCGTGACGTCGGAAAACACGCCGATGAAATGACTGATCGCGCCATCCTCGCCGCGCATTACGGTCATCGAGAAGTGCGCCGTGTAGGGCGTACCGTCGCGACGACGGTTATAGACATCGCCTTGCCATTTGCCGGCGGCGCGCAGCTGGTGCATGGCTTCCGCGTGGTAGCCGGGCGCGTGCGCCTGCTGGCGGCCGAGGAAGCGCGGGTTGCGGCCCAGCGCCTCCTCCACCGGATAGCCGGTGATCTCGGTGAAGGCGGCATTGACCGACACGATCTGCTGGCGGGCATCGCACACCAGCACGCCCTCGCGCAGGCTGTCCAGCACCTGCAGCGCGCGCTGGCGCTCGCTCTCGCGCAGCCCCGGACTGCCAATGTCGGTCAGGATCATGCGGCACTTGCCGGCGCCGGCGTCGAAATTGGCTTCGATGCGCACCCGGCGCGAGGCCGACGTGCCGTCGGCGCTGCCGGCATCGAACAGCGGCGCCTCCATCACTTCACGCGCGCCGCCGGCGAACAGCCGCTCCAGGAAGCGGCGCAGGCCGGCCTGTGCCTGCGGCGCCACGAACTGCTCGAAACGTTTGCCGATCAGCGCCGTGCGACGGCAGTGCAGCAGCTCGGACGCCGCCAGGTTGGCGCGGATGATCGCGCCGTCCGCGTTCACCGACAGGTAGCCCGCCGGCGCCTGATCGTACAGCAGCGCGTAACGCTCGCGCATCTCCTCGGCGGCGTCGCGCTCGCGCTGCAGCTGCGCCAGCGCCTGCTGCTGCATATCGAGCTCGATCTGGCTGACCTGCAACTCGTGCCACTGGCGCAGCTGGTCGCTGTCGGCATGCGCCGGCGGCTGCAGCGATGCCGCCGTCTGTTCCGCCACCACCCGCAGCTGATCTGCATCGAAGTCGGAACGCGGCGGCTTTTTCATGCGCGACCAGTCTCTTTCTCGTTCAGCAGCGCGCGCAGCCGCGCCTCCATCTGCTTCAGTTCAGTGATGTTGATGAAGGTGACCACCACGCCATCGATCACATTGTCCACCGTGCGGTAGGGCCGGATGCGCATGGTGTACCAGCCGCCGCCGCGCGTCTCGATCTGCCTTTCGCAGAACGCCAGCGTGCGCAGCACGTTCTGCGCATCCTGTTCCAGGTCGTGGTACAGCAGGTCGTTGACGATGTCGCTGAGCGGGCGGTTGACGTCGCTGGGGATCAGCTTGTAGATCTGCGTGGTCTGGTCGGTGAAGCGGCGGATGCGCAGCTCGCTGTCGAGGAAGATGGTGGCGACGTCGGTGCTGTTGAGCAGATTCTTCATGTCGCCGTTCACCAGCGACAGGTCATCGACCTTGGACTGCAGTTCGGCGTTGACGGTGTACAGTTCCTCGTTCAGCGACTGCATTTCCTCCTTGGATGTGGTCAGTTCCTCGTTGGTGGACTGCAGCTCCTCGTTGGTGGACTGCAGTTCCTCGTTGGCCGACTTCAGTTCCTCGCGCGAGGCCTGCATCTCGTCGCGCACCGCCTGGATTTCCAGCCGCGCCTGCGCCAGCTGCTGTTCCAGTTCCAGCACGTACGGGTTGCTGGAGCGCGTGCGGCGCCGCTCCGGCGGCAGCGGCTGACTGGCGAAGGTCAGCATCACGGTGCCGTGCAGTGGCCCGTTGTCGGGCATCGCCTCGGCCGTCAGGTCGAGCGCCCGCGCCGGCTTGCCCGATTCGTCGCGCTGCAGCAGGCCGCTGGCGGAAATCATGCCGTGCTCCTGGGTCGCCCGCTTGAGCAGCTCGGCCATCTCGTGACGCAGGCTTTCGCGCGCCATGGCGTGGATATTCCAGTTGGCCTTGCCCGCCGCCGGCTCCAGGTAAGCGCCGGTGCGGCCGTGGATGTACAGGATGTCGCCGTGCGCGTTCAGCAGCACGGCGGCCGGCACATGCTTCTTGAGCAGCTGCTGCTCGACCAGGGTTTGTAAGTTGCCGTTCATGGATGAGTTGCTAGGTTCGCTGACGATGGGAGCCGAAAGCCCGCTGACGCGGGTCGGAAAGTAATTGGCCACGCGGTGGATGGAGGCATCCAGCCGCCGGTAGATACGCCCCGCGCCGGGCATGGGCGTGAACAGTTCATTGAAGTGGCCCGGGGTGTCGGCGCTGCCCAGCATCAGCAGGCCGCCGGTCTTCAGCGCATAATGGAACAGCGGGATCAGTTGCTCCTGCAGCTTGGCGGTGAAGTAGATCAGCAGATTGCGGCACGACAGGATATCCAGCTTGGTGAACGGCGGATCCGAGATCACGTTCTGGCGCGCGAAGATGATCATGTTGCGCACATCCTTGCGGACCCGGTAGCCCTTCTCGGCCGGCATGAAGTAGCGCTGCAGCAGGTCGGCCGGCAGGTCGGACGCGATGTCGGCGCCGAACAGGCCCTGGCGCGCCTGGTCGACCGCGTCGTCATCGAGGTCGGTGGCGAAGATCTGCAGCGTGTAGCGGGCCTCGGGCCGCAGCCGCTCCAGCACTTCGTTGAAAGCGATCGCCAGCGTGTAGGCTTCCTCGCCGGTCGAGCAGGCGGCCACCCAGGCCTTGAACGCGGCGCCGTCCGGATGCTCGGCCATCAGCTGCGGCAGCGCGGTCTGCATCAGGTACTCCCACAGCCGGGCGTCGCGGAAGAAGTTGGTGACGCCGATCAGCAGTTCCTTGAACAGCAGCTCCACCTCGGCCGGGTTGTCACGCATGAAGGCCACGTATGCGGCCAGCTCGCCGCACTGGCGCAGCTTCATGCGGCGGTCGATGCGGCGCAGCACCGTGCTCAGTTTATAGTCGGAGAAGTTGGCGCCGGTCTGCTTGAGCAGCAGGTGAAACAGCTGCTGCAGGCCCTCGCGCTGGGCCACGGCGTGCTCCGGCAGGCCGGACTCCTGGGTGCTCCACCAGTCGCGGATGCGCGCCGCCATCTGCGCCGGCTGTTCGATCAGGTCCACCACGCGCGCGTGAATCGCGCTGGACGGCATGGCGTCGAAACGCGCCGTCGACGGTTGCTGCGCCAGCGTCAATCCGCCGCCTTCGCGGATCGCCTTCAGGCCGGCGGTGCCGTCGGCCCCCATGCCGGACAACAGCACGCCGACCGCCGTATCGCGGTTGTGCTCCGCCAGCGCCTTGAAAAACGCGTCGATCGGCCGGTGCTGGCCACGCCGCGCGGTCACCGCGCGCAGGCAGAAACGGCGCTGCACCAGGTCCAGGTCCTGATTCGGCGGAATCACGTACACATGGTCGGCCAGCACCATCATGCCGTCCTCGATCTCCGCCACCTTCATGCTGGTCATGCGCTGCAACAGCTCGGGGAGCAGGCATTTATGCAGCGGGTCCAGGTGCTGCA
Organism: Duganella callida; assembly: GCF_004614165.1. Lineage (GTDB taxonomy): Bacteria > Pseudomonadota > Gammaproteobacteria > Burkholderiales > Burkholderiaceae_D > Rugamonas > Rugamonas callida. Next base: position 2,557 of record NZ_SPVG01000182.1, on the reverse strand, counting down.
CCACCACGTAGGCCAGGCCGCTGTCCGGCGCCACGCTGACCAGGAACTCACAGATCGGATCCAGCCCGCCGGCCGAGGCGCCGATGCCAACGATGGGCAACGGCGTGTCGGCGGTGGATTGGGCAATGGCGCTGGTCCTGATCATCGTGGCGTGTTATTAAATACATCTTGTCAGATGATTATACCGCAACGCCCGAGGGAAACCGCTAGTCGGTCGACGTATGCCAGCCGCCGCCCAGCGACTGGATCAGGGCGATGGCGGTGGTCTGGCGGTCGGCCTGGGCCTGCACCAGCGAACGGCGCGCGGTCAGCGCGGTCTGCTGCGCGGTCACCACGTCGCTGTAGCTGACCTGGCCGGCACGGTAGCGGTTTACCATCTGCACCTCGACCTGGTCGGCCGCCTCGGACGCGGTCTTGCGCAGCTCCTGCTGCTGCGCCAGGGTGCGCGTGGCGGCCAGCTGGTTCTCGACATCGGCGAACGCGGTCAGCACCGTCTGGCGATAGCTGGCGATGGCCTGATCGCGTCCCGCCTCGGCGCTGGCCACGCGCGCCTTGATGGCGCCGGCGTCGAACAGCGTCTGCGCAGCCGTCAGGCCCAGCGACCACAAGTTGTTGGACGCGTTGAACAAGCCGCCGGTGGAAGTGGCGCCGTAACCGTAGGAGCCGGACAAATTCAGGCTCGGGAAATACGCGCTGCGGGCGATGCCGATCTGCTCATTGGCGGCCGCCACGCGGCGCTCGGCGGCGGCGATGTCGGGACGGCGCTGCAGCAGCGTCGATGGCACGCCGGCCGGCACGTCCGGCACGTTGACCTGCCACGGCGCGGCAGGCAGCGAAAAATCGCTGGCCGGTTTGCCCAGCAAGACCGCGATCGCATGTTCCAGCGCGGCGCGCTGGCGCACCAGCGAAATCTGGTCGATGCGCGCGCTGGCCAGCTGCGTCTGCGCCTGCAGCACGTCGGACTTGGCGGCGATGCCGGCGTCGAAGCGGTTTTGGGTGATCTGCAGCACGCGCTCGTAGCCTTGCACGGTGGCGTCCAGCAGCGCCTTTTCGGCGTCGGTCTGACGCAGCGAGAAGTAGTTGGAGGCCAGTTCGCCCTGCGCCGACAGGCGCGCGGCGGCCAGGTCGGCGGCGCTGGCCTGCAGGCTGGCGTTGGCGCCGGTGACGCCGGCGCGCAGCCTGCCCCAGATGTCCGGCTCCCAGCTGCCGCCGATGTTGACGCGATACTGGTTGGCCGTCGGCGTATTGCCGCCGCCACCGGAGCGGGTGGCGCTGCCGTTCAGGTCCACGGTGGGGAACAGCGTGGCGCGCTGCTCGGCCACCAGCGCGCGCGCCTGCTGATACGCGGCGATGGCGGCGGCCACGTTCTGGTTGCTGACCTCTATGCTCTGCGCCATCTGGTTCAGCACGGGATCGCCGAACAGCTCCCACCACGGGCCGCGTTCCAGCGTGTCGGCCGGGGCGGCGGCGGTCCAGCCGGCGGCGGCCTTGTCGGCGTCGCTCGGCGTTTCCTTGAACGCGGCCGGCTGCGCCGTCTCCGGCACCTTGTAGGTCGGCGAGACCGAGCAGCCGGAGGCCAGCAGCGCCGCGGCCAGCGCGATCAGGGGGAAACGTAGGGTTGGTGCGTGTTTGCTCATGGTGTAATTGGCGATTCGTCGCTATGAATGCGGCTTAATTGGTGTTCGGACGGGCCGCGGCGGCGCAGCTTGTCCATCAGGATGTAGACCACGGGCGTGGTGAGCAGCGTCAGACACTGGCTGGCGATCAGGCCACCGATGATGGCCACGCCCAGCGGCTGGCGCAGCTCCGAGCCTTCGCCGAAGCCGATGGCCAGCGGCAGCGCGCCCAGCGCGGCGGCCAGGGTGGTCATCAGGATCGGGCGGAAGCGCAGCAGGCAGGCTTCGCGCACCGCCTCCATCGGCGACAGCCCGCGCGAGCGCTCCGCTTCCAGCGCGAAGTCGATGATCAGAATGGCGTTCTTCTTGACGATACCGATCAGCAGGAAGATGCCGATCAGCGAAATGGTCGAGAATTCCATCCTGAAGATCAGCAGCGCCAGGACCGCGCCGACGCCGGCCGACGGCAGCGTGGTCAGCACCGTCACCGGGTGCACCAGGCTTTCGTACAGGATGCCCAGCACGATGTAGATCACCACGATCGCGGCCAGGATCAGCAGCGGCAGCGACTTGTTGCTGTCCTGCGCCGCCTTGGCCGAGCCCTGGAAGCTGCCGCGCACGTTGTTCGGCATGGCGATGTCCGCCTCCGCGGCCTTGATCTGCTCCGCCGCGTCGGACAGGCTGTAGCCCTCGGCCAGGTTGAAGGCGATGGTGGTGGCCAGTTCGCCGTCCTGGTGATTGATCGAGGTCGCGGCCGACGATTCGGCAAACCTGGCGATGGTCGACAGCGGCACCATGGTGGTGGCCGTGGTGCTCAGCGCCGAACCGGACGACGCATCCCTCACCGCCGGTGCGGCCACGTTGGCCGCCAGCGCCGTGCCGGTGCCGCTGGTGCCGCTGGCACCGCCGCTGGTTGCGCTGGTGGCCGCGCCGCCCGAGCC
>NZ_SPVG01000103.1 GCF_004614165.1 Duganella callida | reverse complement strand
GCCGCCAGCGTTCAATCTGAGCCAGGATCAAACTCTTTAGTTTAATCTCTGTTTTATCCGTTTTACCGGATGGTTCGCTCACTCAAAATACTGACAGTATTTCTTGTTGAGCATTTAATGCTTTTTGTTGCAGCACCAAATGCCCACACTTATCGACTGTTAATTTTTAAAGATCTTTGTCTTTCGCTGCGAATCGTTTTGTTCATCAGCACAGAAGCGAGATTATGAAGCATTTCGTTTGTCTCGTCAACCCCTCGCTTGCTTCGCTTCGCTTTGTCAGCGTCGCGTTGTTTGCGAGGGACAGAATCATATCAAAGACCCTCGAAGTTTGGCAAGCGCTTTTCGAGGAAGGCCTGCATGCCTTCTTTTTGCGCAGGCGTGCCGAAGCCCGAGTGGAACAGACGGCGCTCGTAGGTCACGCCCTCCGACAGCGTGGTTTCGAACGCGCGGTTGACGGCATCCTTGATCTGCATGGCCACAGACACCGGCATCGCGGCGATCTGGTTGGCCACGGTCAGCGTTTCTTCGATCAGCTTGTCCGCCGCCACCACGCGCGACACCAGGCCGATGCGTTCCGCCTCGGCGGCGTCGATGGTGCGCGCGGTCAGCAGCATGTCCATGGCCTTGGCTTTGCCGATGGCGCGCGGCAAACGCTGCGTGCCGCCGGCGCCGGGCGTCACGCCGACCTTGATTTCCGGCTGGCCGAACTTGGCGCTGTCCGCCGCGATCAGGAAATCGCACATCATCGCCAGCTCGCAGCCGCCGCCGAGGGCATAGCCGGCCACGGCGCCGATCACCGGCTTGCGCACGCGCAGGATATGCTCCCAGTTGCGGCCGATGTAATTGTCGCGATAAGTATCCGGATAGGTATAGTCCACCATGGCGGCGATGTCGGCGCCGGCGGCAAACGCCTTTTCGCTGCCGGTCAGGATGATGCAGCCAATCGCCGGATCGGCGTCGAACTTATATAAGGCATCACCGAGCTCGTTCATCATGCGGTCGTTCAGCGCATTCAGCGCTTTCGGACGGTTCAGACGGATCAGCGCCACTTTGTCGTGCACTTCGACGATCAGATCTTCATACTGCATGTGGTCCTCCAGAGTGAATATTTACCGGCCGATTGTAGCGCCTAACTCCCGCGCTGGTATGATTGAAATTCAGCAACCCGCATTCACGATGCTTCCCATTCTTACCGCCTTCCGCCAAGACGCCCTGCTGCGCAACGGCGCGTTCCGCCGCTACTGGGCCAGCGCCATCCTCAACGGCTTCGGCAGCTATATCAGCGCGCTGGCCCTGCCGCTGTGCGCGGTGCTGCTGCTGAAGGCGACACCGGCGCAGATGGGCATGATGGGCGCCGCCGCCGCCCTGCCGTTCGCCCTGCTGGCCCTGCCGGCCGGCGTGCTGCTGGACCGCAACCGCAAGCTACCCATCCTCCTGGCGAGCAAAGCCATCCAGGCTATGTCGCTGGCCAGCATCCCGCTGGCCTGGTGGCTGGGCATTCTGACGGTGCAATGGATGTATGCCGTCTCATTCGTCGGCGGCGCCTGCTCGGTGGTGGGCGGCGGCGCCGAGCAGGTGTTCCTGACCAATCTGATCGGCCGCGACAGGCTGACCGACGCCCAGTCCAAGTTCACCGCCACCGATTCCGCCTCGCGCCTGCTGGCGCCCGGCTTTGCCGGCGTGCTGATCCAGTGGCTGACCGCGCCCTACGCGGTGTTGCTGAACGCGCTAGGCTTCGTGGTCTCCATTATCCTGCTGCGCAACCTTGACGCCAACGATCCCAGGCCGCCACGCTCCGACAAGCACCCGCTGCGCGACGTGCACGACGGCTTCCGCTTCATCTGGGGTCAGCCGCTGCTGCGCACGCTGGCCTGGGCCTCGGGCTGCTGGCACATGCTGTTCTACGGCTTCGCCGCGCTGCATGTGATCTTCGCCACGCGCGAACTCGGCATGAGCGCCGGCATGCTCGGTGTGGCGCAGATGATAGGCGGGGTCGGCGTCCTGCTCAGTTCGCTCATGCTGAAGCCGCTGAACCAGCGCTACGGCCCCACCGGCACCATGCTGGTGGGCATGAGCCTGTGCGCCTTCGCCTACGCGGTCACGCCGCTGATTCCGGCCAATCTGTTCGGTTATCCCTTGGCCAGCGCCATCGCCTGCGCCGCCATGTCCTTCTTCCTCGACTGCGGCGTAATGCTGTTCCTGCTGCCTTACACCACCATGCGCCAGAAAGTCACGCCGGATGAATACCTGGGCCGCATGGTCTCCACCATGCGCTTCCTGACCGTGGCAGTGGCGCCGCTGGGGGCGCTGACGGCCGGCTATCTGGGCCAACATTTCAGCGTGCGCGCCGGCCTGGCCTGCGTGGCGGCCGGCGGCATCGCGCTGATGGCCGCGCTGATGCTGTCGATGCGCCAGCCGCGCGAAGCGGCCGCCGCCTCATAATCGTGCGACAAAAACGTCGCGCAGCCGTTAGGCTGACTCCAGTGTTCATAGACTGGAGTACGCCATGTTCAAATCAATTTTATTTCCCACCGACGGATCGGACCTGTCCGACAAAGTGACTGCCACCGTGGTGGAATTCGCCCGCCTGCACCAGGCGCGCCTCATTTCGGTCACCGTCATTCAACCGGTGCTGATGCCGGCACTGGGTGACGGCGGCGCCGTGCTCGACGACGGCCAGTATGAAGTGCAAATGCAGGCGGCCGCCCGCCAGCACATCGACAATGTGGCCGGCGCCGCCAGCGCGGCGGGCGTCCCGTTCGAGGGGTTTGTGGCGATGTCGGCCAACCCCTATGAGGAAATCGTCGACGCCGCCAAAAAATACGGTTGCGACCTGATCGCGATGGCATCGCACGGACGCACGGGCCTGAGCAAACTGTTCATGGGCAGCGAAACGCAGCGCGTGCTGACCCATACCGAACTGCCCCTGCTGATCCTGCGTTAAAACTTCTTCGGCAGCAGCACCCAGACCTTGCCGCGCTGCTTCATGCGGCCGGCATTCTCGGCCGCCTCCGCCCCGAAGCCGAAGAAGTAATCGACCCGGATCGCGCCGCGAATCGCGCCGCCCGTATCCTGGGCCATCACCAGCCGCTGCAGCGGAATATCGCTGTTCGGCTGGGTAGTCGACAGAAACACCGGCGCCCCCAGCGGCAGCTGCGAGGCATCGATCGCCACCGAGCGCTGCGGCGTCAACGGCACCCCCAGCGCGCCTTTCGGCCCGACTTTCGGATCCGGCAGCCGTTCCTCCTTGAAGAACACATAGCTGGGATTCACATTGAACAGCTCCTGCATACGCGTGGGATGGCCGGCAATCCAGGACTTGATGCCCTGCGCCGACGCCTGCTCCAGCGTCAGCTCGCCCTTCTCCACCAGGTATTTGCCGATCGACTTGTACGGATGGCCGTTCTGGTCGGCATACGCCACGCGCACGGTTTCGCCGGTATCGCTGAGCAGCACGCGGCCCGAGCCCTGCACCTGCAGGAAGAACGACTCCACCGGATCATCCACCCACAGCAGTTCCTTGCCGCTGTAACTGGCCGCTTCGATATCGGCGCGGGTGGCGTACGGCACCACCTTCTTGCCGACCACCTTGCCGCGCAGGCGCATGCCTTTCAGCTCGGGATAGACGCTGGCCAGGTCGATGGTCAGCATATCGTCCGGCACTTTATACAGCGGCGTCTGATACGGACCGCCCTTCTTGCGCGCGCCGTGCAGCAGCGGTTCATAATAGCCGGTGACCAGACCATCGGCGGCACCGTCCGGTGCGATCACCTGGTTCGGTTCCAGGAAAGTCTCGAAGAAGGTACGGATGGCCTGCTCGTCATTGCCGTTGACGCCGCGGGCGATGGTGCACGGCTCTTTCCAGCTGGCCTGCTTGACCAGCACCGAGCACGACGAACTGAACGCTGGCCAGGCCGCGCGCAGGTCATCCTTGTCCCAGCCAGGCAGCGCGGCGAAGGTGGTAGGCACCATCTGCATCGCGGTCGGCTTGGGCGGCTCGGCCGGCGGGACGGGCGGCGCGGGCTGCACCGGCGGCGTCGGCGGCACCGGCGGCTGCGCGCCGCGCTCGGGCGGCAGCGGTGTGGAAGTACAGGCGGCCAGCGCCACCGCGCTCAGCGAAAAGGTTAGACTACGGCGTGTAAAAAACATAAAGGAATGACTATGTGGGTATTGATGATAGAAGCGTGCGTGGCCTTCTTCCTGCTGGTATTCATCGTCTGGTGGACGATGCGCGGCAAGAAGTGATCAGTGCAGCGTGCGCGGCAGCGACAGCACGAATTCCGGAATCTTGACTTCGAACTGGTGGCCGTCCTCGGCCACGCAGAAGTATTCGCCGACCATGGAGCCCTGCGGCGTCTGCAGCGCGGCGCCGCTGGTGTATTCGAACTGCTCGCCCGGCTGCAGCAGCGGCTGATGGCCGACCACGCCCAGCCCGCGCACTTCCTCGACATGGTTGTTGGCGTCCGTGATGATCCAATGGCGCGAGATCAGCTGCGCCGCCACCTTGCCGACATTCTTGATGGTGATCGAGTAGGTGAACACGAAATTGGTGCGCTCGGGGTCGGACTGCTCCGGCAGGTACTGGGTTCTGACCGACACAGTAAATTCGTAATTGGACATCAGGTTCCTCAAGACTTAATGAAAACTCAACCGGGATGGCAAGGTTGGCGATTGTATATCGTCAGACATCCATTGCACCGCAAATCCGCCACGCTGGCAAGGAGGACGCGGCTGAAACCGGCCGCAAGCGGGCAGACCAGCGTAAAATAACGCATCTTTTTTATTGCAAGCCCACCGTCATGACCACTTTCCGCATCGCTCCCAGCATCCTGTCCGCCGATTTCGCCCGCCTGGGCGAAGAAGTCCGCAACGTCGTCAGCGCCGGCGCCGACATCATCCACTTTGACGTGATGGACAACCATTATGTTCCTAACCTGACCATCGGCCCGCTGGTGTGCCAGGCGATCCGTCCCCACGTGGATGTGCCGATCGACGTGCACCTGATGGTCAAGCCGGTGGACCGCATCATCCCCGACTTCGCCAAGGCCGGCGCCAACATCATCACCTTCCATCCGGAAGCCTCCGAGCACATCGACCGCTCGCTGCAGCTGATCCGCGACCACGGCTGCAAGGCCGGCCTGGTGTTCAACCCGGCCACCCCGCTGAGCTACCTGGAGCATGTGATGGACAAGATCGACATGATCCTGATCATGTCGGTCAATCCCGGCTTCGGCGGCCAGTCCTTCATCCCGCAGGCGCTGAAGAAAATCGCCGAGGCGCGCCGCCTGATCGACGAATCCGGCCGCGACATCCTGCTGGAAGTGGACGGCGGCATCAAGATCGACAACATCGCCGCCGCCGCCGCCGCCGGCGCCGACACCTTTGTCGCCGGTTCGGCCATCTTCGGCCAGCCCGACTACAAGGCCGTGATCGACGCCATGCGCGCCAACCTGGCCAAGGTCTAAGCCGATGAGCGTGCTGGCTGGCGTGCGCGCCGCAATCATCGACCTCGACGGCACCATGCTGGACACGATCCCCGACTTCCACGTCGCGATCAACGGCATGCGTGCGGAACTGGGCCTGGCGCCCATCACCCAGGCGCAGATCGCCCTGATGGTGGGCAAGGGCTCGGAAAACCTGATCCGCTCGGTACTGGCACTGGACTGGGACGCCGACCGCGTGGAAGCCGCCTTCGAGCCGGCGATGCAGTCCTACCAGCGCCACTACCTGAGCATCAACGGCCAGCACAGCACCCTGTTCCCCGAAGTGACGCAGGGCCTGGCGGCGATGCGGGCCGCCGGCCTGCGCCTGGCCTGCGTCACCAACAAGCCGATCAGCTTCACCACTCCGCTGCTGAAGCTGAAAGGACTGGACCAGTTCTTCGAGGTGGTCTACGGCGGCGACTCGCTGCCGCGCAAGAAGCCCGACCCGCTGCCGCTGCAGACCGTGTGCGCCGACTTCGGCCTGGCGCCGGCCCAGGTGGTGGCGATCGGCGACTCGTCGAACGACGCCCAGGCCGCGCGCGCGGCCGGTTGTCCGGTGCTGACCGTGCCATATGGTTATAACCACGGAGAATCTATACACGAAACCGATTCCGATGGTATAGTAGGCACGCTGCTAGAAGCGGCTAGCCTGATTCGTTCACATCACACCAAGCGCTGAACACTGACCAACATGTCGTCTCTCACCAAAAAACACATCGTCAACCAACCAGGCTCGATTGAGGCCTGGCTGTGGCGACGCTGGCAATCCTGGCATAACTAAGCCGAACCGATTGCTGTCGTCCGCCCGCTTGCGCGCGACAGGTTTTTTGAACCACCACCGCCGGACCACCTGCTGACCCGGCGGCACGGAGAGCACACATGACCGAACTCGAATTCAAATCGTTGGCCACGGATGGCTACAACCGTATTCCCCTGATCGCGGAAGCCTTCGCCGATCTCGAAACCCCGCTGTCGCTGTACCTGAAACTGGCCCAGACCCAGAACGCCGGCAAGAACACTTTCCTGCTGGAGTCGGTGGTGGGCGGCGAGCGTTTCGGCCGCTACTCCTTCATCGGCCTGCCGGCCAGCACGCTGCTGCGCACCGTCGGCAACCGCACCGAGATCGTCAAAAACGGCACGGTGATCGAAACCCATGAAGGCAATCCGCTGGACTTCATCGAGAGCTACCAGCAGCGCTTCAAGGTGGCGATCCGTCCCGGCATGCCGCGCTTCTGCGGCGGCCTGGCCGGCTACTTCGGCTACGACACCGTGCGCCACATCGAGAAAACGCTGGCGCACAGCCAGCCGAAAGATGATCTGGGCCTGCCCGACATCCAGCTGATGGTGACCGAGGAACTGGCCGTCATCGATAACCTGAGCGGCAAGCTGTATCTGATCGTCTACGCCGACACCTCGCAGCCGGAATCGTATTCGAAAGCGCGCCAGCGCCTGAAGGACTTGCGCATGATGCTGCGCCGTGGCGTCGAAGCGCCGGTCACCACCGCCTCGGTGCGCACCGAAGCGGTACGCGAGTTCCCGAAAGAAGATTATTTGCAAGCGGTGGCGCGCGCCCACGAATACGTGCTGGCCGGTGACCTGATGCAGGTGCAGATCGGCCAGCGCATCCGCAAGCCCTACGTCGATTCGCCTCTGAGCCTGTACCGTGCGCTGCGTTCGCTGAACCCGTCGCCGTACATGTACTTCTACAATTTCGGCGACATGCAGATCGTCGGCGCCTCGCCGGAGATTTTGGTACGTAACGAGACCGCGCCGGACGGCGAGAAAAAAGTCACGCTGCGCCCGATCGCCGGCACCCGTCCGCGCGGCGCCACGCCGGAGCGCGACGCCGAACTGGCGAAAGAACTGCTGGCCGATCCGAAAGAGATCGCCGAACACGTGATGCTGATCGACCTGGCGCGCAATGACCTGGGCCGCATCTCCGAAATCGGCAGCGTCAAGGTGACCGACCGCCTGATCATCGAAAAATACTCGCACGTGCAGCACATCGTCTCCAACGTCGAGGGCAAGCTGAAAGACGGCATGTCCAACCTGGACGTGCTGCGCGCCACCTTCCCGGCCGGCACCCTGACCGGCGCGCCGAAGGTGCGCGCGATGGAAATCATCGACGAACTGGAAATCAGCAAGCGCGGAATTTATGGCGGCGCCTGCGGCTACCTGTCGTTCGGCGGCGAGATGGACGTGGCGATCGCGATCCGCACCGGCGTGATCAAGGACGGCAACCTGTACGTGCAGGCCGCCGCCGGCATCGTCGCCGACTCCATCGCCGAGATGGAATGGCAGGAAACCGAAAACAAGGCGCGCGCCGTGCTGCGCGCCGCCGAGCAAGTGCAAGATGGTCTGGATGGGGAGTTCTAACATGCTGCTGATGATCGACAATTACGACTCCTTCACCTACAACATCGTGCAATATTTCGGCGAACTGGGTGAAGACGTGCGCGTCTACCGCAACGATGAAATCACCATCGCGGAAATCGAGGCGCTGAACCCGGACCACATCTGCATTTCTCCCGGCCCCAAGGATCCCGCGCAGGCGGGCATCTCGATCGAAGTGCTGCGGCACTTCGCCGGCAAGAAGCCGATCCTGGGCGTCTGCCTTGGCCACCAGGCCATTGGCGAAGCCTTCGGCGGCAAGGTCATACGCGCCAAGCAGGTCATGCATGGCAAAACTTCTTTAATCGCGCATACGGGCGAGGGCGTTTTCAAAAACCTGCCCTCCCCCTTCACGGTGATCCGATATCACTCGCTGGCCATCGAGCGCAGCTCGCTGCCATCCTGCCTGGAAGTGACGGCATGGACCGACGACGGTGAAATCATGGGCGTGCGGCACAAGGAATACGACATCGAGGGTGTGCAGTTCCACCCCGAGTCCATCCTGTCCGAACACGGCCACGCACTGTTGAAGAACTTCCTCGTCCGCTGATTAAAGAAGGAATAGCCATGCCCATCACCCATCAAGAAGCGCTGGTGCGCTGCATCGAACACCGCGAGATTTTCCACGACGAGATGCTGCACCTGTTCCGCCAGATCATGTCCGGCGAAATGTCGCCCGTCATGGTCGCCGCCCTGACCATGGGCCTGCGCGTGAAAAAGGAAACCATCGGCGAAATCGCCGCCGCCGCGCAGGTCATGCGCGAGTTTTCCACCAAGGTGCCGATGGCCGACACCACCGGCCTGCTCGACATCGTCGGCACCGGCGGCGACGGCGCACACACCTTCAACATCTCCACCACCGCCATGTTCGTGGCCGCCGCCGCCGGCGCGCGCGTGGCCAAGCACGGTGGCCGCAGCGTGTCTTCCTCGTCCGGCAGCGCCGACGTGATCGAATCGCTGGGCGCCAACATCAACCTGAAACCGGAACAGATCGCGCAATCGATCGCGCAGACCGGCATCGGCTTCATGTTCGCGCCCAACCACCACGCCGCCATGAAGCACGTGGCGCCGGTACGCAAGGAACTGGGCGTACGCTCCATCTTCAACATCCTGGGACCGCTGACCAATCCGGCCGGGGCGCCGAACATCCTGATGGGCGTATTCCACGCCGATCTGGTCGGCATCCAGGTGCGCGTGCTGCAACGCCTCGGCGCCCAGCACGCCATCGTGGTGTACGGCAAAGACAATATGGATGAAGTGTCGCTTGGCGCCTCGACCATGGTCGGTGAACTGGTCAACGGCGAAATCCGCGAATACGAAATCCACCCGGAGGATTTCGGCATGTCGATGATCGCCAGCCGCAACCTGCGCGTCGCCGACGCCGCCGAATCGAAAGCGCGCATGATGGAAGCGCTGGGCGGCGAACCTGGCGCGGCCTACGACATCGTCGCGCTGAATGCCGCCACCGCGCTGTACGCGGCCGGCGTGGCCGGCTCGATCGAAGATGGCTTGCAGCGCGCGCGCGAAGCCATCACCTCCGGCGCGGCGCGGCGCAAGATCGACCAGTTCGTCGAAGTTACGCAAACCCTGGGCCGGAGCAACTGAACATGTTCGGCATCCATGACCTGACGCTGTTCATCATCTCGGGCCTGCTGCTGAACCTCATGCCCGGACCGGACAACCTGCTGATCATGACCCGCACCGCCATGCAGGGCTGGCGCGCCGGCTCTGCCGCGACGCTCGGCATCGGGCTGGGCACCATGGTCCACGTGCTGGCCGCGGCGCTGGGCTTGTCGGCGGTGCTGTCGACTTCCGCCGCGGCCTTCACCGTGGTCAAATGGATAGGCGCGGCCTACATCGTCTACATGGGCATCGGCATGCTGCACGCGAAACTGCGCAACGCAGGTGACGACACGACGCCATCGGCGATGGCGGCGCGCGCTGGACGTGCCGCAAAGCCGCTAGCCTGGCGCACCATCTTTTTCCAGGGCTTTCTGAGCAATGCGCTGAATCCCAAGGTGGCCTTGTTCTTCCTGGCGTTCGTGCCGCAGTTTATTGCGGCGGATTCCGGCAACAAGCCGCTGGCCTTCATCATCCTTGGCTGCATCTTCAACATCAACGGCATGCTGTACTGCCATGCGCTGGTCGCGTTCACCGCCTTTGCCAGCGCGCGGCTGAACATCAAGCCGGTGGTGTCGCTGTGGCTGAACCGCACCATGGGCGGGCTGTTTCTGGCCCTCGGCATGCGCCTCGCCCTCTCGGAGCAACATTAATGTCTGACATACTCAACAAAATCCTCGCGGTCAAAGCCGAAGAAGTGGCGGCGGCCAAAAAGTACCGCAGCTTCACCAGCCTGCGCGACGAAGTCGAATCCAACGCCGAACTGCGCGCCAACCTGCGCGGCTTCGAGGCCAGCCTGCGCGGCAAAATCGCCGCCGGCAAGGCCGGCATCATCAGCGAAATCAAGAAAGCGTCGCCATCGAAAGGCGTGCTGCGCGCCGACTTCCAGCCGGCCAGGATCGCCGCCACGTATGAAGCACATGGCGCCGCCTGCCTGTCGGTGCTGACCGACGAGCAGTTCTTCCAGGGCTCGGTGGCGTATCTGCAGCAGGCGCGCGGCATCTGCTCGCTACCGGTGCTGCGCAAAGACTTCATGGTCGACATCTACCAGATCTACGAAGCGCGCGCGATGGGCGCCGATGCGATTTTGCTCATCGTCTCCGCGCTGGACCACGGCCTGATGGCGGAAATGGAAGCCGTCGCGCACGAACTGGGCATGGGCGTCCTGGTCGAAACCCACGATGGTGACGAACTGACCGCCGCGCTCAAGTTGAAGACCTCCCTGCTGGGCATCAACAACCGCAACCTGCGGACGTTCGAAGTCTCGCTGGACAACACCCTGGGCCTTCTGGACCGCATCCCGGACGACAAACTGGTGATCACCGAATCGGGCATCCTCGACCAGGCCGACGTCCAGCGCATGCGCGCCGCCAACGTCCACGCCTTCCTGGTCGGCGAAGCCTTCATGCGCGCCCCCGACCCCGGTGCCGAACTGGCCCGCCTGTTCGCCTGAACCGAGCTCAAGATTCGGGGTCAGAGCCGACATTCGGACATTGCATCGCGTTCGATCGAATGTCCGAATGTCGGCTCTGACCCCGACTGAGGGGCGATTTCGTAGCGGTTGCGGCCGTTTTGTTTGGCGCAATACATGGCCTGGTCGGCGCGGATCAGCAGGCGGTCCAGGCTTTCGTCGGGGTCGGTCTGGCAGGCGACGCCCATGCTGACCGTGCAGCCGGGACGGCCGGGACGCGGCTTGCGCATGGCGGTCTGGATACGCTCGGTGATCTGCAGGGCCGGCGCCAGCCCGGTATCCGGTAATAACACCAAAAATTCTTCGCCGCCAAAACGGGCCACGTGATCCGATATTCTCACGGCCTTGGCGATGGTATCGGCGACTCCGATTAATACTTGGTCGCCTCCGGCGTGGCCGTATGTGTCGTTGATCTTTTTAAAGTGGTCTACGTCGATATTCAATAGCGTCATGGTACTGCCTTGTCGGCGCATCATGGCGTGTTCTTTCGCATAAATCTCGGCGAAGCCGCGACGATTTAATATCTGGGTTAACGGATCCAGCGTCGAACGACGCTCCAGCAGTATTTGCAGACGGCGTGTGCAGACTGTCATGAATCCCACGGTCATCATTAATGTCATGAACTGTGCGGCAGCCAGATATAAACTGGCAAACCTGCCGGCTCCCATCAAATTGACATCGGCGTCACTGCTTAACGCCAATATACCGCGCGTTATGACTAACAGCGATTCGATCAACATCAGGCTGCCGAAAAATCCGGTTGAAAAATGACGTTCGCCGTTTTTACATATGATATAAATGGCGCGCGCGTGCAGGATGAATACCAGCACTGAAGAAATCGCCACGCGCGTGGCAAAACTCGGCTTAATCCACAACCAATATGCCAAGCCGATGACGATGCATAACCAGGTGATATGAAATAAGCGCCACGATGGTCGCAATCGGTAAAATTTCTCGGTGCCGATCAGCATCAGCCCCAATCCCCAGGTCATTACGACATTGGCGGCCAGCAGCAGAATATTCGAGTTGCCATGCAAAGCAAAAATACCCACGCCGGCCACGAGCAATACCAAAGCCGCCGCCCAATCCCGCAATCCTTTTATTTCTTTGGGAAAGTTCAAATGGGCGGAATAGAGCACCACGCTCATGGCGCCTGCCATCAGCGTCGCCATCACCATCATGGTGTTCGGGTCGAGCGAGATCATGTGCGGCGATTCTAAACCACTCGCCCTGCCAATGGGGATTTACGTCGGCTACATGCCGGAAGTTGGCGTCAACATGCCAGGATTTGGCATAACTAGGGCAAAAAAAGGCCGCGCCGGCCGGGCGCGGACCTGGGAGGCAAAAAATCAGCGGGCGGCGCTGGGTCGCAAGGGGCCGGATTTTTTGCCGCTGGCGTCGAGCGACAGGGTAATCCCAGGCACGCGTTCGCCCTGCAGGGTGAGGTCGAAGCTCATTAATTCGTCGCGGCGGAAGGCATGCACCTGCACCGTTTCGCCGACCGCGTAGCGCGCCAGCAGATTATCGAGATTGGTCGCGGTGACGCGCAGACCATCAACCGCAATCAGAATATCCCCGGCCGACATGCCGGCCAGATGCGCGGCGCCATTTTCATGGACCGCCGACAATTTGCAGTCATTTCCATCCCGACCAAGGTTCACGTCCAAACTCGGCTTGGCCGATTTGCGCTCATCGATATATTTAACGCCGAATGGCGCCAGCAATTTCGCCAGCGGTAAATCTTCCGTACCCCGGACATATTTATCGAAGAAAGGCTTAAAACGGCCACCGCTGATTTCATCAAACAGCGCTTCCGCTTCCGCCGGTGTTACACCGTGTCCGCCGCCGGTATAAAAATCGCGGCCATAACGTTGCCACAAAGCCTGCATCACGTCATCCAACGATCTTTTCCCGCCGGTTTTAGCGCGTATGCTCAAATCCAGCGCCAGACCAATCAAAGATCCTTTGGTGTAATAACTGATGATGGCATTGGGCGCATTCTCATCCTGGCGATAATATTTACCCCAGGCGTCGAAACTGGAATCAGCCACGCTTTGCTTGGTGCGCCCGGAACCACGCAACACGCTGCCGATGGTTTTAGCCAGCAGTTTGAAATACGCCGGCTCGGCAATAATGCCGGCACGCACCAGCATTAAATCATCGTAATAACTGGTAAAGCCCTCGAACAGCCATAACAGCGGAGAATAATTTTCAACCTGCAGATTATATGGTGCAAATGCCGCCGGCTTGATGCGCTTGACATTCCAGGTATGGAAATACTCATGGCTGCATAAGCCGAGATATTGCAGATAACCGTCGCTGATTTCCTTGCTCTTGGCGGCGGTGGTCGGCAGATCGGCGCGGGCGCAGATCAGCGCGGTCGAGGCGCGATGTTCCAGGCCACCGTAGCCGTCGCCCACCGCCATGGTCATGAACACATAGCGGTCCATCGGCGCCTTGCGCGCCTTGGGCTCGAAGAAGGCAATCTGCGTTTCGCAGATCTTTTTCAGATCGGCGCTCAGACGCGCCAGGTCGAGGTTGGGCACGCGACCGGTAATCACGATGTCGTGCGGCACACCGTAGGCCTTGAACGTGGCCAGCGCAAAATCGCCCTGCTCCACCGGGTGGTCGATCAGTTCATCGTAGTTGGACGCGATATACGTGCCAAAACCATAACGTTTCGCCTTGAGCTCAGGCAACGAGGTGGCGACGCGCCAGGTGGCCGCCACCGGGTCCGCCGGACGCTGGATATCGACCACGTGCGGCTGTTCTTCCTGTCCCAGCACGCGCAGGAAGACGCTGGTGCCGTTGTAAAAACCGTGATTCTGGTCCAGATGCGCGGCGCGCACCGACAAATCCCAGGCGTACACCTCGTAATGCACAGTCAGCGGCGCCGCATGATCCTTCAGCGCGGCCGCCTGCCAGGAGTGCTTATCCAGCTTGGTCAGCTCGACCGGCTCGCCGCGCGACTCGGCGCGGATGCGCACGATATTGCGCGAAAACTCGCGGATCATGTAGCTGCCCGGGATCCAGGCCGGCAGCGCGAAGATCTGGCCGCCCTCGGCCGGCGCCGCCACCGTGACCGACACGTGGAACAGGTGCGCGGCCAGGTCGTGAGCAACGATGGTGTAGGCGATCGCCGGCTGGTTTTTATTCGGTTTTTTCATCTCAAGTCCTGTCTACAGGTCGCCCGGCGTGTCGATGTCGCGCACCACGCCGGCATCGTCGACCACCACTTCGCGCACGGGGTGACTTTTCAAAATCGCGCGCGCGCCCTGGTCGCCTTCCAGCGCCAGCAGCAGCGGCAGATGGTAAGGGCTGAAGGCCACGGGATTGCCGCGCCGTCCCTCGTACATGGGCGCCGCGATATGCGCGCCCTGCTCTATTGTAGCGGCAAGGGCGAGAATGGTCCTGGGACTTACGTAAGGCATGTCGCCGAGCGCGATCACCCAGCCTTCCGCCTGTCTGGAATAATCGATTGCCGTGATCAGCGATTCGGCCATGCCCAGATCGGCGTCGGGGCAGACGCGCACTTCGCATCCGAGTGCGCCCAGCAGCGCGGCCACCTTGTCGTCGCCCGGACGGACCACGGCCAGCACGCGCGGCAGCGCAGCCAGCATGTTCCTGGCGCTGGCGACGACGACGGCATCGCCGCCGTCCACCGTCTGCAGCAGTTTGTTTTGAACGCCGGACGGGTCGAAGCGTCGACCGCGTCCGGCTGCGAGCAGGATGCCTGTCAGGGCCATCCGGCTCAGGCGCTGGTCAGGTCGAACGGCAGCTTGCGCAGGCGCTTGCCGGTCAACTTGAACAGGGCGTTGGCGAAGGCCGGCGCCAGCGGCGGCAGGCCCGGTTCGCCCATGCCGGTAGGCGGATCGTTTGACGGCACCATGTGCACATCGATCTTCGGCATGTCGGTCATGCGCGCCACCACATAGTCGCTGAAGTTCTGCTGCTCGACCACACCGTCCTTCAACGTGATCGCGGCGCCCGGCAGGGTCATGCCGAGGCCCATCAGCGCCGCGCCCTGGATCTGCGCTTCGATGGTCAGCGGATTGACGGCCGTGTTGCAATGGACGCCCGCCGTCACCGAATGCAGCTTCGGTGCGCCGTCCTTGATGGATGCCACCACCACGTAGGCGATCACGGTGTTGAACGACTCGTGCACCGCCACGCCGTAAGCCTGGCCTTTCGGCAGCGCCTTCTTGCCGTAGCCCGACTTGGCTACCGCCAGGTCCAGCGCGGCGACGTGACGCTTGCCCTTCTCGCCCATGATCTTTTTGCGGTAGGCCACCGGGTCCATCCTGGCGATGGTTGCCGCTTCGTCGATCAGCGTTTCCATCACAAACGCGGTATGGGTCGAGCCGACCGATCGCCACCACAGCACCGGCACATTGGCCTTGACCGTGTGCGCGCTCAGGTTCAGCGGCACTTCATACGGTTCGCCCATGCCTTCGATCATGGTCGCATCGACGCCGTTCTTGACCATCATGCCTTCGAACGGCGTGCCGCTGGTGATCGACTGGCCGACGATGACGTGATCCCAGGCCACGATCTCGCCCTTGGCATCGACGCCGATATCGGCACGGTGCACGTGCGACGGACGATAGTAGCCGCCCTTGATGTCGTCCTCACGGCTCCAGATCATCTTGATCGGTTGCTTGTGGCCGGCGGCCTGCCAGACCTTGGCGACGTTCACCGCTTCCACCAGATAATCGGAAGTCGGCACCGCGCGGCGGCCGAAGCCACCGCCCGCCATCATGGTGTTCAGCACCACCTGCTCCGGCTTCAGACCGGCGGTGGCGGCGATCGCGCCCTGGTCCACGGTCTGGAACTGCGAACCGGCCCACACCGTGCAGCCATCCGTGCGCAGATCGACCACGCAGTTCAGCGGCTCCATCGGCGCGTGCGCCAGATACGGGAATTCATACACGGCCGAGATCTTCTTCGCCGCGCCAGCCAGCTTGGAGGTGTCGGCGGTGCGTACCGGCGTGCCGGCCTTCTGCGCCAGCGCCTTGTACTCGGCCAGCTGCTTGTCGCTGCTGACTTTTTCCACGCCGCTGGTGTCCCACTCGATCGCCAGCGCATCGCGGCCGGTCTTGGCCTGCCAGTAGCCGTCGGCGATTACAACAACGCCGCTGCCGCCACGGTCGGTCTTCACCTCCAGCACCTCGATCACACCCTTGATGGCCTTGGCCTTGCTGGCGTCGAACCTGGCAACCTTGGCGCCGAACACCGGCGGACGCGCCACCACGGCGACCTTGCTGTCGGGTGCCTTGAAATCCATGCCGAACTGCTGCTTGCCGGTGGACTTCAACCGCGCGTCCAGGCGCTTGGTCGGCTTGCCGATGATGGTGAAGTCTTTCGGGTCCTTCAGCTTGATCGTCGCCGGCACCGGCTGCTTCATGGCCGCATCTGCCATGGCGCCGTAGGTCGCCTTCTGGCCCGCGGGGCCGATCAGCGTACCCTTGACGGTCTTGATCTGCTCCGGCGCCACCTTCCACTGCTCGGCCGCCGCCGCGATCAGCATCGCGCGCGCCTTGGCGCCGATCTCGCGATACTGGATGAACGAGTGGGCGATACTGCCCGAGCCGCCGGTGATCTGGATGCCGAATGCCGGATCCTTATATTGATCGCCGGCCGGCGCCAGCGCGCCATGCACCTGCGACCAGTCGGCCTCCAGTTCTTCCGCGATCAGCATCGGCAGCGACGTCTGCACGCCCTGGCCGAACTCCAGGCGGTTGACCTGCACGGTCACGCTGTTGTCCGGCGCGATGTGCAGGAAGGCGTTTGGCTCGTAGACCTTGGCCGGCGCCTGCTGCGCATTGGCCCAGCGGCCCGCGCCCGGCATGAAGAAGCCCAATACCAGGCCGCCGCCAGCGACCGCCGATGCCTTCATGAAGCCGCGGCGCGACATGCCCGCCGCCGGCGCGGCGGCCACCGCATCCTGATTGATCCATTCGATACGCATGGTCCGTTCCTCCTCAGGCAATCGCTTTGGCGGCGTCTTTGATGGCCGAGCGGATGCGCTGATAGGTGCCACAGCGGCAGATATTTCCGCTCATGGCGTTATCGATGTCGGCATCGGACGGATTCTTGTTCTTGCGCAGCAGCGCGGTGGCGCTCATGATCTGGCCGCTCTGACAGTAGCCGCACTGCGGCACGTCGATCTTGACCCAGGCATCCTGCACGGCCTTGCCGACCTTGTCGGCCTCCATCGCCTCGATGGTGGTGATCTTCTGGCCGACGGCGGCCGAAATCGGCGTCACGCACGAGCGGATCGCTTCGCCGGCCAGGTGCACGGTGCAGGCGCCGCACAGGGCGGCGCCGCAACCGAACTTGGTGCCGGTCATGTTCAGGTTATCGCGCAACGCCCACAGGATAGGCGTCGAAGGATCGGCATCGACCTGCACGTCTTTGCCGTTGATGTTCAAATTAATCAAGGGTGGTCTCCTGTCCCAGTGTTAGACGGTTACTGCTTCACTTTCTTGAGTTTTTCTTCCAGCGTTTTTGCATCGATGGCGCCCGGGATGCGGGAACCATCGGCGAAGAAGATGGCCGGCGTGCCGGAGATGCCCAGCTTGTGGCCCAGCGCCAGCACTTCATCGTTCGGGGCTTCGCAGCCGGCCGGCGCCACCGCCGCCGCCTTGCCGCTCACCATCCAGTCATCCCAGGCCTTGCTGCGGTCGGCCGAACACCAGACGTTCTTCGATTTGACGAAGGAGTCGTCGGACAGGATGTTGTACAGGAAGGTGTAGATGGTGACATTGTCGGTCTGCTTCAGCGTGGTCTGGCGCAGGCGCTTGCAGTAGCCGCAGTTCGGATCTTCGAACACCGCGATCACGCGCGAGCCGTCGCCCTTGACGGTCTTGATCGCCTTGTCGAGAGGCAGATCGGAGAACTTGATCTTGGTGATATCGTCGATGCGTTCGCGGGTCAGGTCGGCGCCGGTGGTAAGGTTGAAGATATGGCCATTGATCAGATAGGTGGCGGTCTTGTCGGTGTACAGGATGTCGCTGCCGATGCGCACTTCATACAGGCCGCTGTAGGGCGTCTGCGTGATCGAATCGACTTTGACGTTGGTGCCCAGGCGCGGCTCGATCAGCTTCTTGATGGCCTCCGTCGATGGCGGCGTTTCTGCGCCCACGCAGGATGCCATCAGCACGGACAGCGACAACAGGGCGAGCTTGGTCTTTCTCATGACTTCTCCGGTAAATGCTGGCTCACTTGCCCATCGCGTGGGAGATCAGGCGGCGCTTCAGCACAGGTAATTTATCCAACAAGTTTAATCCCAAATTACGAACCGCGCGCAGCGGCTCCACATCCACCTCGAACAGGCGCGCCAGACCGTCGGTGGTCAACTGCATCAACAGCACATCTTCCTTGCGCGCGCGCTCGTAGCGGGCCAGCACGCGCGCGTCGCCGACGCCGCGCTGCGGTTCGCGCTCGGACAATATCTTCATCAGCTGCGCCACGTCGGCGAAGCCCAGATTCATGCCATGGCCGGCCAGCGGATGCACCACGTGGGCGGCGTCGCCGATCAGCGCCACGCGCGGCGAGGTCATCGCGTGCGGACGCATCAGCCGCAGCGGGAAATCGCGCACCAGCTCCGGCTGCAGCGGCGTCAGCGCGCCCAGCTTCTCGTGCGCGAAGACGGCCAGCCGCTCGGCGATCTGCTGCGCCGAGCCGGCGCGCAGCGTGTCCGCCAGCTGCTCGGGCGCCGACCACACCAGCGACACCTGATTGCCCGGCAGCGGCAGCAGCGCGACGATGCCCTCGGTACCGGTGAACCATTGATAGGCCGCGCCGTGATGCGGCTTCTCGCAGGCGAAGTTGGCGACCACGGCGCGCTGCGCATAGCTGCGGTAATCAAGGCCGATGTCGCACTGGCCGCGCACCCAGGACTGGGCGCCGTCCGCGCCGACCACCAGGCCGGCCTTGATGCGGGCGCCGTCGTCCAGCGTGACGGTGGCGCTGTCGGCGTCGCGCACCAGGCCGATGGCGCGGCCGGTCGTCATGGTCACGTTCTGGGCGAAGCGCAGCGCGGCGTCCAGCGCCTGGTTCAGGTTGCGGTCTTCCAGTATCCAGGCCAGCGTACCGGCGCGGGCACCGTAGGCGTCGAAGGCCAGGCCGCCGGCATGCGGGCCGTCGCCGTGCACGATCATGGCGTCGACCGGCGCCACGCGGCCGTGATCCAGCGCATCCCACACTTTAAGAGAAGACAGCAGATTGTGCGCCGTGTGATTCAGCGCGTACACGCGCGCGTCCCACCCGGCATCGGCGTCCGCGGGCCGGGGCGGCGACGCCGGCGGACCGAGCAGGGTCACGCTCAGGCCGGCCTGGGCCAGGCCCAGCGCGGCGGTCTTGGCAATCGCGCCATTGCCAACTATGCAAATCTCGCTTTCGATCACGCGCAGCGCCGCGGGAGAGGTGGGCTTGTTCATGCGGCCATTATAGCGTTTGTAGAATTTTGGAATCGCTACTTGCAATCCGGATCCGGCATGCTATAATTCTGCTCCTTGGCCTGGTAGCTCAGTTGGTAGAGCAGAGGATTGAAAATCCTTGTGTCGGTGGTTCGATTCCGCCCCGGGCCACCAAGAATATAAAAGACGCCACCTTCGGGTGGCGTTTTTGTTTTGCAGTATAGATTTTGGTCGCCGCAGCTGCCTTCCCCCGTCCGCTTTGGCTAAGCGCAGACTCACATCAATTGCACGGCGCTGCAATTTCGTGGCGTTGCGTTCTCATGATAGAGATCCGCGAGATACTCACACAGTTCGTGCTCCACAACATCTTGGGGAACAATAAAATCCGCTGGGCGGCGCTTTCCATCCGCCCCAAGGTAATAAGCTTGCCAGGCTCCACCCGATCCCGTCACGGCGATAAGCGTTCCAAAAATATTGAACCTGAATTCTTTCATCGGTCCCCCATCATTCTTCTGTGCTCGTACCCACCTCGACATCCACATCCGCCTTGCTGGTCGCCGTCCGGCACGGTCATCCGATCCTAGCATCGCATTCAGCGGGAATGCAAATTTTGTAACGCCGCCATCTGCCTCGACGACATCTGCCCGCTTAATCGATGCAGGCAGGGCATGCTATCCTTTCATCGCTATCGTTCACGAAAGGTATACATGACCCGCTCCCTCCCGCTGCTGCTGTGCACCCTGCTATGCGCGGCCCTGCCCGCCTTCGCCCAGGCGAAAACGCCGGCCACGCCGGAAAAGATGAACCAGCTGTACGCGGACTACTGGGAAGACTACCTGCGCGAAAACCCGATCGCCGCCACTTACAACGGCGACCAGCGCTACAACAACCGCTTCGGCGCGGTCACCTCGGCGGAGGAGCGCGCGCAGACCCGCGCGCTGGCGGAAAAATACCTGGCGCGCAGCGCCGAATTCGACCCGACCCCGCTGCCGCCCGAAGACCGCATCAGCTATGACCTGCTGCGCTACCGCCTGCAGCAGGTCCTCGACGGCCTGCGCTTCCCCACCGACCTGATCCCGGTGGACCAGTTCTCCGGCCTGCACCTGACCATGGCGCAACTCGGCTCCGGCACCTCGGCCCAGCCATTCCAGACCGTGCAGGATTATGACAACTGGCTGCAGCGCGCTGCCGGCTACGCGCCCGCGGTCGATGCCATGATCGCCGACATGCGCAAAGGCATCTCTCAAGGCATCGTGATGCCCAAGGCGCTGATCCGCCGCGTGCTGCCGCAGCTGGAAAGCGTCGGCACCGACGACCTGGCGGCCAGCACTTACATGGGGCCGGTGAAAAAATTCCCGTCCTCCTTCAGCGCCGCCGACAAGGAACGCCTGAGCGCAGCCTACGGCAAGCTGGTGCGCGAACAGCTGGCGCCGGCCAACCGCAAGCTGCTGGCCTTCATGCGCGACACCTATCTGCCGGCCGGCCGCGACACCGCCGGCATCGGCGCCCTGCCCGGCGGCCAGGAGTGGTATGCCTTCCTGGCACGCCGCTCGACCACCACCGAGCTGACGCCGGCCGAGATCCACGACATCGGCCTGCGCGAAGTGGCGCGCATCCGCGCCCAGTTCGAGGAAGCCAAGACCCGCGTCGGCTTCAAGGGCACGCTGAAGGAATTCTTCGATTATCTGAACACCGCGCCCGAGCTGCGCTTCAAGTCGCGCGAGGAAATCCAGGCCGCCTACGAGGCGCTGCGGCCGCGCGTGGAAGCCAAGGTCGACCTGCTGTTCGCGCGCCTGCCCAAGGCGCCGTTCGAAATCCGTCCGGTCGAGGCGTTCCGCGAAGTCAGCGCCGCGCCGGCGTCCTATCAGCGCGGCACGGTCGATGGCACGCGTCCTGGCGTGTTCTACTTCAACGCCTACAAGCCGGAGACGCGCACCCGCTTCACCACCAACGCCTTCTTCCTGCACGAGGCGATCCCCGGCCACCACTTCGAGCGCAGCCTGGCGCAGGAAACCACCGGCCTGCCGGCCTTCCGCCGCTTCGGCAACAGCACCGCCTTCTCGGAAGGCTGGGGTCTGTACAGCGAGATGCTGGGCCAGGAAATTGGCATGTATGACGATCCATGGCAATGGGTCGGCCGCCTGACGGCGGAAATCTGGCGCGGCGTGCGTCTGGTGGTCGATACCGGCATCCACGCCAAGGGCTGGACGCGCGAGCAGGCGATCGCGTATTTCCGCGACAATGTGCCGCAGGACGAGGTGACGGCGGTGCAGGAAGTCGAACGCTACATCGCGGTGCCGGGACAGGCGCTGAGCTACAAGATCGGCGAGCTGAAACTGCGCGAACTGCGCGCGCGCGCCGAGGCGGCGCTCGGTCCGGCGTTCGACCTGCGCGCCTTCCACAACGAAGTGCTGTCGCACGGCGCCGTGCCGCTCGACGTGCTGGACGCGGCGGTCAACCGCTGGATCGCGGCGCGCAAGAAAGGCTGAGATTGAGCGGGAAACCCCAATACGACGAAGCGGCCGTGATCGAGGCGGCGATGCTGGTGTTCTGGCGCCACGGTTACGCCGCCGCCTCGATCAGCGATCTCACCAGCGCCACCGGTCTGTCGCGCTCCAGTATTTATCAGCGCTTCGGCGACAAGGAAGGCTTGTTCCGCGAAGCTGTCGCGCGCTACACCGAGCGGGTCCTGCGGCGCATGAACCACATCGACGGCGCCAGCGCGCGCAGCCGGGTGGAAGCCCTGCTGCGCGACTTTCTCCCCAAGAGACCGGCAGCGGCGCGGCCCGCCGGCTGCATGCTGGCCCGCAGCTGCGCCGAACAGGCCGACCTGCCGACCGCCGCGCAGTCATTGGTGACAGAAGGCGTGACGGGGCAGCAGCAGGTGTTCGCGCGCATTATCCAGCAGGCGCAGGCGGACGGCGAACTGCCGCATACCATCGATGCCGACGCCCTGGCCTGGTTCTATCTCGGGGTACTCCATTCCGTCATGAATCTGCCGCAGGCCGGCGCCACCCCGGCAGCGATGGCGGCGATGATCGCCATCGCCATGTCAGCCTGGCCGGTCTGACCGACATGGCGGCCGTCAAGCCGGCGTAGCGGACTTGAACAACGACAGATTGTCGCGCAACCAGTCGGTCAGCGAGCGCGGCGCATGCCCCGTCAACAGCTGAACGGTGGAAGTGTCTTCGCGCAGCGCCGACTGGGAAAACGCCTCATCCAGCCCGACGGCCACCCCGGCGGCAAATTCGTTCAACCCGGACGCCATCAGCACGGCGCGCTGCTGGTCGAGACTGCGCTGTTCGTAAGTCACCGTGCGGCCCAGCAGGCCGGATAACTCGGCGGCGATTTCGGGCATGCTCCAGGCACGCGGACCGGTCAGGTGAAACGCGCGCTGCCAGCTGTTGCTGTGCTCATCCAGCAGCACCGCCCTGGCGGCATCGGCGACATCACGCACATCGATCAGATTAACCACCCCGTGTCCGGCAGCACCGCCCCAGGTGCCTTCTGCCACCGGCCGGCCCGCGCGTACCAGTACGTTCATGAAGGTGCTCGGACGCAGCATGGTATAGCCGATGTCACGGCTGGCCAGGTGCGCCTCGATGCGCGTGTGCCAGTCGAACGGGTGCCACCGCAGCGGCAAGCCGAA
The DNA here is from genome assembly GCF_004614165.1 of Duganella callida. Lineage (GTDB taxonomy): Bacteria > Pseudomonadota > Gammaproteobacteria > Burkholderiales > Burkholderiaceae_D > Rugamonas > Rugamonas callida. Next base: position 18,737 of record NZ_SPVG01000103.1, on the reverse strand, counting down.
TGCCGACAGCTTGACGATATGACCGACACCGGCCGACACCGCGGCATCGATCAGCGCGATTTCATTTTCGACCTGGCGCGGCGAAGTGCCTTGCGCCAGAAACAGGCGGTCGACGCCTTCCAGCGATGCCTGCAACGACGTCGGCGCCGCGAAATCAACACCTCTTGCGGTCACTCCGGGCGGAAAGGTTTTGGCCTCCGGTGAGCGCGTCAGGGCGAGCAGATTGACCGGTTCGGCGGCCAGAGCCGCGACCAGTGCGGCGCCAACCTTGCCGGTGGCACCGGCGACAGCGATATTCAGACGGGGGACGGCGGTAATGACAGACATGGCGGGCTCCTTGATTATGTTGGAACGATAAGTTCAACAATCATGGAACGATCATTCTTGCTTGTCAAGACGATGTCCTCTTTTTAAGCAAAGATTCAGAACCGCGGCTTGTAAAAAACGGTAGAAAAACATTCCATAATTGCAATTTATTGGTTATCATTCGGACAGCATTCCCCTCCTTTAACCTCCGCCGGAGCCCACATGAGCAAATCCCGCCGCAGTTTCCTGAAAACCGTCACTGCCGCCTCGGTTGTATCCACCATCGGTAACGCTGCCGTTTTTTCCCAGGCCTACGCCACCCAGATATCGAACCGCTATAACACCGTCACCACGGACAACCTCCCAAGCCCGGGCAACACGCTGGGGATCGTTGGCGACGAGGTCACGTCCAAGTTTTATTCCGTCTCGTCGGACCAGACCGTTTTCAAATACATGGCCAATGGCTATCTGACCTGGGCGCTGGCGCTGTCGCAACAGCGTTTGCGTATCGCCTCCAATCAGGCCGCGCCGGGCGCAACGGTCAAGGACAGTTTCTACGCCCAGGTGGAAGCCTGCATCGCCAATGGCGTCACCGACATTATTTGCATGGGCGGCCAGAATGACCTCCGCCAGAACACCACGCTGAGCGACCTGCAGACGGCCTGGACGCGCGTCATCGCGCGCGCTTCGGCCGGCGCGCAGCGCGTCTGGTGGCTGACTCAGACGCCGCTCAACGTCTCCGCCCCAAATGCTACGCCGGCCATCCGCAATACCATCGCCCAGCTGAATACGTGGATACTCAGCCAGGCCACGACCTACCCGAACGTGGTTGTGATCGATGTCACCACGCCGGTCGCAAAAACCGCGCAGGACAATGCCATGGCGTGGATCGATACGTATAGCGCCGACAACGTCACTCCGATTAACGTCGGCGCGTTCTACATCGGCCAGGCCATCGCCGCCAAGTGGACCGCCGCCATCAGCAATCAGTTTGAACTGGCCACCGATCCGCAGGACGACATCGTCGGCGATCCGCGCTCGGTCAATATCGTTCACAACAGTCTGTTTACCGAGGGCTTGGGCATCGCCTCCTTCGACACGCTGGCGGGCGGTTCGGGTTACCCCGCCGCAGGCTTCGATCTGGTCTTCAACGGCGGTTCCGGCACCGGCGGCGCCATCGCCAAGGCTGTCGTGACCAACGGCGTTGTGACCGGCATGAACATTATCAATCCCGGCAGCTACACCGAGGCGCCGAGCGTGAGCTTTGAAAAAGGCGGCGGCAGCGGCGCCGCCGCCACCCTCAAACTGGGTCCGGCCGGTTACGCCAATCTCAACACCTCCAACATCACGACCCTGGAAGACCATCCCGAGGGGCACGGCAAACTTGCCAAGCTGACGGTGGCCTTCCCCAATTATCAGTACAAGGGCGGCTTCCGCTACGCCTATTCGATGAACCGCGACATCATCAAACACATCGGTCCCAAGGACGTGTTCTCGGTCCGCTGTGAAATCCGCCGCGATCCCGTCGCGGACAAGCTGGCGGCGGCCGGCCCGGCGGTGCAGATCTACAAGGGCAGCCTCGGCCGTTATTACTACAGCTGCGGCATCTCGGCCGATGACAAGCCGCTGCCGTCCACTGTGCAGTTCAGCGCCGTGTTCCAGACGCCGCCGGCGACCGTGGACAACTACAGCGCCGTCGATCTGCTGCTGCATGTGGCCAATGACCAGTCGTTTGCCACCGGCACCACGGGCACGGTGAAAGTCGGCCGCTTCAGCTGCTTGGTGCAACCTTCGGTGACCTATACCCGCGCGCAGAAAGGCATCGTCAACTTCCATCCCGGCCACTATCTGAACGTGTACGCTGACTGGGGCTACGGCCATTTCGCCAGCCAGGACGGATTCGAAACAGGAACCGCAACCGGCGGTTCACCTGTCACCGACACCACCGCCGCGTGGCGCGGTATCGAACATCCGTGGTACTGGAAGGATCTGGAGCCGACCAAAGGCGACTACAAGCTCGATGGCATCAAGAACTGGCTGGATGCCCTGCGCAATTACAAGAATAAGGATGGCACCCCGGTTGCCAAATACCTTCTGGTCTATCTGCTGACAGACAGCTACACCCGCCCTGCGGCCAACTCGTTCCCGCAATATATTCTGGAGGATCCAGAATACGAAGGCGGTGTATATCAACACAATAACGGTCAGGGATGGAAGACCCGCTACGACAATCCTTGCATCCAAGACCGCCTGATCGCGCTGGCACAAAAGATCGCCGAAACGTTCGACAGCGACAGCGTGTTCGAAGGTTTCCGCATCGATGAAACGGCGCCGGGTGACACGCTGGCGCAGGTGCTGACCGACTACAACAAAGCCAAAAACAAGAATGTCACACTGACCGACTATGTTGAAGGTCAGGTACGCATCGCGGTCGAGATGAATAAAGCCTTCAAACGATCGCTGTTCACGATCGGCTACAACTACGTCGCCGACCAGAAGGACACCCGCCTCGCCCGCATGCTGGTACAGGCCGGCGTCGGCATGGGTGCGGTCGATATCGTGCAGATTGAGCCAACGCTGGCCGGTCAGTACATGTCTTACGACATCATCAAGTCCACTTCGCGCTTCGTACCTAGTTTGGCCCATTTCGATTCGCTCAACTATATGAGCAATGGCAACGTCGTGCAGAATGTCGCCACCGTGACCGACTTTGCCGCAACCAGATTGCACGCCAGCCATATCAGCTGGTACCGCCAGTGGCCGTCCAATCTACCGAACAACTACAAGCAGCTGGTCGACTACTTCAATGCGAAAAAGACCCAGTCGGAGTGGCAAAGCGCTACCGGTTGCACCGATGGCCTGAACACGGTGCCACCGGAATCGATCAGTTGAGCGTGCATAGTACTTTCACAGCTTCCCTGTTACCATAAGGCGGAGGAAGTGGAGCGCCAACCTCAGCGGGTTGGCGTTTTTTTATGCGTGAACTACGGAGTTTCTTATGTTTCCATCTGTCGCGTCGCGGCTGCTGTTCCTATCATGCCTGAGTGCCTGTGCGCCAGCGGCGCAGGAAACCGCGCAGCTGTCACAGCCGCCGGCCGCCCCTGGCGCGGCCAGCCAAGGATGTTCACGGCCCGCGACATCGGCGACCGCCACCAGCAAATTGCGCCACATCCCCGACGAAGAGGCGCCCTGCCCCGATTCGCGCGGCCTGGCGCCGCCGCAAAAATAAAAAAAGCCGCGATCGCTCGCGGCTTTTCCCAAGCGCGGAGAACTTAAGCGCGGCGGCGACGTTGAGCAACGCCGGCGACCAGCGCCATACCGGCCAGCAGCATCAGCACGCTCGATGGTTCAGGGACGGCCGCCAGCGGCGTGCCCCAGATCTGGCCGCCGTAGGTGCCGCCGTTCACCAGGTAGGTGCCGACGACATACAGGCCATAGGTACCGCTGCCCAGCGCCCACGTGTCGCTGATGATCGAGCCGGCCTTGGTGGCATCAACGTTATACAGCTCGGTGTTATTGGCCCAATCTTTCAGCACAAAACCGCCGTTCAGGAAGCTGACGCCGGACGAGCCGGCGCGGGTCAGCAGACTGGTCAATGAAACCGAGATGTTTTGCGCATCCGGCACATTGAAGATGTAGGTATCCACAAATTTCTCACCGGCGACGTGCGGGACACTGGCATCACCCAGGAAGGTCCAGCTGTTGTCGAAATCTCCAGGCGAGCCCAGATCCTTGGGAACATAAATTTGCGCCTGGGCGGCAATGCCGAACATGGCCAGGGTAACAGTCACGATCAAATGCTTGATGAATTTCATGTGCGATCCGTATCTAAGTGTTCATGAAACGGACGGAGGCCCCGCGCCTCCGCCCGACAGGTGCTTATTTGACGCCCAGCGCCTTGGCCAGCGCGTTCACGTCCAGCGAACCCAGGCCGGTGGCCGGGTTGTAGGTCGCGGTCGATGGGTAGTACTGGTTGGTGCCGGCGGTGATCGCCTTGAACGGCGAGCCGGCGCCATAGCCGTAGGTCTTGAACGCGGCGTACAGTTGCGGATTGATCGGGCCGACGCGGCCGTTCAGGCCGGAGCTGATCAGGGTCAGGATGCCGTTCAGCTGTGGCGACACGAAGCTGGTGCCGCCCGAACCGGTCGACCACGCGCCGTTGAAGTACACGGCGTAGCCACTGTACGGGTCGGCGTTCAGCGACACGTCCGGCAGGTTACGGCCGGCGATATTGGCCGGCACGTCCAGATAGTCGCCATAGCCGCTGCCATTGTTGAACACCGCGTTTTCGCAGATCAGCGATTGCGCTGCCGCAGTCTTCTGCACGCCGCTCAGCCCTTTCTGGTACGACGGCACCGCAAACAGCGCACTGACGCCGCCGCCGCCGCCCACGGCCAAGTAGTCGGAGTAGTACAGGTCGGTACCGTAGTTGCTGACGATGTAGGTCTTCAGATAATCCCAGCCCCAGGCGCGCTCGGTGCTCACGGTCACGTTGCCGTACTTGTGCGGCGAGGTGTTCGGCAGCGTGGTGCCGCCGGCTGCCAGCACCAGCGGATCGGCCGCCGGGAAGTCGACGCCCAGCAGCGTGGTGCACTGCGGATATGGCAGTGAACGGTTGATGTCGAACGCGCCGGCATCGCCGGAGGCGGCGATCACCGGGATGCCCTGCGCGGCGGCCTGCTGGAACACCGCGTGGAAGGCCGCAATGGTGCCGTCATCGAAATACACTTCCGGATTGCCCCAGCTGACCGACAGCACGTCGACCAGGTTCTCGTCCACCGCCTGGGCGAACACGTCGATGAAGCCGGCGTCGGTATTGGGCGCCAGGTAAACGCGCATCTTCGCGCCCGGCGCCACGCCGCCCGATTGCTGCACGTCCAGCGTGGTTTCGCCGGCGCCGTCCGAACCCGGACCATCTTCCGGCAGCGGGCCGCCGTCGACCTTCACGTCGGTGATGCGGCTGCTGCTGACCTGCAGGCCCAGCTGCTGCCAGTAAGCGTATGCATCCGACTGCGCATAGCCGGCCAGCGTGGCGATGCCGATGGTCTTGCCGGCGCCGGTGATGCCGCGCGTGTACAGCGGATTGATGTTGTACTTGCTGGCCAGGTCGGTGGTGGTGTACTGGCCCGGCGCGCCGCCGACGGCGCCGGCCACCTTGGTGCTGACGTCGCCCGCCAGCGCGCCGGTGTGCGGCACCGTGGTCGAGCGCTTGCTGAACAGCGCACGGGTGCTGATGCCGTTGACCGCCTTCACCACCGACGCCAGCGCGGCCGGGATGGTGGGCGTGGTTGCCGGCGCCTGGTAGCGTTTGCCCAGCAGCGAGTAGTTGTGCACGCTGGCGCCGAACGCTGCGGCGATCTGCGCATTGGTGCCGGTCGCGCTGATCTGCAGGTTGTTGGCGAATACCTTGTTGACCGTGAAGCCCTTGGATTTCAGGTAGTTGACCACAGCCGCCACCGATTCCGGCGTCTGGCCATAGGTCGCGGCAAACTGCTGCGGCGTGATGAACTTGCGGAAGTTCGGGCTGGCGGGATCGGCCAGGCTGGCAATGAACGCGTCCAGCTGGTCGGCATTGCGCACCGCCAGCGACAGCGAAATGGTTTTTACATCGGTGGCAGCGGCGACGCCCAGATCGACGATACGCGGGTCGGCCGCCACGCGCGGTTTCGTCAGGGGCGCCGTGCCCGGCAGCGAAATCGCCTGCGAGCTACCCGTCACTGCCGCCAACGCGGCACACAACATCAGAAGCTTGGTCTTCATTTGATCCCTTATCGGCTGGTGTAAATGTTAAACAATGTGATGATTTTTGAAACTTGAGTCTATCATTACATTGTTGAAACTTACACATATTTTCCCGCGCATCGATAGACGGAAAATCCGCAGAATTACTGCAAATCCAGTACTTTTACTTGAAGGAAATTCAAGATAAGAGGTCTTTCAGAGTGAAAGCCGGCCCTGGCGGGACATGGCTGGCGCAGCCGAATTGTTAAACGCTGCACCGGCCAGATGTGATATAGCTGAAACAAACCTGATACAAATGTTGTATTTTAGTCAGTGACGCGTTTGCGTGCGCGACGGGCGGTGAACAGCGCCACCATGCCGTGCCGGGTGATGGTGACCTCCTCGAACTGGCTGGACAGCGCCTGACGCAGGCTGTCGACGCTGTCGTCCCGGTTGCCGAAGATGCCTTTGCGGTTGTACAGATTCATCAGATACCGGCCGACGCCGTTGTGTCCGGCCGCCGTGCCGAGGATGGTGGCGCCGTATACCACGCCGTCCGGACTCAGCAAGGACTTCAGGTGGCGGAACACCGCTTCCTTGGTCGCCATGGTGCCTGGCAGGCAGTGCAGCAGGTAAAACAGCGCGATCGAGTCATATTGCTGCCCCCGCATGATGTCCAGCGGTTGCATGACGTCGCCCTGAAACGATGCCACATCCGCGCGTCCCGAGCGCGCCGCCGCGGCGCGCAGGCTGTTGTCATTCAGGTCCAGCAGCGCCAGCTGCCGGACGGCGGACAAATCGGCATGCGCCAGGTAATAGCCGGTCCCCACGCCCACGTCGAGATGCCGCCCGCCCAGATGGCGGCGATAGAACGGCAGCAGCACCGTACCGGTCGGGCATCGCCAGGCAAAGCGGTTGGAAAACCCCAGCACCCAGGCATCATAGACTTTGAGCACCAGGGACGAATAAATGGCCGCACCGGGCCGCGTATAGAGATTGTTTTCAGTCATGTCAACGAAGGAAAGTTGGAGAGGCGCGATGATGACTGACATCGCTTCGGGCCGGCAGTCTAGCATGCTACCGCAGGGCGCCGATCATGAATTACTTCATGTAACAAGTGAAGTAAGTTTCAACACATTTACAGCCACAGGGACAGCCAATACGCTGTGCACATTCCAAACAAGGAGCTGCAAATGAAAAAAACCCTGATCGCCGGCCTGCTGGCCAGCGCCACCCACTTCGCCAGCGCCGGCACGGTGCTGGTAGTCGTCTCCGACCAGGACAAGCTGGACCTGCAGGATGGCAAAGTCATGCAGACAGGTTTCTTCCTCAACGAGCTGATGGAACCGGTGCAGGCCTTCATCGCCGCCGGCCACACCGTGGTATTTGCCACGCCCAGCGGCAAGGCGCCGTCGGCCGACCAGAAATCGGACGACGTGAACTTCTGGGGCGGCAACGAAAAAGCCCGCCAGGAAAGCAAGGCGCTGCTGGCCACACTCAAACTGACGTCCAGAACCGGCTCGCCGGCGATCAGCCTGACGCAGGTGAAGAAAATCGGCTACGACAAGTTCGACGCGATCTTCGTGCCGGGCGGCCATATCCCGATGCAGGATCTGCTGAAGGACAAGCAACTGGGCGAACTGCTGACCTACTTCCACAACAACAGCAAGCTCACCGGCCTGACCTGCCACGGCACCATCGCCCTGCTGTCCGCGATTCCGGACGCGCGCGGCTATGTGGGCAAACTGGAAGCCGGCCAGCGCACGCAGCCGGCGCAATGGATCTACAAGGGCTACAAGATGACCGCCTTCACCAACGAAGAGGAAGAACAGGCCAAGGGCTTTCTCGACGGCGGCCACATGAAGCTGTTCCCGCAGGACGGCCTGACCGCCGCCGGCGCCGACTTCGTCGAAGCCAAGCCGTGGAGCGAAAACGTGATCGAGGACCGCGAGCTGATCTCCGGCCAGAATCCGCAATCGGCCAGGGCGGTGGCGGCGGCCATGCTGAAAAAGCTGCACTGATCCGTAACGCGCATGCCGCGCGTGCCCGCTCAGTAGTGGGCAATCTCGTAGCCGAAGCGCGCGGCGGCGCTGACGATATGCTCCCCCATCAGCCGCCGCGCCAGCGCGGCGTCCTTATCGATGAAGGCTTGCACCAGCGCCTCGTGCTCGTCGCGCGCCGCATGCGGGATGTTGCCGAACATCGGCCCGTGACGCGAGAAGTTGGCGGCGATCAGTGGCCGCATCGGTTCCAGCACGGTGCGTATCATCGCCTCCAGATAATCGTTGCCGGACGCGGCGGCCACCGCGCGGTGGAAGTCCAGGTCGGCATTGACGGTTGTCGCGGTCGGCGCGCCTTCGAAACGCATGCGCTCGACCGCGTCGCGGATCTCCTTCAGCTTGCGCGGCGTCATGCCGGCGGCGGCCAGCGCCGCAGCCTGGCTCTCCAGCGCCGCGCGCACCTCGAACATCTTGCGGATGGTGTCGTCGCCCTCCAGCAGCTGGGCGCTGACCGGCGCCAGCGGCTCGGCCGCCGCCTCGGCCGTGACCGACACGAACGCGCCTACACCCTGACGCGACTGGATCAGCCCCTGGCTGCGCAGGCTGGCGATCGCCTCGCGCACGACGTTGCGGCTGACGCCGAAATTCTCCGCCAAAAATTGCTCTGTCGGCAACCGGTCGCCATGCCGCAGCCGGCCCGACGCGATCTCTTCGCTCAAGGCGGCCACCACGTGCTCCGCCAGATGCGGCTTGCGTTGCACCCGCCGGACATTCATCTCACTCATGTTCAGATCCTTTTCGTCATCAACTTATTCTACATCAGAACAACACGAACTAAAAAGAACAAGTTATTCTCTTGCAGGACAACCGAATGTCTCCTATGATACAAGCACACATGAATCGTATTGAGGAGCTGATATGAACATCGCCAACATCGAAACCATCGCGCTGCGCATCCCTTTCACCACGGGCGGCCCGTCGGCCGGCGGGGTCTGGGGCAGCAAGAACCTGCAGGTGGTCGACTCGCTGGTGGTCAAGATCACCGCCGAGGACGGCACCGTGGGCTGGGGCGAGACCTTCGGCTTCACCGCGATCCCGGCGGTCAAGCTAGTGCTGGACACCATCCTGGCGCCGGAAGTGATCGGCCGCGACCTGGCCGGGCGCGAAAAACTGATGAGCGACCTGCAAAAGAAATTCCACATCTTCGGCCGCAGCGGCGCTTTCCTGTTCGGCCTGTCGGCGATCGATATCGCCCTGTGGGACATCGCCGGCAAGCGCGCCGGCCAACCCATCTGGCAACTGCTGGGCGGCACCCGGGTCGACTCACTGGCCGCCTATGCCAGCCTGATCCGCTATGCCGATCCGGAACTGGTGCGCTTGAACGTGCGGCGCGCCGTGGAACAAGGCTACCGCTACCTGAAGCTGCATGAAGTCGACGTCGCCTGCGTGCGGGCGGCGCGCGAGGCGGCCGGCCCGGACATCGAGATCACGCTCGACGTCAACTGCCCATGGAACGTGCGCGAGGCGCTCGACATGGCGCAACAGCTGCGCCCCTACAACCTGCGCTGGCTGGAAGAACCGGTCTGGCCACCGGAAAACTATGCCGGCCTGGCCAGCGTGCGGCGCCAGGGCGGCATTCCCGTCGCGGCCGGCGAGAACGCGTCCACGCTGATGGACTTCCAGCACATGCTGCAGGCTGGCGCGGTCGATTTCATCCAGCCCAGCCCGGCCAAGATGGGCGGCATCACGGAGCTGCAGAAAGTCTACGCGCTGGCCCAGGCGCACAACACCACGGTCATGGTGCACACCTTCTACGACGGCCCCGGTCTGCTGGCCAGCGTGCACGCCAGCGCCGCGCTGGGCGGCGCCAACGCCATCGTCGAATGGCGCTACTTCGATCTGGAAGCGCAGTTGTACGGCGACGCCATCGTCCCCAGACAGGGGCGGCTGGCCGTGCCGCGCGGCCCGGGCCTGGGCCTGGAACCGGATCCGGACGTGATCCGCGATTACCGCATCGCGCTGTAACAAGACCGTCGCAACGGCGCAGCCTTTTTGAAAGCATAGCTGGAGACCAATCATGTTAGACCGTATCGTAGGCCCCATCCTGCCGGTAGCATTTGTCATCGTCCTGGGCTACATCGCCGGCAAGCGGCAACGCCTGCACCGCGCCGACAGCCTGGTGATCAGCCGGCTGGTGCTGGGCTGGATCTTTCCGGCGCTGCTGCTGGTCAGCATGGCCGCCACGCCGCGCACGCAGCTGTTCGACGTCCGCCTGATCTCGGCGGCCTTCGTCGGCATCATGGGCATGTACCTGGTGGCGCTGCTGATCGGCTGGCTGCGCTACCGCGAGCTGAAGGCGGCGACCCTGAAAAGTTTCGTCACCGCCTATCCGGACGCGGCCTTCATGGGCATCCCGATCCTGCAGGCCATGTTCGGCAACGGCAGCATTTACACCGTGCTGGTGCTGAACCTGATTGCCAGCCTGCTGATGATCCCGCTGACCACCATGCTGCTGACGGTGGCCGCCGGCACCAGCAGCGGCTGGCAAGCCTTCCGCGGCAGCCTCACCCAGGCGCTGCGACGGCCGCTGATGTGGGCGCCCGCGCTGGGCATCCTGTGCTCGGTGCTGGAACTGAAACTGCCGCCCATGCTGGCCGAATCGTTCAGCCTGATGGGCAAGGCCACGCCGGGCGTGTCGTTGCTGTGCCTGGGCCTGATCATGTCGTCGGAGCCGCTCAGGCTGTCGCGCGAGGTGTGGAGCAACCTCGGCCTCAAGCTGCTGCTGCAACCGGCGCTGATGATCGCCGCCATCCTGCTGTTCGGCGCCAAGGGGCTGTATGCGCAGCAGATGATACTGCTGGCAGCGCTGCCATCCGCCACCATTCCGGCCATGTTCGCCAACGAGGCCGGCGCCTACCAGAGCGAGGCGGCGACCACCATCCTGGTCAGCACGGTTTTGTCGATACTCACTTTTCCCTTCGCCATCTATCTGGTCGATGGCGGACTTGCCGGCTGAGGCCGGGGTTCGATCAGCACAGGAGAATCGCCATGGCTTTCAGCAAACGACCGCACACCGCCGCCATCCTTCTGCTTGCCGCGCTCGGCGGCAGTGCGATGGCCCAGCACCGCACGGTGCTGCAGACCATCGACTACCCGGCGGGGCACCAGATACTGAGTGTGCTCGCCGAGCTCGAACCGGGCCAGTGCACCGCCCGCCACGCCCATCCCGGCGCCGAAAGCGCCTACATCCTCGAAGGCCAGGTGGTGGTCAAAATCGACGGCAAACCCGACCTGCCGCTCAAGGCCGGCCAGCCGCTGCAATTCCTGCCGGGCGAAATCCATACCGTCTGCAATGTCGGCACGGTGCGCTTCAAGGCGTTGGCGCATTACATCGTCGAACAGGGCAAGCCGCTGGTCACGCCGGCACAATGACATCCCCCCATGGAGCAGTGAAATGAAGATCCTCAACAAACTCATCCCGTTTGCGGCCGCTGCCGCGCTTATCGGCAGCGCCGGCGCGCAGGGCTTGCCGGTCAAGGAATTTGGTGCCGTCCTGTCCGAAAACATCGAATGGCAAGCGTTCCCGGCCTTCCCGCCGGAAGCGCGGCTGGCGGTGCTGGTCGGCGATCCGGCCAAGGCCGGTCCCTACGTGGTACGCGTGAAGCTGCCCGGCGGCGTCAAGCTGATGCCGCACACGCATCCGGAAGACCGCATCTACACCGTGATCTCCGGCGTGTTCTACATCGGCCTTGGCACCACCTTCGATCCCGACAAACTGCAAGCTTACGCGCCGGGATCGGTGATCGTACTGCCGGCCAACACGCCGCACTTCCACTGGGCGAAATCGGGTGACTACATGACCCAGGTCTCCGGCACCGGCCCGCTGGGCATCAAGTACCTCCGCGCAGAAGACGATCCCCGCCACCACTGATTTCCAGGGGTGGCCGCAGTTCAGATCAACGACAGCACCACCAGCAGTGCAGCTCCAGGCCGCACAGCTTGCAGCGCCGGCCAGGCACGACAGGATCAACGGGTTTTTGGCCACCGACCACCGCCAGCACAAGGCATGTGTTGTAGCGCAGGACGCCCTGCGCCAGCACGTGGAAGCGGGCGGACGGCTTGGTGAGCAGCGCCGTCATGCCGCCGTCAGCCGCCCAGCAGTTTCCGGCCCCAGGCCGGCAGACGGCCGAACAGGCAGTGCGTGTCCTCGTTGAAGCTGCCGAACTGCAGCCCGCGCTGCTCCGCCAGCAGCACCAGGCTTCGCTTGGAGAACAGGCTGATATGCCCGTTGCGCGGCGCGGCGTACCACCAGGTCAGCCGCGTGTTCGGTTGCAGCTGCCCGTCCGAAAAGCGGGTGGAGAAGATCAGCACACATTCCTCGTCCATCAGCGCGAGCAGGTCTGCCATCAGCGCCTTCACGTCGGGCGCGCGTTCGAAGGCCGCAAACGCGGTGATGAAATTGAACTTGCCCAGTTGCGTGGGCTTGCGCTCATCGTCCGCAAACGGATCGTAAGCAAGCGAGTCCCACTGCCGCTCGCGCAGCGTGGCCGACAGCAATCCGCTGCCGGCGCCGTAATCCAGGTGACGGATCGCCGCGCGGCTCTCGCCGAACAGCTGGTGCACGAAATCGGCGTTTTGCAGCGGGCGGACGCTGACACCGTCCGGATCGACCGCCGCATAGTCGTCGTTGTACAGATGCGCGCGGAACGCCTGCCTGGTCCACTGACGGAACGCGGGCGCCTGGGCAAATCCGCAGCCGGGGCAACGATGGTAATACACCGCCGTCCCCGCAAGCGGCAGATAGCGCCCATGCGCTTCCCCGCAGCTCTTGTTGAAGTCGACCACGTCGTGCGGCACCATGCCCCTGCCGCATGCGGGACAGCCATCATATGCCGGCAGCAGCGCCAGGTCCTCCCGCACCTGCTGCAGCACCGGTGCCCAGTCATCGCGCCGCGTCTGCCGATACAGGTGTACGCCGGGATACCACGGACTGTCCTTGCGTTCCAACAGCCAGCGCCAGTCGGGATGGATCGCCAGCAGCACCCAGGCCGGCTTGCCCAGGGCGCCGGCCAGATGCGCCACGCTGGTGTCGACGGTGATGACCAGATCCATCAGTTCGCACAGCGCCGCCGTATCGGAAAAGTCGGCGATCGCCTCGCTGAACTGGCGCACGCCGGGCAGCGTTTCCAGCAAGGCGCGATCGGACGACGACACCTCCTTTTGCAGCACGACGAACTCGTAGCGGTCGCTGAACAGTCGCGCAAACCCGCTCAGCGCGATGCTGCGGCTGCGGTCATTGCCGTGCCTGGAGTTGCCGCTCCAGACCACGCCCACGCGCGGTCTGTCCTGCGCCCCCAGACGCGCCGCCCACTCGGCGACCTTTTGCGGATCGCTGGACAGATACGGCACCTGCGCGGGAATCGTCTCGACCTGCGTACCAAAGGCCAGCGGTAAACTCATCAGCGCACAGTGGCAGTCATACGACGGCCGCGCCGCGCCCTTGACCAGCAGCTGGCTGACGCCGGCCAGGCTGCCCAGCAGGCCGGCCAGCGCGGCCGGCACTTCCAGGATCACCCGCGCGCCCAGCTGCGCCACCATCGGTACGTAACGGCAGAACTGCAGCGTGTCGCCCAGTCCCTGTTCGGCGTAGAGCAGAATGGTCTTGCCCTGCAAAGAACCCTGTCCCAGCCAGGCGGCGCCCTGCGGACGCTCGCCGTCATACACAGTCAGCGAAGGCATGTTCCAGCGCGACTCGTAGCCGCGCCAGCCTTCCGTGTAGCGCCCGAACTGCAGATCCAGCAGCGCCTTGCCCCATTGCGCCTCGACCGAGCCCGGATCGAGCGCCAGCGCCCGCGTCAGGCTTTCCCTGGCGGCCTCGAACTGCGCCAGATCCTTCAGCACCACCGCGCGGCTCTGCCAAGCCTGATGGTCCTTGCCGTTGATCGCGAGCGCGCTGTCGTAGCTCTGCAAGGCATCTTCCAGCCGGCCCAGCGCATGCAGGGCGGCGCCGCGGTTGTAACAGGTATCGGCATCGCGGCCGTTCAGGGACAGCGCGCGATCGTAATTGAGCAGTGCTTCTTCCAGCTGTCCCATCTCCTTGAGCGTATTGCCCAGGTTCGCGTGAGCGCTGGCGACATTGGCGTTGACGCTCAGCGCCAGCCGCAGGAAATCCACCGACAGCGGATAGTTCTTTTTCTGGAAGGCCAGGATGCCGATGTGATGCAATGCGTCGAAGTGCCGCGGCGTGAGCTTGAGCACCTGTTCGTACGCCTGCATCGCCTGATCGAGTTGGCCCTGGCGATGGAAATTCAGCCCTGCGGCGAACAGCTGGTCCGCCTTGCCGGAGCCTTGATTGCCGCCGGGGCGCCCTTGCTTGTGGTGTTTCGTCATGTGAGTCGTCGGGAATTACATCCGGAATAGAGTAGCATGAGTCGGGGCCGGTAACATCTTCGCCCCGCTGGCCGACATCCACGACATCGTCTGCGGACGCTATACTGCGGTACCGCGGGCGCTGGTGTCGGCTTATTTTGAACGGCTGGCCGCCGCCGGCATCATCACCTGGAAATAATGAAACGATGCATCCTCCTGCCGGCACTGCTGCTGGCGAGCGCGCCGGCCCAGGCATCGCCGCAAGGCGACGCCGATCAGCTGACGTCCCTGATCAACGCCTACCGTGCCGCGCCCGGGCCCTGCGACGGCAGCCCCGACGCCGCCCCGGCGCCGCCCCTGACGCCGCAGGCCAGGCTGGCCGGCATCCGCATCCAGCCTGGCACCATCCTGATCGCGGTACTGGACCGTGCCGGCTACGCCAGCGCGCAGGCGGACGCCATTTCGGTCACCGGCGCCGCCAGCGCGCAGATGGCGATGCAGACCATCCAGCAGCCCTATTGCCGCGCGCTGCTGAGCACCGCCTATACCGAGATCGGCGTCACGCACATCGGCCAGGAATGGAGCGTGGTGCTGGCGCGGCCGGCGCCACCACACCCGCCGTCGCCACTGGGCATGTCGCCCGACCGGCCGGCCACGCCGATCGCCAACTGGCAGGAAGCCGGCCAGACGATACTGGAAGGCGTCAACGCCGCCCGCGCCAACGCGCGCGTCTGCGGCGGACAGTCGTTCGCGCCGGCGCCGCCGCTGCGCTGGAATCCGGCACTGGGCGCGGCGGCGCTGGCGCACAGCCAGGACATGGCGCGCCAACGCTATTTCAGCCACACGGACAAGGAGGGAAAAGTGGTGGGCGACCGCGCGCGGCAGGCCGGTTATCAATGGCTGCGGATCGGCGAGAACATCGCCTCGGGCCAGCTGAGCCCACAGGAAGCGCTGGCCGGCTGGCTGACCAGTCCTGGCCACTGCGCCAACATCATGAATCCCGATTACACGGAAATGGGCGCCGCCTACGACCTTGGTCAGGGCCAGCGCTCAAGCATCTATTGGACCCAGGTGTTCGGCAAACCGCGCAAATAGGATTACCACATCAGGTCATCGGGAATCTTGTAGGCGGCGTACGGATCGTCCTCGTCGACCTCGGTGCTGGCCTGTTTGACGCGGATCACCAACGCCTCGTTACGCTCGGCGATCTTGTCGGCGATCACGCGCGGCACCAGTTCGTAGTTCTGGCCCGCGGCGACGATCACCAGGCGGCCCGCCACCAGATGCTCGCGCACCTTGTCGGAGACGTAGATGCGCTCGATCTTCGTACCATGCGTGAAGTTGTAGGCCGTGTCGCCCTTGCCCTTGTCCTGCTTGTTCTGCTGGATCATCTGCGCGATCTGCGCGGCGATCGCCTTTTGCTGCGCAGCGGCGTCGCGTTCGGCGTTGGCCTGGCGCGCCTTTTCGGCGTTCAGACGCTGCCGCTCCTGCGCCGCCAGCTTGGTCTCATCGACCGTCTGCACGCCGGCGCGGCGCTCGTCCTTCTGCTGTTTGCCCTTGTTCTGATTGGCGACCTTGACCTTTTTCTGGTCGACCAAACCGGCTTTGAGTAACTGATCCGCCAGTCCCATGATGCTCACTCCTTATTAACGAAGGCGATAGCATACCATTCTTAAAGCTGCTCCCAGCCGCCGCCCAGCGCCAGGAACAGCGTGATCTGATCGGCGGCCAGCGCGGCGTCGGACGCGGCCCAGGCGGCGTCGGTGGCGGCCAGGGTGCGGTCGGCATCCAGCACCGACAGGAAATCGGTACGCCCATACCGGTACAGGCGGTGCGACTGTCCGGACGCCAGTTCCGCCTCGTCACGCGCCGTCTTCAGGGCCGCATTCCGGTCCAGCTCGCGAGCATATACGGTCATCGCGCTTTCCACTTCTTTCAGCGAATTGAGCACCACGCCGTCGAAGCGCGCCAGCGCGGCGGCGTTGCCCGCCTCCGCCTCGGCGATGCGGCTGCGCGCCGAACCGGTCGATGGCAGCGTCCACGAGATCAGCGGTCCGAGGCTCCAGCGGAAGGCGTTGCCGGCGCCGAAATGATCGAGCAGGCCGGTGCTGCCGACGGTGGCGCCCAGGCTGATGCTCGGATACAGATCCGCCGTCGCCACGCCGATGCGCGCGCTGGCCGAAGCCAGATTGCGTTCCGCCTGGCGGATGTCCGGGCGGCGGCGCAGCAGCGCGGCCCCGTCGCCGACCGGGAACGGCCTGGTCAGGCGCGGCGCGGCCTGGCACTGCAGCAGATGCAGGTTCATTTCCTGCGGCGTCTTGCCGGTCAGCGCCGCCAGACGATAGTAGGCCGTGCGGTGTTGCGCTTCCAGCGGCGGCAGGGCCGCCTGCAACTGTGCCAGCTGGCTGCGGGCGCGCGCGTCATCCAGACTGGTGCCGCGGCCGGCGCGCGTGCGCTGGGTCGTCAGTTCGACCAGCTTCTGCTGCAGATCGACCGACTGCCGTGCCACCGCCATCTGCCGCACCGCCGAGCAGGCATCGGCATAGGCGCGCGCGGTATCGGCGGCGACGGTCACGCGCACCAGGTCGACGCCAGCCTGCGCCGATTCGGTGTCGGCATTGGCCGCTTCCACGGCGCGCGCGATCTTGCCGAACATGTCCACCTGGTAGGAGACGTTGATGCCGGCGTCGTAGGTGAATTTGTCCGGCAGCGAGGCCGGCGACCCTTTCGCCGCGGCGGAGGCACGGCCCACACCCGGCGCCGCGCTGACGCCGACCACCGGCTTGCCGTTTTCTTCGGCTTCCAGCAGCACGGCGCGCGCGCGCGCCAGGTTAGCCGAGGCCACGCGCAGGTCGGTGTTGGCGGCCAGCGCCTGTTCGACCAGCTGATCCAGCACCGGGTCCTGATACAAGCGCCACCAGTGCGCCGGCAGTGGCTCCTGTTTATAGGCGCTTTCCGCGCTGCTCAGGAACGGCGCAGCCGCCGTCGGCCGCTTGATCACCGCCTGCTCGGGCACTTTGTAGTCGGGGCCGACGGTGCCGCACGCCGCCAGTACGGCCAGCAGCATCGTGCCGCCCAGTATTTTAATGGATTTCATGGCGCTCTCCCGCTCAGGAACGTTTGGCCTGCACATCGACCGTGACGGTCTGCCCGGCCACCAGGCGCGCGTTGGCAGGCAAGGCGTCCAGCTTGATGCGTACCGGGATGCGCTGCGCCAGACGTACCCAGTTGAAGGTCGGGTTCACGCTGGACAGCAGATTCGACGAGGTGCTGCGGTCGCGGTCCGCCACGCCGCCGGCCAGGCTTTCGACGTGCCCCTTGATGCGCAGCGATTCGCCCATCGGCAGCACCACCACCGCATCGCCGACCTGGATCGCCGGCAGTTTGGTCTCTTCGAAATAACCTTCGACATAATAGGAATCGCTGTCGATCAGCGCCATCACCGCGTGGCCGGCGCTGACGTAGGAACCGGTGCGCAGGTCCAGGTTGGAGATGGTGCCGTTCACCGGCGAGACGATGCGGGTACGGTCCAGATTCAGTTTGGCGACATCGCGCGCCACAATCGCCTGCGCCAGCGCCGCGCGCAGCTGGTCGACCCGCGATGCACCCTGTTCCCGCGTTTCGGTCGAGACCAGGTCGGTCAGCTCGGTGTTGCGGTGCGCTTCCTTTTCCGCCTGCGCCAGCGTGGCGCGCTGTGCCTGCACCGCCGCCTCGGCCTGGCGCAGCGCCAGTTCGAAACGCGCGCGGTCCACTTCGAACAGCACCTGACCCGCCTTCACCTGCTGGTTATCGTGCACCAGCACCGCGGTGACCTGACCGGTGACGTCCGGCGCCACCTGCACCACATCGGCCTTGACGCGGCCATCGCGGGTCCATGGCTCCACTTCATAGTGCTGCCACAAACGCCATCCCAGCACGCCGGCGGCAGCCACCGCGATCATCGTTACGGCAAATCGGCCCAGGGCCAGTAAAGGAGTTTTGAGGTTCATGATTCAGCCCCGGTTATTCAAAAAAGTGGAAAAGCCGCCCAGCAGGATGAAGAACAGCGCAAATTCAAACAGCGCCGGATGCCACACCAGGCGGTAGAAGCCGACCCGCATCAGCAGGCGTCCCAGCGCGCGCGTGCAGATCAGCGCCAAAATGGCCAGCAACAGCAAGGTGGGGACATACAGTCCGTATAAACTCAGTTCAGCGGTCACGATGCGATCTCCGGTTGATAAGCCGCCGCGCGCGGGAACAGGTCGCGGCGCATGCTGGCCAGGGCGGCGGCGCCCAGCGAACGGGCCTCGGCCAGCGGGCCTGTTTCATCCGGCGCGCGGGCGACGCCAGGCGTGCCTGCCG
>NZ_SPVG01000007.1 GCF_004614165.1 Duganella callida | reverse complement strand
GCCGTAGCGGCCGCTACGGCAGAGCCCGTGACGCAATGGAAGACCTGACCCCGGATTATTGCTGCAGCTCGACGTTGATCATGTTGTCGTCCGGCTTGCGGTCGATCAGTTTGTTGTCGGGGTCGATGCCGGCTCTGGCCGGCCGGCCGCTGACGATCACCGTGTAATGGTTTTCCTTCTGGTCGATCAGCTTGCGCTCGCGCAGCAGGGCGTTGCCATCCTTGTCGTCGACGCCGATGTCGATCCAGTCTTGTAGCGCCACGTCTTTTTCTTCGCCCTGTTCGCTGGCGCGTGCCTTGGCGGCGCTGACTACGAAGCTGACTTCGTAACGGCCGTCGTTCAGCTTGCGCGCGCTGGCGGCAACGGCGTGGTTTTCGTACAGGACGATGTGGTTGAACAGGTCGTCGATCAGGTAGGCCTGGCCGGCCGGCGTGATCTTGCGCAACGCGTCAACCAATACCGTAACGCTCGGATACGGCGCGCCCGCCGTGCGGCCGTATTGCGTCAGCACGTCTTTCAGTGCGGCGTTGACTTGGTCTTCGCCCAGGAGGTCCTGCAGCTGGTACATTGCCAGGCTGCCCTTGTGGTACTGGATGTAGTCCTGATTTTCATTGTCCGCCAGCGGCAGTTCCTTTTTGCGCTCCAGCGCGCGGCCGAGCAGGTAGCGGTCGAGGTCGTATCGCAGGAAGCGACGCATCTTGTTGGGCCCGAAGTTTTTCTTCATCACCATCAGCGCCGAGTATTCCGCCAGCGTTTCGCTCAGCACGGTGCTGCCGCGCGTGTAGCCGCCGACCAACTGGTGGCCCCACCACTGGTGCGCCACTTCGTGCGCGGTGACGTAGAACGGGTAGTCCAGGTCTTTCGGATTCTTGTCGTTGACCTTGGCGATGAAGCCCACCGACTCGGAATACGGGATGGTGTTCGGATACGATTGCGCGAACTGCGCGTAGCGCGGGAATTCGACGATGCGCACCAGTTTGTGCTGATACGGGCCGAAGTTTTTGCTGTAGTAATCCAGCGATTCCTTGATGCCCTTGTCCATGCGCTCGAGGTTGTACTCATGGCCGGGATGGTAGTACAGCTCGATGCCGACGTCCTGCCACCAGTCGCGCTTGACCAGGTAGCGTGCCGACTGGAAGGCGTACATGTTCAGCATCGGCTGCTCCGCCTTGTAATGGAAGTAGCGGCGCCCTTTGCTCATCCAGTCCTTGACCAGCATGCCTGGCGCGATCGCGGTCTGGTCGGCGCTGGTGCCGACGGTGGCATCGAAGCTGATCCAGTCGGCGTCGTTGCCGGCGAAGTTGTTGGCCAGGCCGCCGGCGTCGTCGCGCGGCAGCATGCGCTCGCGTGCCGGCAGCCGGTGCTTGCGGCGGTCGCGCGCGTCGTTCAATTCCCAGTCCTGCTGGTAGCCGATGCGCGGCATCACGCTGTTGTTGAAGAAGGTGCCGTTGGCAATCACCGGCGTGTCCTGGCCCAGGCCGAAGATGCCGCCCGGCGCGTAGCCGATATCGAACTCCATCGTCATCCGCGCCCCCGGCGCCAGCGGCTGGGACAGCTTGTAGGTGTAGAAGCCCCGGTCGCGGTCCTGCAGGCCGTTGCGCACCTCCTGGCTGAAACGCACGCCGTAGTGCGAGACGGTGTTGTCCTGGCTGACGATGATGTCGGTCACCGGCTGCGCGGTCTTGTTGATCAGCTGGTAGCGTCCCTTGACCACCAGCGTGCGCTGTTCCGGCAGGATCTCCACGCTCAGTTTGACGTCGGTGATGCGCGGCTGCGGCAGCGCCGCATATTGCTTGTACCTGGTTTCGTATTGCGCCTTGTCGGTTTCCTTGTCATAGGCCGACTTGTAGTGGTTGGCCACCTGCTGATTGTAGAACAGCACGCCGCCGGCGCCGGCGAAGATCAGCAAGCCGATGGCGATGGTGCCCAGCACCGGCACGGTCAGCGCGTGGCGCGCCAGTTGCAGGCGCTGGCGCCAGCCGTCGTTGGTGCCGCGGTCCCAGAACAGCAGCGAGGCCACGGTCAGCAGCACCGCCGCGCCGCCCCAGTAGGCGTCGTACCAGCGCTCGCGCAGCAGGAAGTGGCCGTAGCCGTTCATCGCCGAGTAGATGATGTGCGGCGTGTTGGCGTAAATCAGCAGCGGGTTGTCGAAGCCGGCATTCGGCGCGGTGAGGCTGATGACGTAGTACACGATCATCGCGAAGTAGGCGATGTAGCGCTGGTTGATGATCACCTGCATGGCGATCGACAGCACCGCGATCAGGATGTAGTACGGCATGTGGACCAGGAACAGCTGGTGCAGGTACAGCCCCGGCTCCAGCATGAAGTAGCCCTTGAAGATCTGGATCGCCATGCCGGTCAGCATCACCACCAGCATCAGCAGCGCCTGCAGGCCGATCAGCGCGAACAGCTTGGACAGCAGCGGCAGCCAGCTCGGGATCGGCAGCGCGTCGAGCATCTGCGCCATGCGCGCCTCGCGCTCGCGCCAGACCAGCTCACCGGCGTAGAAGGTGGTGATCACCATCATGAACAGCGCGAAGGTTTCGCTGACCACGTCCAGCACCAGGTAAGTTACCGGATAGGTATTGGTGCCCCACAGCGAGCCCATGTCCAGCGAGCTGGCGAACATGGTCAGCACGCCGGCCAGCACGATCACCAGGAAATAGATGTTCTTGGTGGTTTCACGCAGGTTCAGCCAGCTCATGCGCACCAGCAGCCAGCACAGGCGGCGCGACTTGAAGTCCGGGGTTTCCTGGGTGTTGGTGGAGGTGGCCGACAGGTGCTGCGGCAGCTCGCCTTCGCCGGTGCTGGTGCTGCTCTTGCGGCCATGGCCGCTGTCGCTGGTGGCGATGAAGTGGAAGCGCCAGTAACCGACCAGCAGGCCGACCAGCGCCGCCGAGGCCCAGATCACGCGGTTCAGCAGGTACACGCCTTCCGGCCAGAACATGCGGGTGTTGCGTTCGATGATGGGCCAGTACTCGGTCACGCGCAGCACGGCGGTGGTGCCGAACGGGTCGATCAGCGCGGCGAAGGTTTTGTAGTCGAGGTCGCGCGCCAGGCCGGGCGCCACCATGTAGCCGATCAGCATCACCACGCTGCTGATGTAGACCGGCAGCATGCGCCGCGTCAGCGCGGCCAGGATGAAGAACACGGCGCCAAAGATGAAGATGTTGGGCAGGATGACGATCAGGTAGGGAATCAGATAAGCCAGCGCGTCCGGATGGGCCAGACGCTCGGGCTCGATGCCGGGGATGAAGCTGCCGAGCCAGGCGCCGAGCAAAATGCTGGTGAAGATCACCGCCAGCGTCAGGTAGGCGCCGATGAAGCGGCCGAACATGTACTGGAACTTGCTGATCGGGGCACTGAAGAAGAAGTGCTGCATGTCGTACTCGAAATCCTGCTGCACCGAGCGCCCCATCATGGCGGCGATCACGATCACGCCCAGCGAGCCGAGGAAGCTGGTGGTGAACATCAGCGAGCGCGGCGAGTCGATCAGCTGGCTGCCGAAACTGACCGAGGCGCCTTTGAAATAGCCGCCGGCGGCGGCCATCCACAGCATGGTCAGCGCCAGGAAGCCGGCGAAGTACACCCAGGTCGAGAGCAGCTTGAGGCGCTGGCGCGCTTCAAAAAGGGCGATGGCCAACATGATCGGCCCTTAATCGCAGGAGTTCGCGGCGCGGTGGCGGCCGGCGATGGTGGCGAAGTAAACATCCTCGAGGTCGCCCAGCGCTTCCTCGAAGCCGTCGCCGGGATCGGTTTCGCTGTAGACGTGGATCAGGGTGCGGCCCGACAGCAGGCGCGACGAGATCACCGGATGGCGCAGCTGGAACGATTGCAGGTCGCGCTTGTCGATGAAGCGGGCCCAGATCTTGTCGCTGACCTCGTGGATCAGTTCCTGGGTCGGGCCGCACAGCAGCAAATGGCCCTTGTTGATGATGGCCATGTTGGCGCACAGGTCAG
The DNA here is from genome assembly GCF_004614165.1 of Duganella callida. Taxonomy (GTDB): domain Bacteria; phylum Pseudomonadota; class Gammaproteobacteria; order Burkholderiales; family Burkholderiaceae_D; genus Rugamonas; species Rugamonas callida. Next base: position 38,444 of record NZ_SPVG01000007.1, on the reverse strand, counting down.
CCACGTCGCTGACGATGTGGGTGGACAGGATCACGGTCTTGTCCTCGCCGATGTCGGACAGCAGGTTGTGGAAGCGCACGCGCTCCTGTGGATCGAGGCCGGCGGTCGGCTCGTCGACGATGATCAGTTTCGGATCGCCGAGCAGGGCCTGGGCGATGCCGAAACGCTGGCGCATGCCGCCAGAAAAGCCGCCCAGGCGCTGATGGCGCACCTCGAACAGATTGGTCTGCTGCAGAAGGCCGTCAACCACCTCGCGCCGGCGGTTGCGGTTGCTCAGCCCCTTCAGCACGGCAAAATGGTCGAGGAGTTCGTAAGCGGTCACTTTCGGATACACGCCGAAGTCCTGCGGCAGATAGCCGAGCAGACGGCGCAATTCATCCTTCTCATCCAGCACGTCCAGGTCGCCGAAGAATACCGCGCCGGAATCGCATTCCTGCAGGGTGGCCAGGGTGCGCATCAGCGTCGACTTGCCGGCGCCATTCGGGCCCAGCAAACCGAACATCCCGGTCGGGATGGTGAGGGAAATATTGTCCAAAGCGACCACGCCATTGGCGTAGGTTTTAGACAAGTTTCTGATGCTCAATTCCATACTAACTCCTGACATTTCTGCACGGCCATACTCTTTTCACATGATGGCATTGTATTGAATTTGCTCCAGTGTGGTGGCGCCATTGCGATGGGCGGGGGAAACGGTGCGCCAGAGTGCAGAAAAGGCGGAACAGGCCGCAATGGGTTGGGCATGGTTGAATAGACAACTTATTCAATTCCTGAACAAAACCTGCTCGCGGTTGAACCACCAGCGGCACAGGGCCAGCAGCAGGCCGGCAGTCAGGGTTGTTGACAGTAATATCACGGAAAACATGCGGTAGTCCATGGTGCCTTTGACCAGTTCCTTCATTGCCAGCGACACATTGGTCAGCGGCACCATGGCCCAGCGCCAGTTCAGCTCGACGCCGGGCAGCAGCGCCACCAGCGTCGGCAGGATGGTGACGATGATCAGCGGCGAAATCAGGCCGGCCGCTTCCTTGTAACTTCGGGCATAGATCGAGATCGACAGCAGCACCGAGGCGAAGATGGCGGCGGTCGGCGCCAGCATCAGCGCCACCATGGCCGCGTCCAGCGGGCCGATGGCGCGCAGCATCAGCACCAGGTCGCCGCCGACCAGCGCGCCGAAGTAGCGCAGCAGCAGGCCGACGCTGACGATCATCAGCAGCGCCGAAGTCAGGCCGATGGTGAACAGCACCAGGAACTTGGCCGCCACGATGGCGCTGCGCGAGACCGGTGCCAGCAACAGGGTTTCCAGCGTGCCGCGTTCCTTTTCGCCGGCACCGGTGTCGATCGCCGGGTACATGGCCGCCATCAGGCACACCATCAGCAGCACGTAGGGCAGCATGCCGCCGATGACCGCGCCCATCTGCTCGCGCTTGTCGGCGGTGGAGTGGTCTTCCAGCGTGATCGGATCGAGCACGTAGGCCAGTTGCCGCTTGCTCAGGTTGAGGGCGGACAGCGCATGCTCGCGCAATTCGCGGTTCTGGGCGCCGATCACCGCCATCACGCGCTTGCGGGTCAGGTCGACGGTGGCGGCGCTGTTGTAGTGCAGCTGGATCACGGCCTGCTGCTGCCCGGCCAGCCGGTCGGCAAGGCCGGGCGGGATCACCAGTGCAAACTTGATGCGACCGGCGGCGATGGCGTGGCGGATCTGCTCGGGGCTGTCCAGCATGACCTCATGAAAGTCTTTTTCGCTGGCGAAGCGTGCGGCCAGTTGCGGCGCGTGTTCCTTGCCGAACACGGCGTAGGGCATGCCGGCCTGGCTGGCCTGGCGAAACATGCTGGTCGACAGATAGCCGAAGCCGGCGAAAATCATCGGCATCGCGAACACCGGGATGAACACCGTGAAGAAAAACGTGCGGCGGTCGCGCATCAACTCCAGCAGTTCCTTCCGATAGATGGTCCACACGGCTCAGGGCTCCCGGTTGACGATGCCGACAAAGGCGTCGTACAGATCGGCGCTGCCGCCCTGCAGGCGCAGCTGGTCCATGCCGCCGTGGAACACGGTGCGGCCGTGGTTGATGATACAGACGCGGTCACACAGCTTTTCCACCTCGTGCAGGTGATGGGTGGAGAAAATCAGCGGGACACCCATCGCCTTATAGCTGGCGATAAAATCGAGCAGCACCTTGGCGGACATGACGTCGAGGCCGGTGGTCGGCTCGTCCAGAATGACGATCTGCGGCTCGTGCACCACGGTGCGGGCGATGGAACAGCGCTGCTTCATGCCGGTGGACAACTGATCGGCGCGCTTGTGGGCGAACTGGTGCATTTGCAGCAGATCGAACAGCTCGTCGCAGCGGCGCTGCAGGCGGGCCGGCGTCATGCCGTGCAGACGGCCGAAGTATTCGATGTTCTCGCGCGCGGTCAGCCGTCCGTACAGCCCGGTGCTGCCGGACAGAAAACCGATGTGGCGGCGCGCATACAGCGGATCGGCCAGCAGGTCGGCGCCGTTGGCGTGGATGCTGCCGGCGTCGGGTTTCAGCGCGGTCGACAGCAGGCGCAGCGTGGTGGTCTTGCCGGCGCCGTTGGGGCCGAGCAAGCCCAGCACCTCGCCGGGACCGCAATGGAAATGCACATCGCGCACCGCGTGGAACCAGCCGTCGTGATCGCGGGGATCGCGCGCCAACGGCGTCCTGCCGCCGCGCGTGGGCAGGCGGAAGCGCTTGGCCAGATTCCTTACCTCGATCATCGCCATGTCCCAAGGTTGAAAAGTTTCAAGAGTAGCATGTTGAAATTCCGACACGCAAGCTACCGGCTGCATAAACTCTTGTTATAGTCGCGTACGGGAGCAAACAAGATGAACCAACAGATACAGGAGAAAATCCGGGCCGTCACGCAGATGGGCCTGGACCGCGAGGAAGCCACCGGATTTTTCCGCGTGGCGCTGGGGCTGTATTACCTGTCCAGCCTGATGACCAAGGACCAGCTGGACTTCAAACAGCTGGACCGCGACTACAACCGCTTCATCTACCAGACCATCGGCAAGGGCCACAGCATCACCAGCATCCTGCAATACATGAGCGGAGAAAAGGTGGTGAAAGTGGTGGAGTCGAGACGCTTCCTGAAAGCGTTCGAACAGTGCTGCACCGACGTGCCGGTGGAAAACATCCCCTTCCTGCTGGGACTGAACCTGGGCGTGGCCAAGGACATCTCCAAAATCGACGTGCGCGGCCCGGTGGCCGACTACATCGAACGCCAGCGCGTGCTGCGTGAGGAGGCAGACGCGCAATAAAGCGTGCGCCCTTTATAATGAGACTTTCCATCGAATAAGAGTCTGCACACCATGGCCGCCTACCACCACAACCCATTGGACCGTTTTATTGCCAGCGCCGACAAGGCCCTGCGCGTCGTCACCGGCGTGGCGACCTCGTCGCGACCGAACCCGGCGACGCATGCGGCCGATGCGGACATGAGCGATGCGGAACAACGCCATGCGGCCGGCCTGATGCGCGTCAACCACGTGGGCGAGGTGTGCGCCCAGGCGCTGTACAACGCCCAGGCGCGCTTCGCCAGGACGGACGCCATCCGCCAGCAATTCGAGCATTCCAGCCGTGAAGAAGAAGACCATCTGGCCTGGACTGCGCAGCGCCTGGAAGAACTGAACTCCCACATCAGCGTGCTGAACCCGCTGTTCTACGCCGGCGCGTATGCGCTGGGCACGGTAGCGGCCTTGCTGGGCGATGCGCGCAGCCTGGCCTTCGTGGTGGAAACCGAGCGCCAGGTCGAAGCCCACCTGGCCAGCCACCTGGACAAACTGCCGGCGCAGGACGCCAAGTCGCGCGCCATCGTCGACCAGATGCGCATCGATGAAATCGAGCACGGCGCCGCCGCCCAGCGTCTTGGCGCGGCCGACATGCCGGCGCCGGTGCAGCACCTGATGTCGGCCATGGGCAAGCTCATGACCAGCAGCGCCTACTACATCTAAATGTCGGCTCTGACCCCGATCTTCTACGCTTCGACGATCTCGAACGAGTGGGTGATTTCGGCGGTCTTGGCCAGCATGATGGAGGCCGAGCAGTATTTGTCGTGCGACAGGGTGATCGCGCGTTCCACCGCTTCCGGTTTCAACCCTTTGCCGGTGACGGTGAAGTGGAAGTTGATCTTGGTGAAGACTTTTGGATCGCTGTCGGCACGCTCCGCCTTCAGCGTGCACTCGCAGCCACGGATGTCGGCGCGGCCGCGCTTCAGGATCAGTACCACGTCGTAGGCCGTGCAGCCGCCGGTGCCCAGCAGCACCATTTCCATCGGCCGCGGCGCCAGGTTGTGGCCGCCGCCTTCCGGCGCGCCATCCATCGTGACCAGATGGCCAGAACCGGTCTGGGCCAAGAAACTCATGCCCGACGGGCCGTTCCAGCTGACTTTGCACTCCATCATACTCTCCGTAAAAATCGTTGCCCATATTGTAAAGGACTCTGTCCAGATTGACTTGCATGAGGTTTTTTTACTTGCCGCTGCAGTGCAGCAACGGGATAATTCCCTCGTTGTATTGAGCAACCTCAAGGAGCGGTCCGATGAGTCAAGCTATGCAATATCTTTGTTCGTACGGCGATCTTACTTTGCCCGGCAGCACGCCCACCGGCAGGTTGGCCGACGATTTCACCCTCAACTCGCCGGTCGGCGTGCATGCCGATAATTACGGCCGGCTGTGGGTCTGCGATACCGGCAACAGCCGGGTGCTGGTGTTCTCCGCCGACCTGTCCACTTTGCTGCACGTGGTCGAAGGGCCGGGCGAACATGCGCCGCAGGCGCCGCGGCTGTTGATGCCGTTTCATGTGCATCCGCATCCTACCCACCAGATCATGTACTGCACCGACATGGGCCACGGCCGCGTGGTGGCTTTCGCCTACGACGAGTATGAGGTGTGGACCGATTTCATTTTCGGTGAAGGCGACGACAGCTATCTGCCGTTGTCCGATCCCAACGGCATCACGGTGGTGAAGGAGCAGGACGGTAACGACTACCTCTATGTCTGCGACGAGTTCTTCCACACCGACGACGACCTGGCCAGCCGCTGCGTCAAGTTCACGCTGGATGGCAAGTTCGTTGCCCAGTTCCGTTATGTGAGTGGCCCCGGCGTCAAGCACCAGCTGCTGTGGCCGCAAGGACTGGCCAGTGACACCAAGGGCAATCTCTATCTGGCCAACACCGGCTTTTACGAAGTGCTCAAGATCAGCACCGCCTGGCCCATCGTCGACGGTGTGGTGCAGGCGCCGCACGACACGGTGCTGCTGCATCAGCACGGCAAGCCCACCGGCATCGGCAAGTTTAACGTGATGCGTTCGGTGTGCGTGGTCGGCGATCGCGTGATGGTGCCGGGCCATATCGAAAACGCCATCGCCGTCTACGACCTGAACGGCAAACTGGAAACCGTGGTCAACGGTTTGCTGCCGTTGTGGAACCACGGTCTGGAGCCGGTGCATTCGCTGTCCGATTTTGTCTACGGCGCGCTGGAAGACCTGGTATTCGTCGGTCCCTACCAGATCTGCGCCGCCGAGGGCGAGCCCGATGTGTATTTCATCAGCGAGCCGTTCGCCTCGCGCGTGATCAAGGCGCGCATCCCGCGTCAGCGCGGCGAGGAGGATGCGCTGCTGATCGAAGCAGTCGGCCACCGCCGCGACGATCAGGAACGCCGCCGCCGCACCTCGCAATTCAATTGCATGACGGCGGTGATCGGCGTCGATACCCGGCGCCGCGCGCCGCCGCGCGCGCCCACTTCCGGCAACTGGGTGGAGCAATGGGCCATGGCCGGCAACCGCATGTATCAATACTGGTACGACCAGTGGCGCCTGCTGACCGGGATCGATCCGCTGGCGCGCGTGGGCGGCGTGTCGCTGAACATCGATTCCGGCAACTGGTGCATGAAGACCTTCAACACCGACGCCGATCCCTACCACCAGCTGCAGGACCTGATGCGCGGCTTCTTCGTGCCGGGCGACCTGGCGATGGAAGTCTATTACCCGCAAACGGCGCCGCTGGGCCAGCTGTGCCCGGGCACGCCGCTGGTCTTCGTCACCAATTTCAATACCTGCACGGTGTCGATGTACCAGTTCAGCCCGGCCGGTTTCCTGATCAATTACGGCCTGCCGTTCGGCCGCGAGGGTCTGGGCGGCGACGGCACGTTGAAGGCGCCGCAGGGCATCGCCGTCAACGGCCATGGCGAGATCTACATCGCCGATTCGCTGAACAACCGGATTTCGATGTGGCAGATCCAGCCGACCGGCTACGTCCGCTTCGTGAAGAATTTCCACTGGCAGGACAGCGACACGTTCACGCCCTGCGACATCGCGGTCGACGCCCAGGACCGCCTGTTCGTCTGCGACCAGTTCAACAACTGCCTGCGCGTGTTCGACCGCCAGGGGCAGAGCCTGTGGAGCTACGGCCAGCTGGGCTACTGCGACAACGTCGATACCGACTACGAAAAATTCATGCTGCCGGCCAGCGTCTGCATCGATGGCGACCTGTTGTTCGTCAACGACCTGGTCAACCGCGCCCTGAAGATGTTCCGCATCGAGGGGGATCGGCTGAGCTACGTGGCCGGCGCGTCGGTGTTCAAGAAATACCCGGACGCCGGCGGCGTGTGGATGCCGTACTTTATCTACGCCGACCGCGGCCGCCTGTATGTGCCGGACACGACTTTCAATGTGGTCAATGTTTTCAGTTATCCGACCGCGCCAGCGGTTCCCGAGCGGATTGCCGCTTGACGCCTTGAGCGTTAGCCGGTTAGAATAGTCGGCTTTCCATTCGCTCAGGAAAGTAAATAAAAAGGCCGAGTCCGCTGAAGCGTTTAGCGGAACCACCATTTGAGCGGTAATTTCTAATTTAGAAAGTCATCACATGAAAACTTTTTCCGCTAAAGGACATGAAGTCCAGCGCGACTGGTTCGTGATTGACGCGACGGACAAAGTCCTCGGACGTGTTGCCAGCGAAGTGGCACTCCGACTGCGCGGCAAGCATAAGCCAGAGTTCACCCCTCACGTCGACACCGGCGACTACATCGTGGTCGTTAACGCAGGCAAACTGCGCGTGACCGGCACCAAAGCCACCGAGAAGACCTACTACCGTCACTCGGGCTACCCAGGCGGCATCTACGAGACCAACTTCCTGAAAATGCAACAGCGTTTCCCAGGTCGCGCTCTGGAGAAGGCTGTCAAGGGCATGCTGCCTAAAGGTCCTCTGGGCTACGCCATGATCAAGAAGCTGAAAGTGTACGCCGAAGGTTCGCACCCGCACGCTGCTCAGCAACCTAAAGCACTCGAAATCTAAGGAACTGACATGATCGGTAACTACAACTACGGCACCGGACGTCGCAAGAGTGCAGTGGCTCGCGTGTTCATCAAATCGGGCACCGGCCAAATCATCGTTAACGGCAAGCCAGCGGCTGAGTACTTCTCGCGCGAAACCGGCCTGATGGTTATTCGTCAACCGCTGGAACTGACCGGCAACGTTGAGCGTTTCGACATCAAAGTCAACGTCCACGGCGGCGGTGAGTCGGGCCAGGCAGGTGCTGTGCGTCACGGCATCACCCGCGCCCTGATCGACTACGATGCAGCACTGAAGGGCGATCTGGCACGTGCCGGCTTCGTCACCCGTGATGCGCGTGAAGTTGAACGTAAAAAAGTTGGTCTGCGCAAAGCACGTCGCGCAAAGCAATTCTCGAAGCGTTAATCGTTACGCTCTGGTGCGCTGCCTGCAGCGCATCACCGAAAAAGCCGCCGGCCTGTGCCGGGCGGCTTTTTTGCTATCTGGTACTGTCATGCGGCGGTAGCGCATGGCTGATAAAATGACTCTCCCTTTTCCACGCATACTTTAAGGAACAAAAATGATCAAAGTTGGCATCGTCGGCGGCACCGGTTATACCGGGGTAGAACTGCTGCGTTTGTTGGCAGTCCACCCGGATGTGGAACTGACGGCAATCACCTCGCGCAAAGAGGACGGCTTGCCAGTGGCTGACATGTTCCCATCGCTGCGTGGCCGCGTGAACCTGAAATTCTCGTCGCCGGAAAACGCCGACCTGACCCAGTGCGACGTGGTGTTCTTCGCCACCCCGCACGGCGTCGCCATGGCCCAGGCGCCCGAGCTGCTGAAGGCGGGCGTCAAGGTGATCGACCTGGCGGCCGACTTCCGCATCAAGGAAAAAGCCGTCTTCGAAAAATGGTACAAAATCGAACACACCTGCCCGGACCTGTTGGAACAGGCGGCCTACGGTTTGGCCGAGCTGAACCGTGAAGACATCCGGAAAGCCCAGCTGGTCGCCAATCCGGGCTGCTACCCGACCACCATGCAGCTGGGCTTCTATCCGCTGCTGAAGGCTGGCGTGATCGATGCCGGTTCGCTGATCGCCGACTGCAAATCGGGCGTCTCGGGCGCCGGCCGCAAGGCGGAAATCGGCACCCTGTTCTCGGAAGCGTCGGACAACTTCAAGGCCTACGGCGTGGCCGGCCACCGTCACACCCCTGAGACCTCGGCGCAGCTGCAACGTTTCACTTCCGACAAGGTCGGCCTGATCTTCACGCCGCACCTGGTGCCGATGATCCGCGGCATGCACTCGACCCTGTACGGCCGCCTGACCAAGGACATCAGCAACGACGAACTGCAAGCCTTGTTCGAAGAGCAGTACCGGGACAGCGCCTTCGTCGACGTGATGCCGTTCGGTTCGCATCCAGAAACCCGCTCGACGCGCGGTTCCAACATGCTGCGCCTGGCGCTGCATCGTCCGGACAACGGCGACACCGTGATCGTGCTGGTGGTGCAGGACAATCTGGTCAAGGGTGCCTCCGGCCAGGCGGTACAGTGCATGAATCTGATGTTTGGCCTGGAAGAAACCACCGGCCTGACCCAGATTGCACTGCTGCCTTGATCTGAAGCACTTGATTTTTTGTGGTTTATCGCCAAATTTGAAGCTGGGCGGAGCAGAAAAAACGCCCCCGGTCTATAATGGCCTTCAATTGTTTTCTCGTAGGAGTTAGAAATGAATGCTGTTGCTGAAATGCCAGCGCCTATCATCTTCACCGATAGCGCTGCTGAAAAAGTGGCCCAACTGATCGAGGAAGAAGGCAATCCAGACCTGAAACTGCGCGTATTCGTGCAGGGCGGTGGCTGCTCCGGCTTCCAGTATGGTTTCACCTTCGACGAAATCGTCAATGAAGACGACACCACCATGGTCAAGAACGGCGTCCAGCTGCTGATCGATTCGATGAGCTACCAGTACCTGGTTGGCGCGGAAATCGATTACAAGGACGACCTGGAAGGCGCCCAGTTCGTGATCAAGAACCCGCAGGCCACCTCGACCTGCGGCTGCGGTTCTTCGTTCTCGGTATAAGTTCGGATTTCCCTTGAAAACGGCGGCCTGCGGGCCGCCTTTTTTTATTTTTAAAGTGGACACCTAGCGCGGATAGAGGGCGCCGAGGATGCGATCGCCCTGGGCGCCGGTGACGGCGGGCAGGTTGCCCGCCAGGCGCTCGCTGTGACGGTAGCCCAGCCAGGCGAACGCCAGCGCTTCCACGCGGTTGGGGGCGACGCCCAGTGCTTGCGTGGACGCCACCAGCACCTGCTTGCCCAGTTCCGCCGCCAGCGCATCCATCAACACGCTGTTGTACGCGCCGCCGCCGCAGACGTAGACGGCGTCTGCGCCGGCGCCATGCTGCCTGATCGCATCCGCCAGCGTCACGGCCGTGTATTGGACTAGCGTGCGCTGCACGTCCTGCGGCGCCAGGTGGCTGTAAGCCTGCAGATGGCCGTCCAGCCAGTCGAGGTGGAACAGGTCGCGTCCCGTGCTCTTGGGCGCCGGCAGCGCCAGATACGGTTCCTGCAGCAGTTCCAGCAGCAGTTCCGGGATCAGCTTGCCGCTGGCCGACCAGGCGCCGTCGGCGTCGTATTCCTGGCGGCGGTGACGGCCGATCCAGCCGTCCAGCAACACGTTGCCGGGACCGGTGTCGAAGCCGGTCACGCCATCGTCGCTCAGCACGCTGATGTTGGCGATGCCGCCGATGTTGGCCACGACGCGCGGCTGCCCGGCCTTGCCGAACAGGGCCGCATGGAAGGCCGGCACCAGCGGCGCGCCCTGGCCGCCGGCGGCGACGTCGCGGCTGCGGAAGTCGGCGATCACGTCGATGCCGCACAGCTCGGCCAGCAAGGCCGGATTGTTGGTCTGGCGCGTGAAGCCCAGTTCGGGGCGGTGGCGGATGGTCTGGCCATGCACGGCCACGGCGCGGATGTCTTCGGGCGCACGGCCCGATTCGCGCAGCAGTTCGGCCACGCATTGCGCATAGTGCTGCGCCAGCTGATTGGCGGCCAGCGCTTCGCGTTCGATTTCGTTGTCGCCGGCCGCCTGCAGGGCCATCAGCTCGGCGCGCAGCGTGGGCGGGAAGGCGATGTAGGCGGAGGCGATGGTGGTGATCTGGTCGCCGTCGAACTGCGCCAGCGCGCCGTCCACGCCGTCCAGGCTGGTGCCCGACATTAAGCCGATGTACAAAGTCATAGCCACCTCATGTGTGTGTGCTGTCGCACGGAATAAATCATCTCAGAGGCGCATGATAATAAAAAAACAGGCCGACGATGCGGCCTGTTCTGTCCAACTTATTTTTGCGCGACTTGCGCGACGCGCGTACTGCCTCCGGACCCGGCCGGACGGAGCAGGGCGAAGCGGTGCATCATGTCGTTCGAATAGACTTTGAAGCGGCTCATTTCGGCAGCGGTCAAAGGCGCCTGCGCTTGTACGTTCATCTTGCTCGGGTCTTTGGCTTCGCCGCCGACACGGAATTCGTAGTGCAGGTGGGCGCCGGTGGACCAGCCGGTGGTGCCGACGTAGCCGATCACGTCACCCTGCGACACCTTGCTGCCTTTTTTCAGGCCAGGCGCGAAGCGGCTCATGTGCGCGTAAGCAGTGGTGTAGTTGCTCCAGTGCTTGATGGTGACGAAGTTGCCGTAGCCATTCATGGTGCCGGCGAAGTCGATCACGCCATCACCTGCCGCGCGGATCGGCGTGCCGGTCGGGGCCGGGAAGTCGATGCCCTTGTGCTGCTTCCACTGGCCCGAGATCGGGTGCACGCGCATCGAGAAGCCCGAGGAAATACGCGAGAATTCCACCGGCGACTTGAGGAACGCCTTCTTCAGCGATTTGCCGTCGTAGCTGTAGTAACCGCCGCCTTGCTTGCTCTGCGGATCTTCAAACCACACCGACTGATACGTCGTGCCGCGGTTGGTCAGTTCACCGGCCAGCACGCGGCCGGCGCGCACGAATTCGCCATCCTGCCAGAACGTCTCATAGACCACGTTGAAACTGTCGCCGCGCTTCAAGTCGCCGCGGAAGTCGACGTTGGTCGAGAACATTTCAATGATCTGCTTGACGATGGTGTCCGGCAGCTTGGCGCCGTCTTCGCTGGAGTCGGTGGCCGCATACAGCGTCGAGGTGATGGTACGCGCGTGCATTTCCACGCGGCGTTCCAGCTTGGCCGGTTCCGCGCTGGCGACGAAACTATCGCCCTTGCGGGTGATCTTAATATTGGTGACTGGATCGTCCTTGCCGTCGACCACGGTGGCGCGCAGCCACTGCAGATTGCCTTCCTCATCGGTCTGCGCCTGCACGCGCTTGCCCGCTTTCAGCTGCATGACGCCTTTGGCAACCTTGTCTTTTTTGATGAAGGTTTCAGCCGCGTCATCGTCGACGCCGAGACGGGTCAGCAGCGTGGCCAGCGTGTCGCCGGCGCGGATGCGTTCTTCGTGGATGAATTGGGCGTTGGAGGACTGCTGTTCCAGCGTGTTGATCTGCGCGGAGAGGTCGGGGACGACCACGGCTTCCTGGACAGTTTTGACCGGCAAATCGGATGCGTCGGGAGCAAGGGGAGCTACACCGGCGGCGCCGAAAGCACAGACTGCGAGAAACAAAGCCGACGCGCTGATGATGCGCGCCTTTCGCGTAGAACCTAGCAAATTGAACAAGCGTGAGCTCGTGATTTTGTGTATTTGGTTCATGCAATCAGTTAAAATTTGCCGCTTGAACTATTCAGGAACGTTTTATTTCTTCTAATTCTTCGTGTTGTTCGTTTTCGTACGGCAAGATTGATGGATCGGGGATTATAGCAAACTCCTGGAGCTGCCCACCTTTTTTTGAAAAAACCGTTTAAAAAATCATGACTACCTCCTCTTCGACACCCGCGGCCCCCTCTAAAGAAGCGTTGCCGTTATCCGACAACGTACAAGAGGCACTTGCGATCACCAAACGCGGTGTCGACGAGCTGCTGATTGAAAGCGAATTCGCGCAAAAGCTGGCGCGCTCGGAAAAATCCGGCACCCCGCTGCGCATCAAGCTGGGCCTGGACCCGACCGCGCCGGATCTGCACCTGGGCCATACCGTGGTGCTGAACAAGATGCGCCAGCTGCAGGATCTGGGCCATCAGGTGATTTTCTTGATCGGCGACTTCACCTCCATGATCGGCGATCCATCCGGCCGCAATGCCACCCGTCCGCCGCTGACCCGCGAGCAGGTCGAGCAGAACGCCCAGACTTACTTCAAACAAGCTTCGCTGGTGCTGGATCCGTCCAAGACCGAAATCCGCTACAACTCCGAATGGTGCGACCCGCTGGGCGCGCGCGGCATGATCCAGCTGGCCTCGCGCTACACCGTGGCGCGCATGATGGAGCGCGACGATTTCACCAAGCGCTTTAAAAACGGCACGCCGATCGCTGTCCACGAATTTCTCTACCCGCTGATGCAGGGCTACGACTCGGTGGCGCTGAAGTCGGACCTGGAACTGGGCGGCACCGATCAGAAATTCAACCTGCTGGTCGGCCGCGAACTGCAAAAGGATTACGGTCAGGAGCCTCAATGCATTTTGACCATGCCTCTGCTGGAAGGTTTGGACGGCGTGGAAAAAATGTCCAAGTCGAAGAACAATTACATCGGCATCACCGAACCCGGCAATACCATGTTCGCCAAGATCATGAGCATTTCCGACGAGATGATGTGGAAGTATTACGATCTGCTGTCGTTCCGCTCGATCGCCGATGTGGCGGCGCTGAAAGCCGAAGTGGCCGGCGGCCGCAACCCGCGCGACGCGAAAGTCGCGATCGCCCAGGAGATCGTGGCGCGCTTCCACTCGCAGCAGGCGGCCGAGGACGCGCTGGCCGACTTCGTCAACCGCTCGAAAGGCGGCATTCCGGACGATGTGCCGGAAGTCGCGCTGAGCGGCGCGCCGACCGGCATCGCCCAGCTGCTGAAGCAGGCCGGCCTGTGCGCCTCGACCTCGGAAGCGATGCGCATGGTGGAGCAGGGCGGCGTGCGCCTGGATGGCACCGTGCTGAGCGACAAAGGTCTGCAGGTGCAGGCCGGCACCTTTGTGCTGCAGGTCGGCAAGCGCAAGTTCGCGCGCGTGACCCTGTCCGCATGATCGCGCTGCTGCAACGCGTCAGCAGCGCCAGCGTGGTGGTCGATGGCGCGACGGTAGGCGCCATCGACGCCGGTCTGATGGTGCTGGTCTGCGCCGAACGCAACGACACGGAAAAGGAGGCGGATATGCTGCTGGCAAAGCTGCTCGGTTACCGCGTGTTCGCCGACGAGGCGGGCAAGATGAACCGCAGCGTGACAGACGTCAACGGCGGACTGCTGCTGGTGCCGCAATTCACGCTGGCGGCCGATACCAAATCCGGCACGCGGCCCTCGTTCACGCCGGCCGCGGCGCCGGCCGATGGGCTGCGGCTGTTTTCTTACTTTGTCGAGCGGGCGCGCCTGAAGCATCCGACGGTGCAGACCGGCCAGTTCGGCGCCGACATGAAAGTCAGCCTGACCAACGACGGTCCCGTCACCTTCTGGCTGCAGACCAGCCCCAAATAAGATGAAGCTCTCCAGCGACAGTTTCCGCAATGGTGGCGTCATCCCGGCCGACTGCGCCCTGGCGGCGCTGGATGCGCAGGGCAAGGTGGCGCTGTCCGCCAACCGCAATCCGCAGCTGAGCTGGAGCGAGGTGCCGGCCGGCGTGGCGTCGCTGGCCCTGCTGTGCATCGACGGCGACGCGCCGCTCGACGCGGGCAACGTCAACCGTGAGGGGTACACGCTGCCGGCCGCCATGCCGCGCGGCGATTTTTTCCACTGGAGCCTGATCGACATTCCGCCGTCGATGGCGGCCATCGCCGAGGGCGCGCTGTCCGACGGCGTCAGCGTGCGCGGCAAGCCGGGGCCGACCACGACACTGGACGGCGTGCCACTGCGTCAGGGCCTGAACGATTACCATGGCTGGTTTTCGGCAGACCTGGCCATGTCCGGCGACTACTACGGGTATGATGGTCCCTGTCCGCCATGGAACGATGAGCGCGTGCACCATTATATTTTTCGCATCTATGCGCTCGATGTACCGCGTCTGGCGGTGCCGGCGCGCTTCGGCTGCGCGGACGTACTCAACGCCATTCACGGCCATATCGTCGATGAAGCGCAGCTGATCGCGACTTATACACTGAATCCCGCGCTGATCCGTCAGCCGCATACACGATAGCATGAACCACACCACTATTCTGCTGATCCGCCACGGCGAGACGGCATGGAACGCCGTGCGCCGCCTGCAGGGCCATATCGATATCCCGCTGAACGCGGAGGGCGAACGCCAGGCCGCCGCGCTGGCGCGCGCGCTGGCCGCCGAAAAACTGGACGCCATCGTTTCCAGCGACCTGCAACGCGCCGTGCAGACCGCGCAGGCGGTGGCGGCGCCGCACCCCGGCATCACGTTGCAGACCGACGCCCATCTGCGCGAACGTGCCTACGGCGCGTTCGAGGGCATGCTGTACCAGGACATCCAGGACGAATATCCGGCCGACTTCGCCTTGTGGCAGGCGCGCGATGTCGATTCCGTCATGCCGGCCGGCGAGCGCTTGGCCGAAAGCTTCCGCCAGTTCTACGAGCGTGCCATCGCCGCGCTGCATGCGGTGGCCGCGCGCCATCCGGGCCAGACGGTGGCGGTCGTGGCGCACGGCGGGGTACTGGAGTGCGCCTACCGGGCCGCGCGCGGCATCCAGCTCGACAGTCCGCGCGATTTCCAGGTGAAAAATGCCAGCATCAACCGCTTCGCCGCGACCGAAGGCAAGTTAGTGCTGACTAGCTGGGGAGAGGTCGGCCACCTGTCCTTGGCCATGGATGACGTGGGCTAAAATACCCTGCGGAAACTTCCACTCATAACGGCAAACCTGCACGTTTGCCGATTTAATAAAAAATAGTGCTTATTATTTGAGCAGTCCTTCGGTTAAAATAGAAGGTTCCTTCTTCCCGCTTTCAGGTATTGCAAGTGCAAATCGGCCCTCATTTACTGCGCAACAACGTTTTCGTCGCCCCCATGGCGGGCGTGACGGACCGCCCTTTCCGCCAGCTGTGCAAGGAGCTCGGCGCGGGGTATGCGGTGTCCGAGATGGCCGCGTCCAACCCGCGTCTGTGGGCGACGGAAAAGAGTTCGCGCCGTACCGACCACACCGGCGAGATGGAACCGAAGGCGGTGCAGATCGCCGGCGCCGATCCCAAGGATCTGGCCGATTGCGCGCGCTTCAACGTCGAGCGCGGCGCGCAGATCATCGACATCAACATGGGCTGCCCGGTCAAGAAGGTATGCAACGCCTGGTGCGGCTCGGCGCTGCTGCAGGATGAGGAGCTGGTCAAGCGCATCGTCGATGCGGTGGTGGGCGCGGTCGACGTGCCGGTCACGCTGAAGTTCCGCACCGGCTGGGACCGCGAAAACAAGAACGCGCTGAAGATCGCCCGCATCGCCGAGGACGCCGGCATCGCCATGCTGACCCTGCACGGCCGCACGCGCGCCGATGGCTACAAGGGCGACGCCGAATACGACACCATCGCGGCCGTGAAGAAATCGGTTTCAATCCCGGTGGTGGCGAATGGCGACATTACCTCGCCGGAAAAAGCCAAATTCGTTCTGGATTACACCGGTGCGGACGCTGTGATGGTGGGCCGCGCCGCGCAAGGCCGGCCGTGGATCTTCCGCGAGATCGACCATTACCTGCGCACCGGCAAGCATTTGCCGGCGCCTTATGTGGACGAAGTGCGTGCGCTGATGGATGAACACCTGCGCGCCCACTACGCCTTCTACGGCGACTACCTGGGCGTGCGCACGGCCCGCAAGCACATCGGCTGGTACGTGCGCGACCTCGAAGGCGGCGAAGAATTCCGTCAGCGTATGAACCTGCTTGTATCCACGGAAGAACAATTGATTGCCGTAGACCAATTCTTCGAATCGCAGTGGCGATACGGCGAACGGTTACAATACCGCCTCGCTGAAGAGTTGCAGGCCGCCTGAGCGTCCAGAAGAGCACTAAAAAAGCCCCATTATCAGAAGGGCAAACGTTTCCAGTCACGAGCTGGAAGGATTTGCCAGCAACAACAGATTAATTAGCCGAACGACAAAAAATGAGCAAAGAAAGTATCCAGGAAGTCATTCAGAAGAGCCTTGAAGAATACTTCAACGACCTGGGCGAACAGCAGGCATCGAATATCTACGACATGGTCGTGCTGACCGTCGAGAAGCCGATACTGGAAGTGGTCATGACGCGGGCGGACGGCAATCAATCGCACGCCGCGCAGATGTTGGGCATCAACCGCAATACCTTGCGCAAGAAATTACAGGAACACGGCCTGCTGTAAAGCGCCCGTTCTATCCGGCATGTGTGGCTGGGATGGCCGCAATGCCGGCCGTCACCGAATTACTTAACCACCTGGTCATACATAGCCATGATTAAACAAGCTCTCATCTCCGTATCCGACAAAACCGGTGTGCTGGACTTCGCGCGCGCGCTGTCCGCCATGGGCGTCAACATCCTGTCGACCGGCGGCACCGCCAAACTGCTGGCCGACAACGGCGTGCCCGTGACCGAAGTTGCCGACTACACCGGTTTCCCGGAGATGCTGGACGGCCGCGTGAAGACGCTGCACCCGAAAGTCCACGGCGGCATTCTGGCGCGCCGCGACTTCCCCGAGCACGTGGCCAAGCTGCAAGAGCACGACATCCCGACCATCGACATGGTGGTGGTCAATCTGTATCCGTTCCAGGCCACCGTGGCCAAGGATACCTGCACGCTGGACGACGCCATCGAGAACATCGACATCGGCGGCCCGGCCATGCTGCGTTCCGCCGCCAAGAACCACAAGGACGTGGTGGTGATCTGCGATCCGGCCGACTACGGCGTGGTGCTGGCGGAAATGAAAACCACCGATAACGCGCCCGGCTACGTCAGCTACGACACCCGCTTCATGCTGGCCACCAAGGTCTATTCGCATACCGCGCAGTACGACGGCGCCATCGCCAATTACCTGACCAGCCTGGATGCAACCCGCGCGCACGGCAGCCGCAGCGCCTATCCGGCCAAGCTCAACGTGGCCTTCGAAAAAGTGCAGGACATGCGCTACGGTGAAAACCCGCACCAGTCGGCCGCCTTCTACCGCGACGTGGTGAAGACTGAAGGCGCGCTGGCCAATTACAAGCAGCTGCAGGGCAAGGAACTGTCGTTCAACAACATCGCCGACGCCGATGCGGCGTGGGAATGCGTGAAGAGCATGGGTGGCTTCGACCAGTCGGCGGCCTGCGTGATCGTCAAGCACGCCAACCCGTGCGGCGTGGCGCTGGGCGCCAACGCGGTGGAAGCGTACAAGCGCGCGTTGCAGACCGACCCGACCTCGGCCTTCGGCGGCATCATCGCCTTCAACGTGGAAGTCGATGGCGCGGCCGCCACCGAGCTGGCCAAGCTGTTCGTGGAAGTGCTGATCGCGCCGTCGTTCACCGCCGAAGCCAAACAGATCCTGTCGGCCAAGCAGAACGTACGCCTGCTGGAAATCCCGCTCGGTAATGGCGTCAACGCCATGGACTTCAAGCGCGTCGGCGGCGGCCTGCTGGTGCAGTCGGCCGACTCGAAAAACGTGCTGCTGGCCGACATCAAGGTGGTCAGCAAGAAGCAGCCGACCCAGCAGGAACTGCAGGACATGATGTTCGCCTGGCGCGTGGCCAAGTACGTCAAGTCGAATGCCATCGTCTTCTGCGGCAACAACATGACGCTGGGCGTGGGCGCCGGCCAGATGAGCCGCATCGATTCGGCGCGCATCGCCTCGATCAAGGCGCAGAACGCCGGCCTGTCGCTGGCGAACTCGGTGGTGGCGTCGGACGCCTTCTTCCCGTTCCGCGATGGTCTGGACGTGGTGGTCGATGCGGGCGCGACCTGCGTTATCCATCCGGGCGGCTCGATGCGCGACCAGGAAGTGATCGACGCCGCCGACGAGCGCGGCGTGGTGATGGTCTACACCGGCACCCGTCACTTCCGCCACTGATCGTCTGCCATTGCGGCCACGCCGCCGCATGCTGATCGACCCCGTGCGCCGCTGGCCGGCGCGCGGGGTTTTTTTATGCCGCGCGCTAAATGCGGTTTTCGCAAAAATGAAATGCTGTCCCGACGGATTGTTGCAGGGCATCGACGACCTTATTATTTTTACGTCGAGTTCTTATCGATACCAACTTATCCTCAAGGAGCAACAGCATGAGCACATCGCAAAAAGTCGCCATCGTTACCGGTGCATCGCAAGGCATAGGCGCGGAAATCGTCAAGGCATACCGCCAGCTGGGCTATCGCGTCGTCGCCACTTCACGCACGATCAAACCGTCCGACGATCCTGACATCGTGACTGTGGCCGGCGACATCGGCGACCGCGCCACCGCGCAACGCATCGTGGCGGAAGCGGTGGCGCGCTTCGGCCGTGTCGACACGCTGGTCAACAATGCCGGCATCTACATCGGCAAGCCGTTCACCGCGTTCAGCGTCGAGGACTACAACGCGATCATGAACGTGAACATGGCCGGTTTCTTTCACATCACCCAGCTGGCGCTGGGAGAAATCGAGAAGCAGGCGGGCGGCCATGTGGTGACAGTGACCGGCAGCATCGACAATGGCATGAGCGGCGGTGTTTACACCGGCCTGGCGGGCCTGACCAAGGGCGGCCTGAACGCCGCCACCCGCGCGCTGGCGATCGAGTACGCCGACCGTCGCATCCGCTTCAACGCGGTCGCGCCAGGCGTGATCCGCACGCCGATGCACGCGGAAGAAAATCTGCAGTTCTTCGGCAAATACCATCCGCTGGGCCGCATTGGTGATGCGGGCGAAGTGGCCAGCGCGATCGCATTCCTGGAAACCGCGGAATTCGTCACCGGTGAAATCATCCACGTGGACGGCGGCCAGCACGCCGGCCGCTAACTACGCTAACCGGGCCGGTCAGTCAGGCCGGCCCTCGAATACCTCCTTCATCACCGCCAGCGCCGTATAGACGCTCGACCAGCCTGAGTAGAACGCCACCTGCGTCATCACTTCCGACAGTTCCGCCCGGCTAACGCCATTGTCCATCGCGCGGTTCAGGTAAAACGCCAGTTGTGCCGTCTGGGCAGTCGCAATCACCGAACCTATCGTCACCAGGCAACGGTCCCGTACCGACAGTGCCGGTTGCCGCCACAGATCCCGGAAGATCACGTCGCTGGTCAGCTGCACCAGGCCCGGCGCGACGGCACCGAATTTGCGTTCGACGATGGCGTGGCGCCGCTGCTCGGCGCTTTCGTCCAGGGGTAGCAGTGCGGCCGGGGCAGGCTCGCCCGCATCGATACCGCGTCGTGCGAAGATAGGGCGCGCGACATCTTCCGCGGCCAGCGCGTTGGCCCAGCCCGAGTAGAACGCAAGGTGCGCGATCAGGCCCGATATCTCGCTGGGGCGCACGCCGTGATCGAGCGCGCGTTCCAGGTAAGGCGGCAGCTGCGTGCTCTGGTTACGGGCAATCAGCACGGCCATGGTGACGATGGCGCGGTCGCGCATGGATAATAGGGGACGCTGCCACACATCGCCCAGCAACACCTGTGCCGTGTAGCGTTCCAGTGCCGTCGATGGCGCGTTTGAACTCATCATGATGTTCACTCCTGTAAATAAAAAGGGCAGCGCCGCCGGTGATGGCGCACGCTGCCCAGTTGGGCCTGTCGGCAAAAAGATCACACGGCCGGGACCAGGCGCATCGGCTCGAAGCCCAGTTTGTGCGCGAAGATTTCCTGGATGAGCACGGCGTCAGGCAGCGGGCGCCATGCGACTTCGATGTGATCGATCAAGCCGTTCTCATCCAGATGAAGATGCTCGTTGCCCTTCACCGTGATGCCCTTGCAGGAGAAGCTGAAGAACACCGCCACGTCGCGGTCCGAGGCAAACGTCAGCTTGACTTCCAGCGTGTCGATGGTGGCAAGGAAGCCGGACAGGATCTGGACCACCGCGTCCCGTCCTACCGTGGGTTCAGGAAAGATCGGGCCGAGCAGCACGATGTTGTCGGCCAGATGCGGCAAGATGCCCTGGGTATTCTTGTCGCTCAGAGCCTTGAAATAGTCGGTGATATGCGAGGTGTTCATGGAGGTACTCCTGTAATTTTCCTGTGGAAGACAGGAAAAATAATAGGTCTATCCTCTGCGCCGGACAATCCGTCGCCACGGCATTTCAATTTTGCGGAAACTGCATTTTGGCCGGCTATACCAAAGCGTCCCAGTACGGCGGCGTGCCGATCGCGTCCACCAGGAAGGCGGACACCGCGCGCACCTTTTGCGAACGCAGCCGGTTTTCCGGCGACAGGATCTGAATGTAGATGTCGTCCGCGTAGGCGGACATTTGCCAGTCGGCCAGCAGCCACACCAGCCGGCCGTCCTGGAAGCTAGCCGGCGGGTAGAGCCAGTTGGGGAACAGCACCACGCCGCGCCCCGCGATCGCGGCATTGATCAGCACCTCGGAATTATTGCTGCGTAGCGAACCGCTCACCACCAGCGGCTCGTACGGCGCTTCGGCGGCATGACGGAAGTGCCAGCGCTGCGGTTCATGCACGCCTTTGTACAAGAGGCAATTGTGCTGCAGCAGGTCTTCCGGCGTTTGCGGCGTGCCGTGCAGCGCGAGGTAGGCCGGACTGGCCGCCAGCACATAGCGTTGCGCGCACACCACCTTGCCGATCAGGCCGGAATCCACCAGCCGCCCCACGCGCACCGTGATATCGGCGCCTTCCTGTACCGGGTCGACGAAGGTATTGCTCAGGCTGAGTTCGACCAGCAGGTCGGGATATCGCGCTTGCAGCTGGTTGACCAGGTTGGCGATATGCAGCCGGCCCAGCGATTCCCCGGCGTTGATCCTGACCAGGCCGTGCATGGGATTGGCGCCGTGGTCGAACTGTTCGGCGGCGCCGTCGAGCAGTTCGACGGCCTGGCGCACTTGCGCGTAGTAGCGCTGCCCCTGCTCGGTCAGCCGCACCGCGCGCGTGCTGCGGTAAAACAGTTGCTGTCCCAGTTCCTTTTCCAGCGACGCAATGAAGCGCGACACGGACGATGCCGGCACCGCGAAGTGGCGCGCGGTGGCAAGGAAACTGCCGGTGGTGGCGACCATCAGAAAATAACGTAAGGTCTGGACTTGCATGACGGACTGGGCAATCGTAAGTAAAACAGCACTATATACCAGCCGGGCGCGCCGGCCAGGGCGGCAAAGCTTGCGGGGTTTTTCTTTACTGCATACAATCCGTGGATGATTATTCTCGGCATCGACCCTGGCTTGCGTACGACCGGCTTTGGCGTCATACACAAGCAGGGCAGCAAGCTGCGCTACATCGCCTCCGGCACCATCAAGAGCGGCGAGGGCGACCTGCCGACCCGCCTCAAGGTCATCCTTGACGGCGTGGGCCAGGTGGCGCGCACCTACGGCCCCGATTGCGCGGCGATCGAACAGGTGTTCGTCAACGTCAATCCGCAATCGACGCTGCTGCTGGGCCAGGCGCGCGGCGCGGCGATCTGCGCGCTGGTGACGGCCGAACTCAGCGTGGCCGAATATTCACCAACACAAATCAAGCAGGCAGTGGTCGGCACCGGCCGCGCGGTGAAGGCGCAGATGCAGGACATGGTGGCGCGGCTGTTGCAGCTGCCCGGCCTGCCTGGCACCGATGCGGCCGATGCGCTGGGCATCGCCATCTGCCACGCCCATAGCCGCGAAACGCTGACCCTGATCGCCGGCGGCACCAGTGCCGCCACGGCCAGCAGCCCGCTGGCCGGACTGCGCCTGCGCCGCGGTCGCCTGGTCGGCTGAACACTTTATAAGGTCTCCCCATGATCGGACGTCTCTCCGGAATTCTGCTCGAAAAAAATCCGCCGCAACTGCTGGTCGACGTCGGCGGCGTCGGCTATGAAGTCGATGTGTCGATGAGCACTTTCTACAATCTGCCCGGCGTGGGCGAGAAGGTGGTGCTGTTCACCCACCAGGCGATCCGCGAGGATGCGCACCTGCTGTACGGCTTCGGCAACGCCGAGGAGCGCGCCGTATTCCGCCAGCTGATCAAGATCACCGGCGTCGGCGCGCGTACCGCGCTGTCGATCCTGTCCGGCATGTCGATCGCCGACCTGGCGCAGGCGGTGACACTGCAGGAGTCGGGCCGGCTGATCAAGGTGCCGGGCATCGGCAAGAAGACGGCCGAACGCCTGCTGCTGGAACTCAAGGGCAAGCTGGGCGCGGACATCGGCGCCGGCGGCGCGCATGCCGCGCCGGATTCGCAATCCGACATCCTCAACGCCCTGCTGGCGCTGGGCTACTCCGACAAGGAAGCGCTGCTGGCGCTGAAATCCGTCCCGGCCGGCGCCAGTGTCTCCGACGGTATCAAGCAAGCCCTGAAAGCCCTGTCCAAGGGCTAAAATCGGGCGGCGTGCGCTCAAGGCAGGGTAAAATACCTGTATGAGCATACAGACCGACAATTTTACCGAGCAGCGCATCATCGATGCCGCGCCGTCCTCGCCGAACGAAGAAGCGATCGAACGCGCATTGCGGCCCAAGCTGCTCGATGAATATGTCGGTCAGGCCAAGATCCGCGATCAGCTGGAAATCTTCATCTCCGCCGCGCGCAAGCGCAGCGAGGCGCTCGATCACACACTGCTGTTCGGCCCGCCCGGCCTGGGCAAGACCACGCTGGCCAACATCATCGCCCGCGAGATGGGCGTCAACCTGCGTCAGACC
Source organism: Duganella callida (assembly GCF_004614165.1). GTDB lineage: Bacteria > Pseudomonadota > Gammaproteobacteria > Burkholderiales > Burkholderiaceae_D > Rugamonas > Rugamonas callida. The sequence goes on along the minus strand of NZ_SPVG01000007.1, from coordinate 15,374 downwards.
TCCGGCCCGGTGCTGGAGCGCCCCGGCGATCTGGCGGCGATCCTGACCAACCTGGAAGCCAACGACGTCCTGTTCATCGACGAAATCCACCGCCTGTCGCCGGTGGTCGAGGAAATCCTGTACCCGGCGCTGGAAGACTACCAGATCGACATCATGATCGGCGAGGGGCCGGCCGCGCGCTCGGTCAAGCTGGACCTGCAGCCGTTCACCCTGGTCGGCGCCACCACCCGCGCCGGCATGCTGACCAACCCGCTGCGCGACCGCTTCGGCATCGTCGCCCGACTGGAGTTCTACACCACCGCCGAGCTGACCAAAATCGTCACGCGCAGCGCCATGCTGCTGAAGGCCAGCATCGACCAGGAGGGCGCCCACGAAATCGCCCGCCGCGCGCGCGGCACGCCGCGTATCGCCAACCGCCTGCTGCGCCGCGTGCGCGACTACGCGGAAGTGAAGGCCGATGGCGCCATCACCAAATCTATCGCCGATGCCGCGCTGGTCATGCTGGACGTCGACACCGTCGGCTTCGACGTCATGGACCGCAAGCTGCTGGAAGCGGTGCTGTACAAATTCGGCGGCGGGCCGGTCGGCATCGGCAACCTGGCCGCCGCCATCGGCGAAGCGGCCGACACCATCGAAGACGTGCTGGAACCTTACCTGATCCAGCAGGGCTTCCTGCAGCGCACGCCGCGTGGCCGCGTGGCCACGGCCGCCGCCTACAAGCACTTCGGCGTCAACCCGCCGCGCACCAACCCCAACGGCGAGCTGTGGGATCTGTAAGCGTTATTTGACCGAGGCCTGCCAGTACGGCGCGAATTCGAATTCGAGCAGGGCGTCGTCCGGCCAGCTCTGGTCGTGCACCGGTACCACGTAGACCTTGCCGCCTTCCTCCAGCAGATCGTCCGCCAGCCGCGTGCGGCGCTCGCCCGAGACCAGGTACATGGCGGCGATCGGCCGCGGCGCCATATAGTCGACCTTGATCTTCGACGTCAGGCACGGCTGGCCGGCCGCGTAGAACAGCTTGCGTATCAAATACGGCGTCTCGTACTGCTCGATCGCCCAGCGCACCGCGCACTCGAGCCGCAGGTCGCCGAGGCGGCGCGCGTTGGCCGGCACGCCGGGGCTGCGGATGTCCGGCCGCCAGCGGAAGGTGCCCGGCCGGCGGTTGAGCATCAGATCGGCATCGCCCTTGCTCGCCTGCTCGCTGCGCGGCACACTGAAGGTGCCGTCCTGCGCCACCGGCACCGGAATGCTGAAATCGTCGCCGGCAATGCGCAGCTTGATGTCCTTGAGCGACGCCTGCGCCGCCTTCGGCAACAGCACGAAACGCAGCGTCGCGGCCGGCGCCAGCCGACGCTGTTCGTCGAACACATCCAGCCCGGCGCTGAAGGCGCGGTAAGTCTTCCAGTCCGGATCCTTGCTGCTGCTGACCACCACGGCCGCGACATTCGGATCGCTGTCCTGGGCCGAGGCGGGATGCAGCAGGCACTGCAAACATAACAAACCGATCTGTGCGATGCGTTTCATGGTGTGACCTCTATAGGTTGGTTACGACAGCGGTGGCGGCCAGGCTGCGCGCCGCGGATATTCGCTGCCGGCTTGCGTGTGCGGCCAGTCCTGGCGCAGCTGGCTGCCGTTCAGGTAGTGCAGGCTGACCGGCTGGCCGGCGCGGTAAGCCAGCGCGAGCTGACAGCTGTTGACCCACTTTTCGCTCAGGAACGCCATCGGCGGCATGGCCGTGGGCTGCGGCGTGCGATCGCGGCACAGCAGCAGGCCGGAGCTGGCGCGCGAAAAACTCAGATCCGACAGGGACTTGGCGCGGCCGCGTCCCAGCGCCTTCAGATACGCCTGCCTGAGCGTCCACAATTCCAGGAAGCGGCCATAGCGTCGCGGCTCGGGACAGGTCAAGATCTGCAGCAGGTCGGCCTGGCTGAACTGGCTGCGGGCGATCTGCAGGAAACTGGGGCGTACCGGGAACACCGTCTCGGCGTCGAGACCGAGCGCGGCCTGGCTGCCCAGTGCGATCGCCACATGGCTGGCGCATTGCGTCAGACTGAAATACAGCGCCCGATGATCGGCCACCAGCGTCCGTCCCCATTCATCGCGGGCGAAATGCAGCCGCGCCGCCTCGCGTCCGGTGTAGGCGGCCAGCAGCACCCGCCGCAGTACCCGGCTCTGCAGGTATTGCCACTGGCGTTCGGCGGGACGGATGCCGCGCCAGCGCGCACCCTCGGCTGGCGCCAGGTAGGACAGGTACTGCGGCAGCTGGGCCAGCGGTGGCGGAATATCCAGTTCGAGCAGATAAACTGCCACGGCGTCCTGGACAGGATAAGCGCGTGGATCGATGCGGGCAGTATCAGGCCACAGGCGTGCGTGAGACATGAGGCGGCGTTGTCGGTGAAAACGATGGCCCGATTATCCGATCTACGCTGCCGTGTGGTAACTAGTAGTTCTGATAGTTCCACTAGCAGGCCGGGAGCAGGCAACATCGTCCCCCGGCGTGGTCCCTACAGGGCGCGCAGACGGTGCGCCACGTATTCGACCGTGAACATGCCCTGCAGCGTAGCGGGCGCCGCGCCGGCCGGGATCTCGGCGTGACCGTCGAACAGGCGCGCCAGCGCGGCGCGGCCGGCCTCGGTCCAGCCCCCGGCCTGGTACAGCGCGGGCTGATTCAACATGCCGTTGATCGGCCACAGCTGGTCAGGATCGAATTGCTTGCCGGATGCAAGTTGCAGCTCGCTTGCAAAATCGACGTAATCGAGTCTGGACATGTGGTAAGTCTGAAACAGCGATTTGCTCACATCGAGCGGTTCGTCTTCAAGATAGAGCACTTTAGCGGCAAGTTGAGCGATTTTGGCGATTTCCATGTTATCTATTTATATTCTCTTTATTTAAAGATTTTCATCATGTTAAAGTAAAGGAAGTTGAAGATGTGTTGAAAAAGACAGACTCTAAAACTGGGGAAAAGCGCATGGCTGACGGTATGATAAACGGGTTTTCCGGCCTTTTTGAATCATTGACGGATGCTTCCTGCGAAGCCGATGCGATCCTGCGCCTGCAGTCGGGCGTGCAGGGACTGGGCTTCGACCGGGTGATGTTTGCCGTCATCCCGCAGCCCAAGGTCAGCCTGTCCGATGTCTACATGCGCAGCAACTATCCGACCCGCTGGCGCGAACAGTATGACCGCGACAACCTGCGCGCCGCCGATCCCACCGTCGAGCACTGCTTCAAGGCCAGTTCGCCCTTTATCTGGATGCCGCAATCGTTTCAGGGCGACCAGCAGCACGCGCTGTACGAGGAAGCGTCTTCCCACGGCCTGAAGGCCGGCGTGACGCTGCCGATCCACGGCTCCAGCGGCGAGATCGGCATGCTGACCTGCGTGCGCGACCAGGCGCCCGGCAACGGTTTCATCAACGATCTGCATCAGCAGCTGGGTCAGCTGACCCTGTTGCGCGACCTCGCCTTCGACACCATGCGCCCGTACATGCACGCGCCGCCGCCCAGCCAGGAAGTGCCGGCGCTGACCGCGCGCGAACTCGATTGCCTGCAGTGGATGGCGGCCGGCAAGACCGCGTGGGAAATCGGCCGCATCCTCAGCATCTCGGAAGCCGGCGTCAACTTCCACATCGGAAATCTGCGCACCAAGTTCGGCGTCAGCCGCCGCAACGACGTGGTGATCAAGGCGATCCGTTTCGGCCTGATCACGCTGCCGGGTTAGAGCGGGCCGTCGGCGTCGTCCGCGGCGCGCACCTGCAGCAGGTCGGCGTCGCTGATCACGCGCTTCAGATACAGGCGCACCAGCATCAGCACCGGCAGCGGCATGGCCTTGCCGCGTTCGAAGCGGCTGCCGCGCGTCTGCGTCACGCCGAAGCGGCGCCAGAACGCGGTCTGGTTCTCGCGCATCACGTGGCGGAAATCGCGTATCAGATACTTGTCGCGCTGGGTAATCCAGTGCAACTCCTCGTCGCCTGGCGCCAGCACGATGCGCCGGGGCGCAGTGCGCGCATCCGTCGCGCGCTGCTCCATCATTGGTTTGTTCATGATCACTCCTGCAGCACGCGGCGCGACTGCACCGCCGCGTGCCGCGCTGCCGGTCAATGGTAGGCACCGAACAGGGCGGTGCGGGTTTTCTGGCCCAGGTGAATTTCCAGCGCCACCGCTTTTTCCACGCCGATCTGCAGCGGCGGCCCCATGCGCGTGGTCTCGACGCCGGCGTGGCGCAGCAGGCGCTCGACCGCGGTGGTGGTCACCGTCACATATTTGCTGATGCCCTGTTCGTCGGCGAAGTTGACGATGCCGCGCATCGCTTCCTTGGCGCGCTCGGCGAAGCCGTAGCGGTTGTCGCCTTCGGTCTCGATCGCAAAGCGGCTCAGCTCCCACACGGTTTCATCTTCCGGCAGCGTGCCGTTCTGCACCAGTTCCGGGAAGGTGTCTTTCAGCATGTACGGGCCCATGGTCGGCAGGATGCGCCAGCAGCCGCAGATGCGCTGGGCATCGTTGCGGATGACCATGTAGTGGGGTTCCAGCGCGTCGTAGCCGTCGATTTCCATGCCGCCCAGGATCGGCACTTCCCAGCCCATGCGGTCACGGAAGACCTTGGCGCGCAGGACGTGGATGTCGCGCAGTTCGATGCGGGTGAATTTGTTACGCTGGCCAATCTGAATCATCGAGTACATGGTCATTCTCCTTGAGGTTGAGAGTTCGCTACTACGCTGATGTCGTCGCTGAATTGCTGCGTTCGATGTGGCTACTTTATGCAAATTGGCTAAGCCGGATAACTGGCGGACCAGCTAGTGAAAAGGGTGCCACAACCTATCAGACCTCCTAGGTACGCTTGGCGGAATTTGTGCAGGTGCGCTACAACCGTGCCGAACTAGCAAACTTGTTAGTAAAAATAAACACGCGGTTTTGATGTAATGCCTTTCATTGGCGCGGCACCCGCGGCGCATACAGAAAGGTTTGCATCATGTCGGATACGGATTCCTCCCAACAGCTGTCCCCGTTGTCGTCGGTGCAGCAGGTGATCTGGCTGGACCAGGCGCTGCACCCGGAACTGCCGCTGTATAACATCGGCATGGCCTGGCACATCCGCGGCCAGGTGCGGGCGGACGTGTTGCAGCAGGCGATACATCAGGTGGCGCTGGCCAATGACGCCCTGCGACTGGCGCTGCGTGAAGAGCAGGGCATCGCGCTGCAGTATTTCCCGGCATCGGTCGCCATCCCGCTGCCGGTGGTCGACTTCTCCGGCCCGGACGCCGACGCCGAGGCGCGCGCCTATATGGAGCACGCGTTCCGCCGCAGCTTCGATCTGTCGAAAGACCTGCTGTGGGATACGCGCCTGGTGCGCACCGAGAGCGAATGCTACTGGTTCAACTGCTTCCACCACCTGGCCACCGACGGCTGGGGCGTGACCAACATGCTGCACGCGGTGGCGGCCGCCTATAACCGCCTGCTGGCCGACCCGCAGGCGCAGACCGAAGCCGGCCCGTCCTATCTGGAATTCGTGGCCGACGACCGCGCCTACCTGGATTCGCCGCGTTACGAGCGCGACCGCGCGTTCTGGTGCGAACGCTATGCGCATCTGCCGGCGCCGCTGTTCCCGCAGCCGGACGAGGGCGCGTCCGGGCAGCTGGCGCTGAGCGAACAGGTGCGCTGGAACGTGCCGCGCGCGCAGTTCGACCGCTACAACGAATTTGCCGCCGCCAAGGGGCACGGCATCACCCATCTGATCCTGGCGGCGCTGGGCGCCTACTTCGCGCGCATCCAGGACGCCGAGGAAGTGGTGATCGGCGTGACGGTGCACAACCGCGCCACGGCGCGCCAGAAACAGACGATCGGCATGTTTTCGTCGGCCAGCCCGGTCGGCGTGCGCGTCGACCCGGCGCAACCGTTCGGCGCCCTGCTGGATGAAGTGGCGGCCGAGCTGCGCCGCTGCTATCGTCACCAACGCTTCCCGATCGCCGAGATCAACCGTCACCTGAAGCTGGCGCAGAACGGCCGCCGCCAGCTGTTCGACATCACTCTGTCCAACCTGATGTTCAACACCTGCGGTGAACTGGGCGGCGCAGCGGCGCGTCTGATCCCGATGGACAACGGCTATGAGCACGCGCCGCTGGCGGTGGTGATCCGCAATCACCATCCGGGCGAGGATGTGATCATCGACTTCAACTACAACACCGCGCTGTTCTCCCACGGCGAGGTGCAGAAGATGCAGACCCGCATCGCGCTGCTGATCGAAGCCGCCGTGGCCGATGCGCAGACGCCGGTGGCCAAGCTGCCGCTGATGTACGAGCAGGAGCGCCGCCAGCTGCTGGTCGAATTCAACGCCACCGAAGCGGCCTGGCCGCGCGGCGAACTGATACACCAGCTGTTCGAGGCGCAGGCCGCGGCCTGTCCGCAGGCGGTGGCACTGGCCTGGCAGGACCGGACGGTTCGCTACGGCGAACTGAATGCGCGCGCCAACCGGCTGGCTCACCATCTGCGCCAGCTGGGCGCGGCGCCGGACCAGCGCATCGCCATCTGTCTCGAGCGCGGCGTGGCCATGATCGAGGCCGTGCTGGCGGTGTGGAAGGCCGGCGCCGCCTACGTACCGCTGGACCCGGCCTACCCGCCGGAACGGCTGGACTATATGCTGGCCGATGCCGAACCGGTGGCGCTGATCACCCAGCAATCGCTGCGCGCACTGGTGCCGACCACGCTGCCCACCGTGCTGGTCGACGATGCCGATGCGGCGCTGGCCGCCTGCGCCGACACCGATCCGTCGCCGGTCGGTCTGCAGGCCAGCGATCTGGCCTATGTGATCTACACCTCGGGCTCCAGCGGCCAGCCCAAGGGCGTGATGAACCACCATCGCGGCCTGTGTAACCTGGCGCATGCGTTGATCCGCCTGTTCGGCGTGACGCCGCGGAGCAACGTGCTGCAGTTCGTTTCGTTCAGCTTCGACGTCTGCGTATCGGAAATCGTGATGGCGCTGTGCAGCGGTGCGCGTCTGCAGCTGGCGCCGGCGCATGAGCTGATGCCGGGCGAACCGCTGGCGCAGACGCTGCGGCAGCATGCCATTACCCATGTCAGCCTGCCCATGGCGGCCCTGGCCGCACTGCCGCGCGAGGCTGCACTGGGGCAGCTGCAGGCGCTGATCGTCGGCGGCGAAGCGCTGCCGCCGGCGCTGGCCGCGCACTGGGGCAGCCGCTACCGCCTGTTCAATGCCTACGGCCCGACCGAAGCGACGGTCTGCGCCACCGCTTATCTGTGCGCCGCCGGCCCGGCCGCTACGCCTGCCAGCGCCCCCGGCGCCATCGCTGATTCCACCATCGCGCGTGCCGCCGAGGTACCCGCCATTGCCGCCGCAAGCGGTGCGACGCCGATCGGCCGGCCGCTGGCCAACACCCGCATCCACATCCTCGACCGCCAGCTGCAGCCGGTGCCGATCGGCGTTGCCGGTGAGCTCTACATCGGCGGCGAAGGGGTGGCGCGCGGCTACCTGAAACGCCCCGAACTGAGCGCCGAACGTTTCATCGCCGACCCGTTCAACGGCCAGCCGCAGGCGCGTCTCTACAAGACCGGCGACCTGGCGCGCTGGCTGCCCGACGGCAACATCGAATTCATTGGCCGCAACGATTTCCAGGTCAAGATCCGCGGCTTCCGCGTCGAGCCGGGCGAAATCGAAGCGCGCCTGGCCGCCTGCGCCGGCGTGCGCGAAGTGGTGGTGGTGGCGCGCGCCGTGGCCGATGGCGACCGGCGTCTGGTGGCCTATGTGGCCGCGCAGCCGGATGTCCGGCTGGAACCGGCCGCACTGCGCGCCGCGCTGGCGCACGACCTGGCCGACTACATGATCCCGAGTGCCTTCGTGCTGCTGGACGCGCTACCGCGCACGCCGAACGGCAAGCTGGACCGCCATCATCTGCCGGCGCCGGGCCAGGCTGCCGTGGTCGCGCGCGCCTACGCGGCGCCGCAGGGAGAGACCGAAACCACCGTGGCCGGCATCTGGCAGACGCTGCTCAAACTGGAGCGCGTCGGCCGTGACGACCACTTCTTCGAACTGGGCGGCCATTCCCTGCTGGCGGCGCAGCTGACCGCCCATGTGCGCCAGCAGCTGGGACGCGAAGTCAACCTGCGCACGCTGTTCCAGCAGCCGACGCTGGCGGCGTTCGCCGCCGTGGTCGGCGCCGCGCCGGCCAGCGTGCACCATCGGGTGACGGCGGCCGACGACAGCCGTCCGCTGCCGCTGTCGTTCGCCCAGCAGGGCCTGTGGTTCCTGGACCAGCTCGACCATGCCGCCGGTGCCGCCTACCACATGCCGGCCGCGCTGCGCCTGCAGGGCCGCCTGGACCGGCAAGCCTTGCAGGCTGCGCTGGACCGCATCGTCGCGCGCCACGCCAGCCTGCGCACCCGCTTTGGTGACGCCGACGGCGAGACCGTGCAGATCATCGCCGCGCCGGACGCCGGCTTCGCGTTGCTGACCCATGACCTCAGCCATCTGTCCGGCCATGAGCGCGATTACGCCGTGCAGCGCCTGGCCGACGACGAAGCCATCCAGCGTTTCGACCTCACCGCCGGACCGTTGATCCGCGGCCAGCTGCTGCGCCTCGCGCAAGATGAACACGTGCTGCTGATTACCCAGCACCACATCATTTCCGACGGTTGGTCGATCGGCGTGCTGGTGCGGGAAATCAGCGTGCTGTATGCCGCCTTCTCGCAGGGCGAGGCTGATCCGCTGCCGCCGCTGGCGATCCAGTACGCCGACTACGCCGCCTGGCAACGTGGCTGGCTGCAGGGCGACGTGCTGGCGCGGCAGAGCGCCTTCTGGCAGGAACAGCTGAGCGGCGCTCCGGCACTGCTGGAACTGCCGGCCGACCGCCCGCGTCCCGCGCAGCAGAGCTACGCCGGCGGCGCCGTCACGCTGCGCTTCGACGCCGAACTGACCGCCGCCCTGAAAGCGCTGGGCCAGCGTCATGGCGCGACCCTGTTCATGACCCTGCTGGCCGGCTGGGCGGCGCTGCTGTCGCGGCTGTCGGGCCAGGACGATGTGGTGATCGGCACACCGGTGGCCAACCGTCCACGCGCCGAGCTGGAAGGCATGATCGGCTACTTCGTCAACACGCTGGCGTTGCGCGTGCGGCTGGAGGACGACCCCAGCGTGGCGCAATTGCTGGCGCGGGTCAAGGCCCATACGCTGGGCGCTTACGAGCACCAGGAACTGCCGTTCGAACAGGTAGTGGAAGCGGTACAGCCGGTACGCAGCATGAGCCATAGCCCGCTGTTCCAGGCGCTGATCAATCTCGACAACGCCCCCGGCGACCGCACGCTGCACCTGCGCGATCTGGACATCGAAATGCTGGAGCCGGCGCACATCACTACCCACTTCGACCTGAGCCTGGCGCTGTCGCACAAGGAGCTGGACAGCGGCGCCGTGCTGGAAGGCTATATCGAATACGCCAGCGACCTGTTTGATGCCGCCACCATCCAGCGCCTGGCCGTGCACCTGGAAACCCTGCTGCGCGCCATGACGGCCGACGACAGCGCCACCGTCAGCCGTCTGGCGCTGCTGACCGCGGGCCAGCAACAGCAGCTGCTGACGGCTTTCAACGACACCGCGCGCGACTACCCCGACTACAAGCTGATTCACCAGCTGTTCGAAGAGCAGGCCGAGATCCGTCCGTATGCGGTGGCGATGGTGTACCAGGGCGAACGCCTCGGCTACGATGAAGTGAACCGCCACGCCAACCGGCTGGCGCACCAGCTGCGCGCCATGGGCGTGCAGCCGGACGACCGCGTCGCCATCTGCATGGAACGCAGCAGCGCCATGCTGATCGGCTGGCTCGGCATCCTCAAGGCCGGCGCCGCCTATGTGCCGCTGGATCCCGGTTACCCGGCCGACCGTCTGGCCTTCATGATCGATGATTGCGCGCCGGCCGTCATCCTGACCGAGTCCGCGCAGGCGTCCTTGCTGCCGCCGGGCGACGTGCCGCTGTTCGTCACCGATGCTCCGGCCGGTCTGCAGGCGCTGGCGGCGCGGCCCGACACCAACATCGGCGCCGACGCCATCGGCCTGAGCGCGGCCCACCTGGCCTACGTGGTGTACACCTCCGGCTCCACCGGTATGCCGAAGGGCGTGATGATCGAACACCGCAACGTGCTGCAACTGGTGATCAATGAACCCTGCGTGGACATCAATCCGCAATCCTGCATGGTGTATTGCGCCAATCCGGCCTTCGATGCCTCGACCTGGGAAGTATGGGGCGCGCTGCTGAACGGGGCCAAGCTGCTGATCGTCACCCAGGATGAGCTGCTGGAGCCGGTCGCCTTCGGCCGCCTGCTGGCGCGGGAGGGCGCCACCATCCTGCAACTGACCGCCGGCCTGTTCCACCAGTACGCCGAGCCGCTGGCACTAGCCTTCAGCCGCCTCGACTACCTGCTGTTCGGTGGCGACAAGGCCAACCTGACCACGGTGGCGCAAGTGTTCCGCGACAGCCGTCCGCGCCATCTGGTGCACACCTACGGCCCGACCGAAACCACCACCTTCACCGCCACTTTTGAGGTGAACGAGACGATCGCGCGCGCCCACGTGCTGCCGATCGGCCGGCCGATCGCCAACACCCGCCTGTACATCCTGGACCGCCATCACCAGCCGGCCCCGGTCGGCGTGGCCGGTGAGCTGTACATCGGCGGCGCCGGCGTCGCCCGCGGTTACCTGAACCGCGACGCATTGACCGCCGAGCGTTTCGTCGCCGACCGCTTCAGCGGCGTGCCGGGCGCCCGTCTGTACAAGACCGGTGACCTGGCGCGCTGGCTGCCGGACGGGAATGTCGAATTCATCGGCCGTAACGATTTCCAGGTCAAGATCCGCGGCTTCCGCATCGAACTGGGCGAGATCGAAACCCGCCTGGCGGCCTGCTTCGGCGTCAAGGAGGCGCTGGTGCTGGCGCACCAGGATGCCGGCGGCGACAAGCGCCTGATCGCTTACCTGACCGCACAGAACGGCGCCACACTGGAAGCGGCCAGCCTGCGCACGCAACTGGCGCAGCACCTGGCCGACTTCATGCTGCCTTCCGCCTTCGTGCTGATCGAGCATTTCCCGCTGACGCCGAACGGCAAGGTCGACCGCCGCGCGCTGCCGGTGCCGGAGCAGGCGGCGCTGGCGCAGCGTGCCTACGAGGCGCCGCAGGGCGCGATCGAAACCGCGCTGGCCGCCATCTGGCAGTCGATGTTCAAGATCGAGCGCGTCGGCCGTCACGATCACTTCTTCGAACTGGGCGGCCACTCGCTGCTGGCGGTACAGCTGATGGCGCGCCTGCGCCAGCAACTGGGCCGTGATGTGAGCCTGCGCACGCTGTTCCAGCAACCGGTGCTGTCGGCGTTTGCCGCCGCCGTCGCAGGTGCCGGCGACGCCGTACAGAGCGCCATCGTGCCGGTGCCGCGCACCGAGCCGCTGGCGCTGTCGCATGCGCAGCAGCGCCTGTGGTTCCTGGACCGTCTCGACTCCGCCGCCGGCGCCGCCTACCACATGCCCGCGGCGCTGCGCCTGCGCGGTCGGCTCGACAAGACCGCACTGAAGGCGGCGCTGGACCGCATCGTCGCCCGCCACGAAATCCTGCGCACCACCTTTGCCGAAACCGGCGGTCAGACGGTGCAACTGATCGCCGCGCCGGATGCGGGCTTCAGCCTGAACGAGCGCGATCTGAGCCAGCTGCCCGGCTACGAACGCGAACGCGCGCTGGCCGACATCGGCGCCGAGGAAGCCGCACGCCGCTTCGACCTGAGCGCCGGCCCGCTGGCGCGCGGCCAGCTGCTGCGCCTGGCCGACGACGACCATGCGCTGCTGATCACCCAGCACCACATCATCTCGGACGGCTGGTCGATGAGCGTCCTGTTGCGCGAACTGAGCGCCCTGTACGCCGCCTTCAGTCAGGGCAATCCCGACCCGCTGCCGCCGCTGGCGCTGCAATATGCCGATTACGCGGCCTGGCAGCGCGGCTGGCTGCAGGAAACCGCGGTGCGGGCGCAAGGCGTGTTCTGGAAACGGCAGCTACACGGCGCGCCGACGCTGCTGGAACTGCCGACCGACCGCCCACGCCCGGCACGCCAGAGCTATGCCGGCGGCAGCGTGTCGCTGACGCTGGACGCCAGCTTGACCTCCGGCCTGAAATCCCTGAGCCAGCAGCACGGTACGACCTTGTTCATGACGCTGCTGGCCGGCTGGGCCGCCTTGCTGGCGCGCCTGTCGGGACAGGACGATGTGGTGATCGGTACGCCGGTGGCCAACCGCCAGCGCACTGAAACCGAAAGCCTGATCGGCTTCTTCGTCAATACGCTGGCGCTGCGTGTACGCCTGCAGGACGGGGTCAACGTGGCGCAGCTGCTGGCCCAGGTCAAGGCCGACACGCTGGCCGCCTACGAGCATCAGGATCTGCCGTTCGAGCAGGTGGTGGAAGCGGTGCAGCCGGCGCGCAGCATGGGCTACAGCCCGCTGTTCCAGGTCGCGCTGAATCTCGACAGCGGCATCGGCGAAGACGGCCTGCAGCTGCCTGGGTTGGAGGCCGGCACGATCGCGCAGGCGCACGCCACCACCCGCTTCGACCTCAGTCTGATGCTGAAGGACGAGGGCGACATCATCACCGGCGAAATCGAATATGCCAGCGATCTGTTCGACGAGTCGACCATCCAGCGCTACGCCATGCATCTGGATACGCTGCTGGCGTCGATGGTGGCGAATGACGCCATGGCCGTCAGCCGTCTGCCGATATTAACCGCAGCCCAGCGCCGCCTGGTGCTGCTGTCCTTTAACGACACCGCGCGCGACTACCCGCAGGACAAGTTGATCCACCAGCTGTTCGAACATCAGGCCGAACTGCGTCCGGATGCCACCGCTGTGGTGTACGAGGGCGTGACGCTGAGCTATGCCGAGTTGAACCGCCGCGCCAACCAGCTGGCCCATCATCTGCGTGGTCTGGGGGTACGGCCGGACGACCGCATCGCCATCTGCATGGAGCGCAGCAGCGAAATGGTGGTCGGCTGGCTCGGCATCCTCAAGGCCGGCGCCGCCTACGTACCGCTCGAATCGAGCAGCCCGGCCGACCGTCTGGCCGCAATGCTGACCGACAGCGCGCCGGTGGCGCTGCTGACGCAAACTTCGCTGTCCGGCCGCCTGCCGGCCGCCGGCGTGCGCACCATCGTGATCGACAGCGCGGCCGATGCCGCCGCCATCGCCGCCCAGCCGCAATTCAATCTGGATGCGGCGCAGATCGGGCTGGCCTCGCACCACCTGGCGTATGTGATCTACACCTCAGGCTCCACCGGCGTGCCGAAGGGCGTAATGGTGGAGCACCGCAATGTCGTGCAACTGGTGATCAACAATTCGTTCGCCGACATCGGTCCGGATGACTGCATCGTCCATTGCGCCAATCCGGCGTTCGACGCCTCGACCTGGGAAGTGTGGTGCGGCCTGCTCAACGGCGCGCACGTCCTGGTGGTGCCGCAGGCGGTGCTGCTCGATCCCGAGCAGTTCACATCCACGCTGACCGAAGGCGGCGCCACCGCCACCTTCATGACCATTGCCCTGTTCAACCAGTATGCGCAGGCCATGGAAGCGCTGTTGCCGAGCATGCGCTACGTGCTGTTCGGCGGCGAGAAGACGGATTTGAGCCGCATCAAGCAGGTGGCACGCCACGCCGCGCCACAGCACTTCGTGCACTGCTACGGCCCGACCGAGACCACCACGTTCGCCACCACCTTCGACATCCCCGGCATCGAGGATGACGCCTACACGCTGCCGATCGGCGCACCGCTGGCGAATGCACAGGTATACATCGTCGACAGCCACATGCAGCCGGTGCCGGTGGGTGTGGCGGGTGAGATGTACATCGGCGGCGCGGGCGTGGCGCGCGGCTACCTGAATCGTCCGGAGCTGACGGCCGAGCGCTTCGTGGCCGATCCCTTCAGCCGTCGTCCGGACGCCCGCCTGTACAAGACCGGCGACGTGGCGCGTTGGCTGGCGGACGGGAATATCGAGTTCATTGGCCGTAACGATTTTCAGGTCAAGATCCGGGGCTTCCGCATCGAGCCAGGCGAGATCGAAGCGCGCCTGATGGCTTGCGACGGTGTGCGCGAAGCGCTGGTACTGATGCGTGAAGACCAGCCGGGCGACAAGCGACTGGTGGCGTACCTGACCGCGCAGCCGGGCGCCGTGCTGGCCGGCGGCGATCTGCGCCAGCAGCTGTCGGCGCACCTGGCCGATTACATGCTGCCGAGCGCCTTCGTCGTGCTGGACGTGTTCCCGCTCAATGCCAACGGCAAGATCGACCGCAAGGCGCTGCCGGCGCCCGATCCGTCGGCCTCCGTGGCGCAAGAGTACGAGGCGCCGGCCAGCGACACCGAACAGGTGCTGGCGGCGATCTGGCAGGAGCTGCTGGGCCTCGAGCGCGTCGGCCGTCACGACAATTTCTTCGAACTGGGCGGGCATTCCCTGATGGCGGTCCAGCTGCTGGGACGTGTGCGCGAAAGCTGCCAAGTCGAGCTGTCGTTGACCGACCTGTTCGCGAATCCGGTGCTGAGCCGTCTGGCCGACGCCATTACCACGCTGCAGTTTGCACGCTTCATGGGCGAGGAAATGGAGCAGATGAAGAACGAACTGGGCAACCTGTCCGAAAGCGAATTGCTGGCCATTCTGAATGAAGAGACCCAAAAATGAACCAAGCGCATACCGAGCTGCAGAAATTGCAGCAAGCGATCCTGATCCAGCGTCTGCAACAGCGTATGAAAAACCAGTCGTCCGCGCAGCAGCAGGAGCGCATCGCTGCCGTCGACCGCGGCCAGCCGCTGGCCTTGTCCTACGCGCAGCAGCGCCTGTGGTTTTTGACCGAACTCGATCGCGCCGCCAGCATTGCCTATCACATGCCGGCGCAGTTGTGGCTGAACGGACGCCTGGATAAAGCCGCACTGAAGGCGACGCTGGACCGCGTCGTGGCCCGTCATGAAAGCCTGCGCACCACGTTTGCCGGCGCCGAAGGCCAGCCGCTGCAGCAGATCGCCGCGCCAGATGTCGGCTTCGCGCTGAGCGAGATGGACCTGGGTCATCTGACTGGCAACGAGCAGCAGTGCGCCGTGCAGCGCCTGTCCGACGACGAAGCGGTGCAGCCGTTCGATCTGGCCACAGGTCCGCTGATCCGCGGCCAGTTGCTGCGCCTCGCGGAAGACGAATATGTGCTGCTGATTACGCAGCACCACATCATCTCCGATGGCTGGTCGGTCGGTGTGCTGGTCCGTGAAATCAGTACCCTGTACGCGGCCTTCAGCCAGGGGCAGGCCGATCCGCTGCCGCCGCTGGCGATCCAGTACGCCGACTATGCCGCATGGCAGCGCGGCTGGCTGCAGGGCGATGT
>NZ_SPVG01000189.1 GCF_004614165.1 Duganella callida | reverse complement strand
CGTAAGCGCGCTTACGGCAGAGCTCGTGTGCGATTGGCAGAACTGACCCCGGATTATTCGGCGATGAGCAGGGGGATGCCGCGCTCGGACAGCGCGCTGCGCATGGGCGCGGGCAGGCTGGCGTCGCTGATGATGGTGGCTATGCGTTCCAGCCCGCAGATGCGGTGCAGACAGGTGCGGCCGAACTTGGAGCCGTCGGCCAGTACGATCACCTGCCGCGCCTGCGCGCACATGCGGGCATTGAGGCGCGCTTCCGCTTCGTCGTGGGTGGAGAGGCCGAAGGCGGCGTCGATGCCGTCGGCGCCAAGAAACAGCTTGTCGAAAATATAGCTGCCCAGGCTGGCCTCGGCGTGCGCTCCCTGCAACGATTGCGAGGCCTGGCGCAGCGTGCCGCCGGCCAGTATCAATTCCAGTTCCGCCACCGCCGCCAGTTCGCCGGCGATCGGCAGGCTGTTGGTGTAGACGCTCAGCGGCGCCAGCCCGCTGGCGGCCAGGCGCCGTGCCAGTTGCAGCGTGGTGCTGCCGGCGTCCAGTATCAGTTTGTCGCCCGGTTGTATCAGCGTCACGGCGATGGCGGCGATGTCGTGCTTGCGTTCGCGGTGCACCGCGTGGCGCGCCGCCAGCGGCGCTTCGGCCGGCATCTCGGCGGAGGGACGGGCGCCGCCGTGATGGCGCTGCAGCAGCCCCGCATCCGCCAGCGTGCGCAAATCGCCGCGTATCGTCACCGCCGAGACGCCGAAGCGCCGCGCCAGGCGGCTGACATGCACCTTGTCCTGCAATTGCAGCGTGTGCAGGATTTGTTCGCGGCGGCCTTCTGCATTCAGCACGGGAGACTCCTTTTTGATCGCTGAAGTAATGGTAACGTTAACTCACTCTGAATGCCAGTGCCGTGGCGGGCACTGCTGTAGCGCCGGCGCGACGTTGTCATGGAGCATGATGTATCGCGGCCTCTCTGCGCGCATGCGGACAGCGCACCGATAGAAATAATAAATTGAAAAGACTTGTGTCAGTTCGACATGATTCATGGTTTAATTGCAATACGGGCTGGGGAGCCCGATGACAAAACCAGAAGGAGAATGCCTTGAAAACCTCGAACCTGTTGCAAGCCTCCGTCGCCGCCGCATTGCTGTCCGCCGCTTCCGTCCAGGCGGCCACGATCGACTTCGACGCCGCCTCGGTCAGCAGCCAGATGACGCACGTGAACCTGCTGGCCAGCTATGCCGCCGGTTTTTATACGGAAGACGGCTTCGTGCTGCAAAGCTCGGCATCGGTTCCCAATTCGCTGCTGGCGGCCGACGTCACCTACAACGCCGGTTCGTACGCGATGGCGGCCTCGCCGCTGGCAACCACCACGCTGATGACCAGCAACGCCAGCGCCTTCAGCATCAGCTCGATCGATCTGCTGCGCCGCCCGGCCATTCTCAACTGGACCGTGACCTTTACCGGTGTGAAAAGCGATGCCTCGGTGGTGACGCAGTCGTTCACCATCACCAACAACCACTGGAATACCTTCAACTTCAATGCCGGCTTCACCAACCTGGCGTCGCTGTCGTGGGATGAGGGCCTGACCCGCCTGTACGCCTTCGACAACATCAACGTCAGCGCGGTGCCGGAGCCGGCCAGCTATGCCATGCTGATCGGCGGCCTGGGGCTGCTCGGCCTGGCGCGGCGCCGTCAGCGCTCCTGATTCAGGACCACAGCCTGCGGCCTTCGGTGTCCAGTTGCGTCAGGTAGAGCCGAAGGTCGAATTCGTACTGGTGGTAATTGGGTTCCATGTAGGTGCACAGCTTGTAGAACGCCTTGTCGTGCTGCTTTTCCTTGACGTGGGCCAGCTCGTGCACCGCGATCATGCGCAGGAATTCCAGCGGCACTTCCTTGAAGATGGTGGCCACGCGGATTTCGTGCTTGGCCTTCAGCTTGCCGCCTTGCACGCGCGATATCGCGGTATGCAGCCCCAGCGCGTGGTTGATCACGTGGATCTTGCTGTCGTACGCGACCTTGTTGATCGGTTCGGCGTTGCGCAGGTATTCATTTTTCAATTCCTGCACGTAGTCGTACAGCGCGCGGTCGGTGCGCAGGTCGTGCGGCTTGCCGTAGCGCTTGAGCAGCACCTCGCCCAGGCGGTTCTGGGCGATCAGTTGTGCCACTTGCTGCTGGGTTTGTTCGGAATAGGCGCTCAGGTATTTCAGGTCGGACATGGGGGAAGGGCGGTGAAAGCGAGGCGTGAATGTACCACATCCGCCGCCCGGACTGCCGATGTGGCCATCTCGCCATGATCGCCGCCAGCCGGGCCGTGAGCGGACGCGCGCGCAAGCTGACGCAGGATATTGAAACACATGGGTGTTGCCTGTCGATGTATTATTTTTGACTACTGCCGGCGTAGCGCCAGACGTTGACCACGAAGCACAGGACGCCGAGCACGACGATCACCGACGAAATGCCCAGCAGCGGCGCCACGGCCGCATGGCCGGTAACGAACAGGGCCAGCGCGAGCATCTGCACCGGCAGGGCGATGTTGTAGCCCCAGAACTGCACGCGCGCCAGCTTGTTGGCCGCGGCGTGGGGATAAACGGTATAAAACAATCCGAACAGCGCCAGGCTGACCCAGCCCAGCAGGTTGACGTGCGCGTGTACCGGGCGCAGCGCGAAATTCTCGCTGGCGGCCATCACCATACCCATGCCGACGCCGAGCAGCAGATACAGCGAGGCGATACGGAAGTACGATTTATTCATGCCGGCACCTGCTGTGCCGAAGCGGCGAAGGCGCGGAAGTTGGCCGGGGTGGCGAAGGCCAGGTACTGGGCCTGCATATCGTCGGTCAGCACTTCGATCATGGTGGTGTTTTCGATCCATAGTTCGATCACGTCGAAGAAGTTGTCGCCGCGTGTGCAGCGCAGCGCGCGCCAGCCTTCGCGCTCGCCCAGCGCCAATACCTGGTCCGCGCGCATGGCGGTGGCCACGGCCAGGTGGAAGGCGCTGTAGTGGCCGGCGTCATTGGCGTCGCCCGGCTGGAAGCTGGCGCTGCCGGTCCCCGGCGCGATCACGCGGTCATACGGATAGGTTTCGATGATGGTGCCGCGCGCGTCGCCGGCGATGGCCATCCAGGAATCCGGGAAGGACGGGAAAGGCGCGGCGAAACCGCCCCATATTTCCGCGATGACGCGGGCGACGTGTTCGGGATGCCGGCTCGGCATCGATGCGTGGAAGATCATGGTTACCTCTGGAGTAGTTCGCAGGAAAACGTCCTGCACGTTGGACGCGATCGTCCTAATCCCGCGGACCGCGCTGCTTGCGGCGCGCGTTGTCCAGCAATGCGGCGATGGCTTCGGCAGCGGCCTGGCCGGCCTCCGCGCCATCCAGATTCCAGTAATCCTTGAAGGTGGCCCAGGCGGTGGCCGAATACAGCAGCTGGATCGCCGCGCCCAGGCGGTCGCGCTCGGCGTCGGGCAGCGGTCCGACTTCGTGGTCGATCAGGGCGCGGAACGCCGCCTGGCGCTCGGCCGCGGTCTGCATGCGCGCGCTGCGTCCCTGCGGCGAGGCCAGCATGCCGCGGATCAGCGGCTCCCGCTGGTCGAAGCGCGGAAAATCGGTGGCCAGCCGCGCCCGCAGTTCCTCCAGGTTGGCGGGGAAGCTGTCGCGCTGGATGGCCTTGGGTGCCCACGCCCAGAACGCTTCCAGCAAGGCGTCCTTGTTCGGGTAATAGCGGTAGACCGTGCTTTCGCCGACGTCGGCCTCGCGCGCGATTTCGGTAAAGCTCAGCTGGGCCAGGCCGTCATTTTCGAGCCGGCGCGCAACGGCCGCCATGATGGCTTCCCGCGTTTTGGCTTTATTGCGGTCCCGCAGCGGCACCGGATTTGATGTTTTCATGTCCATGACAGCAATACTCTCAGATGGTGGTTTGGCTGTCAAGTGAATGTGGCACCTCCACTTTTGCTGCCCTTAGCTGAAACGCCGCCAGCGCTATATAATCTGGTTTATTGCGACTGGTTAAAAGGAAGATACATGCGTACGTTGAAAGCGTGTCTGGCCGTGGTACTGGCCGCCGTGGGCGGAGCGGCTTCGGCCACCGATATCACGGTGTCGGCGGCGGCCAGCCTGACCAATGCCTTCAAGGAGATCGGCGCGGCGTTTGAAAAAGAACACGCCGGCGACAAGGTACTGTTCAACTTCGCCGCTTCCGATCCGCTGGTGCAGCAGATCAGCAGGGGCGCTCCGGTGGACGTGTTCGCCTCAGCCGACCAGGAGGCGATGGACAAGGCCGACGGCCTGAAACTGCTGGCGCCCGGCTCGCGCAGGAATTTCGCCAGCAACAGCCTGGTGCTGATCGCGCCGCAGAACGGCAAGGTGGCGCTCAAGGCCGTGGGCGACGTGGCCAATGCCGACGTGGCGCGCATCACCATCGGCAATCCGGCCAGCGTGCCGGTCGGCCGCTACACCAGGGCCGCGCTGGAGCGCGCCAGACTGTGGACCGCGGTGGCACCGAAACTGATCCTGGGCACCTCGGTGCGCCAGTGCCTGGACTACGTGGCGCGCGGCGAAGTCGACGCCGGCTTCGTCTACGCCACCGATGCGGCCATTGTGAAAGACAAGGTGACGCTGGTGGCCACGGTACCGACCGAAGCGCCGGTGACCTACCCGATCGCGGTGATTGCCCACGGCCCGCAGGCGGCGCAGGGCAAGAAGTTCGCCGATTACGTGCAGTCGCCGGCCGGCCAGGCCATCCTGGCGAAGTACGGCTTCGGCCGTCCGTAAGCGATGGAGGCGTTTTCTGCCGAACCTGGCTGGGTGGCGTTGCGCTTGTCGTTGAAGGTGGCCGTCTGGGCCACCGCGCTGGATCTGGTGTGCGGTGTGGCACTGGGCTATCTGCTGGCGCGCAAGCGCTTCTGGGGCCGCGAATTGCTCGACGCGGTGCTGACCCTGCCGATGGTGATGCCGCCCACCGTGCTGGGCTATTATCTGCTGGTGATCATCGGCCGCAATGGTGTGATCGGCGCCTGGCTGCAGCGGCATTTCGGCCTGAACCTGATCTTCACCTGGCAGGCGGCGGTGATCGCGGCGGCGGTGGTGGCATTTCCGCTGGTGCTCAAGGGCGCGCGCGCGGCGTTTGAAAGCGTCGATACGCAACTGGAGCAGGCGGCGCGGGTGCTGGGCGTGTCGTCGTTCGGCGTGTTCCTGCGCGTGACCCTGCCGCTGGCCTGGCGCGGCGTGCTGGGCGGCACCTTGCTGGCGTTCGCGCGCTCGATGGGGGAATTCGGCGCCACGCTGATGGTGGCCGGCAGCATCCCCGGCAAGACCCAGACGCTGTCGATCGCCGTGTACGAGGCGGTGCAGGCCGGCCAGGACGATCACGCCAATCTGCTGGTGATCATCACTTCCGTGGTGTGCATCGTCGTGCTGGTGGCGGCGAACAAGCTGACGCCCAACCGCAATCCACAGGCATGAGCATGCAATTCAAACTAGACATCGGCAAGACCCTGCGCTCCGGCGAGCGCGTGTTCCAGCTGCGGGCGCGCTTCGAATCGGCCAGCCACCGCGTGGTGGTGTTCGGTGCGTCCGGCGCCGGCAAGAGCCAGATGATGAAGGCGGTGGCTGGCCTGATGACGCCCGACCAGGGCCGCATCGAGCTGGCCGGCCGCGTGCTGTTCGACAGCGGCGCCGGCATCGATCTGCCGCCGCAGCAGCGGCAGGTGGCCTATCTGTTCCAGGATTACGCCCTGTTTCCGCATCTGAACGTGCGCCAGAACATCGGCTTCGGTCTGCAGCGCGGCTGGTTCAATCCGGCCGCGCGCGTAGACGGCGAGCAGATCCGCTACTGGATGGAAGCGTTCGAGCTCGATCATGTGGCGCACCAGTATCCGCACCAGTTGTCGGGCGGCCAGCGGCAGCGCGTGGCGCTGGCGCGCGCACTGGCGCCGCAGCCGGCGGCCTTGCTGCTGGATGAACCGTTCGCGGCGCTCGACGCCGGCTTGCGCGGCCGCATGCGCGCCGAGCTGGACGCGCTGCAGCGCCGCCTCGACATCCCGATGCTGATGATCACCCACGATCCCGAAGACGCGCGCGCTTTCGGCGACCACGTGCTGCGCATGGAAAATGGTAGCATCGCGCGGATAGAGGAGAGCGTGGCATGAGCATGGAATTGCAGGGCAATGTATGGCTGACCATCGATGGCCGGAAGCTGGGCGGTCAGGACCGCGTGGCGCTGCTGGCGGCGGTGGGCAGCGAGGGCTCGATCACGGCCGCCGCCAAGGCGGTCGGCATGAGTTACAAGGGCGCCTGGGACGCCATCGAGGCCATGAACAATCTGGCCGGCGAGCCGCTGGTCGAGCGCGCGGCGGGCGGCAAGGGCGGCGGCGGCACGCGCCTGACCCGACGCGGCAGCCAGCTGGTCGAAAATTTCCGCAAGATCGATGAGGAGCACCAGCGCTTTGTGGCGCACCTGAGCAGCCAGTCGCATGCGCTGGCCGACGACTTTTTACTGATACAAAGAATGAAGATGAAAACCAGCGCGCGCAATCAGCTCAGCGGCAAGATCGTGGCGGTGAAGCAGGGCGTGGTGAATGACGAGGTGGTGCTGGAAATCGTCGGCGGCCAGCAGATCGTCGCCACCATCACCCGCGACAGCAACGCCAGCCTGGGACTGGCCGCGGGCGTGAAGGCGTTCGCGCTGATCAAGGCATCGTCGGTGATTGTGGCGACCGAGCTGGGCGACGTCAAGCTGTCGGCGCGCAACCGCCTGAACGGCACCGTCACCCGCGTGGTGCCGGGCGCGGTGAACACCGAAGTCAGCATCGAGTTGCCCGGCGGCGGCGTGATTGCCGCCATCGTCACCAGGGACAGCGGCGACGCGCTGGCGCTGGCGGAAGGCAAGCAGGCTTGCGCCATCTTCAAGGCGTCCAGCGTGATCGTCGGTACGCCGGCTTAATTTTCCGGCGATACATCAGTTGAGCGTGTCAGCGCCTCCAGCGCGCTGATTTCCTCGCCGAATTCCGCCAGCCGGCCGCGCACCAGTTGCAGCGCGTCGCTGCCAAGCAGCAGATGCGCCGGCGGATTGTCCATGCCCACCAGTGTCAGTATCGCTTGCGCGGCCTTGACCGGGTCGCCGGGCTGCTTGCCGCTGCGCGCCGCGCGGGTGGCGCGGATGGGATTGAACAGTGCATCGTAATCGGCGATGCTGCGTTCCGACCGCACCATCGAACGGCCAGCCCAGTCCGTGCGGAACGAACCGGGCGCCACGGCGGTGACGTGTACGCCGAACTGACCGATTTCCTTGCCCAGCGCTCCCGAGATGCCTTCCAGCGCGAACTTGCTGCCGGCGTAATAGGTGATGCCGGGCAGGGTAATGTGGCCGCCCATCGAGGTGATGTTGACGATGTGGCCGCGCCGGCGCGCGCGGAAGGCCGGCAGAAACGCCTTCATCACGGCCACCGCGCCGAACACGTTGACGTCGAACTGGCGGCGCAGTTCTGCCAGCGGCGATTCTTCCATGATGCCTTCGTGGCCGTAGCCGGCGTTGTTGACCAGCACGTCAACCGGGCCGACGCTGGTTTCCGCCTGCGCCACCACGCCGGGAATGGCGTCGAAATCGGTCACGTCCAGCACGAAGGCGTGGGCGCGTTCGGGATGCAGGGAAACAAAGGCGGCGCGCGCCTCCTCGTTGCGCACGGTGCCGATGACGGTGTGGCCGGCGGCCAGTGCCGCTTCCGACAGGGCGCGGCCGAAACCGCTGCTGACGCCGGTAATGAAAAATGTTTTATTCATGACAGTTCCTTTCTCTGATGCCACCATGGTAGTGGCCGCGGGCGCACGCGGCCATGCCGGAAGCTCTGCATCATTTGCCTGATTCTCTGAGCGGCCGCCATGACGGACTGGACAGGATTACAATCCGTACATGATGAAACGCATGATTCAATTGATGGAGCGCCTGGCGCCGGTCGAGGGCTATAACTTCGTTGCCCTGCCGGATGTGCGGTTTTTGCGCTCCAACCGTCCGCTGAGCCGCACGGCGGTGCTGTACGAGCCCGGTATCGTGATCGTCTGCCAGGGCCGCAAGCGCGGTTTCCTGGGCGAACGCGAGTTCGTCTACGACGCTCGGCATTGTCTGGCCGTCTCGGTGCCGGTGCCGTTTTCAATGGAGACCGAGGCCAGCGCGGAAGAACCCCTATTGGCGATGTACCTGCGCCTGGATTTCCAGTTGACCGCCGATCTGCTGCTGGAGCTGGAAGCGCAGGGCCAGACCGTGCGGGCCGAGCCGCGCGGCCTGCTGTCCACGCCCATGGATGCGCGGCTGACCGCCTCGGTGCTGCGGCTGCTGGAAGCGCTGGCCGATCCGCTCGATGGCGCGCTGCTGGGGCCGGCGCTGATCCGCGAAGTGTATTACCGCGTGCTGACCAGCGAGCAGGGCGCCTCCATGCGCGCGGCCCTGATGCAGCAAGGCCGCTTCGCCACCATTTCGCGCGCGCTGCGCAAGATCCACGCCGCGTACAGCGAAGACCTCGATGTCGGTCTGCTGGCCAGCGAGGCGAACATGAGCGTGGCCACCTTCCACCATCATTTCAAGGCGGTGACGGCCACCTCGCCGATCCAGTACCTGAAATCGACGCGCTTGCACCAGGCGCGGCTGTTGATGCTGCGCCACGATATCTCGGTGGCGGCGGCCAGCGCGCAGGTCGGCTACGAAAGCGCCTCGCAATTCAGCCGCGAGTTCAAGCGCCTGTTCGGGCGCAGCCCGGTGGAAGAGATCGAGCGCATGCGCAAGACCTTCGTCAAACCGGATCCGCGGCCGTCGGCCGTATACGTCTCGGCGCACTAGCCGCCGAATTCGGCAAAACGCGCCGGCGTGGTGCCGAGGATGCGGCGGAACAGCGCGATGAAGCTGCTGACGCTGTCGTAGCCGAGGCTGATCGCCACCGTGGTGACCGAGGCGCCGCCGTTCAGCAGCGCCATGCCCTTCTGCAGCCGCGCCACCTGGCGCCAGGCCACCACCGACATGCCGGTCTCGTTGCGGAAATGGCGCGTCAGGCTGCGGCGCGACCAGCCCAGCTGCACGGCCCAGGCGTCGAGATCGGTGTCGTCGGCCGGGTCTTCGGCGATGGCGGCGGCCATGGCGGCCAGGCGCGGATGGCGCGGCATGGTCAGGTGCAGCGGATCGGCGTCGGCCGCGCGCATTTCGTCGAGGAACACATTCATCAGGCGGCGACCGGCGGCGTCGGTCGGGGTGCCTTCCGGCCAGCGGCACATGCGTTCCAGCAGGCTGCGCGCCAGGTCCGACACCGTGAGCACTTGCGCCCGTTCGGGGAAGCCGACGCACAGCGCCGGCGCGATGTGGATGGTGAAGCCGGCCAGTCCCGGCTTCAGGCTGCTGCCGTGGGCGGCGGCCAGATGCACCACATCCGGCGGTATCCAGGCCATCCGGCCGGGCGGCAGCACTTGCCGGTTGCCGTCGGCCTCGACCGTGATGACGCCCTGCACCGGGATGTACATCTGGCCCTCGGGATGGAAATGCGGATGCTTGTTGATGCCGACGCCGCCATCCGTGTGCTGTGCCGCGACGTAAATCGGCGTGGCGTCGTCGAGGCGCTTGTCGCTGTGATGGTTGCCCATGTTGTGGCCCGATTGCGTTATCAGTTGTCCCTTGCCAGTTAGCCGGCCGGTGGCCGCTCTGGCAATCTACGGTTTTCAGTTATAGCAAGGAATGACCATGACTGCAATCGATACCGAGGAGGTGCTGGCCCTGCTGCGCGATGTCGGCGCCGGTCTGTGCGTCACCTACTGGCGCGGCGAGCCGGTGGTGGAAGCGGACGACATGATGGCCGCGTTTCAGCGCATCAGCGGCGCTGCCAATGCAGAGTTGCGGAACGAATTGTCGGTAATGTATCCCTCCATTGCGTGGGATGATGACGAATTGGACGAGACAATATTGCAAGGCGGCGAATATTGGGTGTGCGACGCCATCGATGGCGCCGTGCAGTTCTTGCGCGCCATCCCGAACTGGGCCATGTCGCTGACGCTGATGCGCGAAGGCGTGCCGGTGTTCAGCGCCGTCTTCGACGCCATGCATGACGAGATGTTCCATGCCGTCTGGGGCCGCGGCGCCTACCACAACGGTGCGCGCATGCGGGTCAATGCGCGCGCCGATCACTACCATGCCATCGTCGCCAGCGGCCAGCCGCCGTTCGCCAGTCGCAACCGGCTGGCGACGCAACTGGCCGGCGCCTCGCTGAGCGCCATGCTGCGCGACGTGGCCGCCGCACGCAACCTGGGGCCGACCTCGCTGCAACTGGCCTACGTCGCGTGCGGCCGGCTCGATGCCTTCTGGCAGTACGGCGAGGATGGCCGCAACTGCATCGGCGGCGCGCTGCTGATACGCGAGGCGGGCGGCGTGGTCACCCAGGCCGACGGCACGCCGTACCGGCTGCATTCCGGCAGCATCGCCGCCGCGCCGCCGGCCGTGCATGCATCCATGCTGCGCCGGCTGTGCGACGTGGCGGAAGTCTGGTAGCTAGCCTTGTTGGTTGCCGCCCTTGGAAGCCTGCTCGGACCGCGTGGCCGCATTCTTCTCGGCGGCGGCGCGCGCGGCCGACTGGCGGCTTTCTCCTCCCTTGCGGCCGATGGCGGCCATGTGCTCGCGGTCGCGACTGACGACTTCGCCGCCTTTCTGGCCGGCGCGGCGCGCTTCCTCGGAATCGAATTCATGCGCCGTACCTTTCTGGTGGGCGGCCTGTCCGCCCTTGCTGGCGATGGCGCGCTGGGTGGCTTCGTCCATGGCGGCGAAGCCGCGCTTGGCAGTGCCCTTGGTCTTGCTGTGTTCGTTATTACTGGCCATAGTGCCTCCTGTTCAGTGGATCGTCGGGATTGCGGCAGCGGGCTGGCTGCTCTGTATGGTTAGAGGCACAAGGTTGACGAAAGTTCCACGGATGGCGGCTTATGCGGACAGGCTGGGCATCATCTTGAGCGGGCGGCCGCCGCTCATCATTTGCTGGCTCAGCGTGCCGGTTTCGGCGATCAGGCCGCGCGCCAGCTGCAGGTTGAGCGCGCACAGGCTGCGCATGGCGTCCAGCGTGTGGGCGCCCAGCAGGATGTAAAGGTCGAGCAGATTTTCCGTGTAGGCACGGATGGAGGGGAAAAGTAGGGGGTACATGGTGGCCTCGGCGTGGTGGCGGTATAGCATAGACCGCCGAGGCCCGCGGGAAGTTCCCGCGCGATGGCGCGCAATTTACGGCGCCGCCACCTGCAGCACCAGCTTGCCGAAGTTTTTGCCTTCAAACAGCATGTTGAGCGCGGTGGGGAAGTTTTCCAGGCCATGCACCACGTCTTCCTTGCTCTTGATTTTGCCTTCGGCCATCCAGCGGCCCAGCTGGGCGATGCCCAGGTGATAGCGGTCGGCATAATCGAACACCACGATGCCCTCCATGCGCGCGCGGTTGACCAGCAGCGACAGGTAATTCGACGGCCCCTGCACCGGCGTGGTGTTGTTGTACTGCGAGATGGCGCCGCAGATGACGATGCGCGCCTTCAGGTTGATGCGGGTCAGTACGGTGTCGAGAATGTCGCCGCCGACGTTGTCGAAGTACACGTCCACGCCCTGCGGGCAGTGCTGCCGGAGGCCGTCCCTGACCGATTCATTCTTGTAATCGATACAGGCGTCGAAGCCCAGCTCCCTGACGACGAAATCGCATTTCTCCTTGCCGCCGGCGATGCCGACCACGCGGCAGCCCAGCTGCTTCGCCACCTGGCCCACGGTCTGGCCCACCGCGCCGGCCGCGCCCGACACCACCACCGTTTCGCCGGCCTTGGGCTGGCCCGATTCGGTCAGGCCGAAGTAGGCGGTCATGCCCGGCATGCCCAGTGTGTTCAGGTAAGTGGTCAGCGGCGCCAGCTTCGGGTCGATCTTGTGGAAGCTGGCGCTCTTGTCGTCGGCCGGGCCGGTCCAGTAGCGCTGCACGCCGGTGCCGCCGGAGACGTAATCGCCCGCCGCGAACTTCGGCGACCTCGATTCCGCCACCACGCCGACGCCGCCGGCGCGCATCACCTCGCCGATGGCCACCGGGCGGATGTAGGATTTGCCTTCGTTCATCCAGCCGCGCATGGCCGGATCGAGCGACAGGTACAGCACCTGGACGCGGATTTCACCATCGGCCAGCGGGCGCAGCGGCTCTTCGGTCTGTTGCCAGTCGCTGTCCTTGACCATGCCCACCGGCCGCGCGGCCAGACGGAATTGCAGATTGGTTTCCATAGTCTCCTCCTTGTAATCCTCATCATACCTAAAAAAGTACGTCCGTGCGCTTTATTCACGCTTGCCGATTTTGTTATAAATTTTTCCGATTTTTTAATACTTAGGCATTGTTGCTGGTGCTACCATCATCGCCTGACTAGCGAATGGCGGAATGCGATGAGCACCAGGGTGATCGGGATGGGGATGGCAGTGGCATGCGCCGACCCGGAAGCGGAAAATGGCCAAAATTCGAAGGGGCAGGCCGCCTCCGCCGCCGATTGCGCCGAGTTTTTCCAGCGCCACGGCATTTCCACCCCCAGCGTGCTGTTCGACGATCTGCAGGATACCTATTATTTCGCCAAGAACCGCGCCGGCCAGTTTGTCTGGGGCAACCGGCTGCTGCAGCAGCAGCACGGCGTCGCCAGCGTGATCGGCCGCTCCGACCATGACTTTTTCCGCCACGATATCGCCGACCGCATCCGCGCCGACGACCTGGAGGTGATGGACAGCGGCGTGGCCGTCAAGAACAAGCTGGAAGTCATCGACGGCAACAACGGCGCGCTGACCTGGCTGTTCACCACCAAGGCGCCACTGCGCGACCGCCATGGCGAGATCGTCGGCGTGGAAGGCTTCAGCCGCGACGCCGAGCGCTCGCAGGAGGCGATGGCGCCGTTCCACGTGTTCAAGAGCTGCATCGAATACCTGCAGGCGCATCTGACCGAGGACATCAGCATCGAACACCTGGCCAGCCTGTCGTGCATGTCGCTGTCCACCTTCGAGCGCAAGTTCAAGCAGCATTTTTCGCTGACGCCCAAGCAGTACATCCTGCGCATGAAGATCCACGAAGCCTGCCGTCTGCTGCCAAGCTCGCAGAGCATCGCGCGCGTGGCGCTGGCCACCGGGTTCGGCGGACAGAGCTATTTCACCAAAATTTTCCGCAGCGTGGTCGGCATCACGCCCAAACAGTATCAGCTGTCCCTGATCGCCTCCGGGCGGGTGGGGACGGTCCGAAGGAGCAGTTGAACGCATCGATTCCTGGAGGAGACATGTTGCATACCGAACGAGAGGCACACGGCCGCAGAGCCGCTCTCATCAAACTGGCCGCGCTGACTGGCGTGGCAATCTCCGGCGACGCCCTGGCGGCGCTGGCGCAGGCCAGCGACCCGTCGATGGCGCCCGGCCTGCTGAATGGCGACGCGCTGGCGCTGACCGGCGTGCTGGTCGATCACATCATTCCGGCCACCGACACGCCCGGCGCGCTGGCGGTCGGCGCGCACCGCACCATCAGCCATCTGCTGCTGGCCTGCGGCACCGAAGCGCAGCAGCGTGACTTCCTCGCCGGGCTGGCGCGTCTCGATGCGCAGGCGGGCCAGCGCTTCGCCGCCCTGCCGGCCAGCCGGCAGGTGGCGCTGCTGCATGCGCTGGACGACGGCAAGGCGCCGTTCGGCGCGCAGGATCAGCGGTTTTTCCGCCAGCTCAAGTCCTACACCCTGTTCGCGTATTACACCTCGGAAGCCGGCGCCACGCGCGAACTGGCCTATCTGCCGGTGCCCGGCGGGTTCAAGGGCAATGTCCCGGTCCGTGACACCACCCGCACCTGGGCCATCTGACATGAGCCAGATTTCGTCCTTCTACATCAAGCAGAGCGCCGAGGTGTTCGACGCCATCGTGGTCGGCTCCGGCATCACCGGCGGCTGGGCCGCCAAGGAATTGTGCGAGCGCGGCCTGCGCACGCTGATGGTCGAACGCGGCCGCCCGGTCGAGCACCGCAGCGACTACATCGGCGAAGGCGTCGACGACTGGACCTTGCCGAACCGCGGCCTGGTCGATGAAAAGCTGCAGCGGGAGCAGTTCTTCGAGCAGCGCAAGTGCTATGCCTTCGACGACCACACCAAGCACTTCTTCAACAATGACCGCGACATGCCGTACAGCACGCCGGACGGCCGCCCGTTCAGCTGGATACGCGGCAACCAGCTGGGCGGCAAGTCGCTGATGTGGGCGCGCCAGTCCTACCGCTGGAGCGACCTCGATTTCGGCGCCAACGCCAGGGATGGCCACGGCGTCGACTGGCCGATCCGCTACACCGACCTGGCGCCGTGGTACAGCCACGTCGAAAAGCATGTCGGCATCAGCGGCGCGCGCGAGAACCTGGCGGTGCTGCCGGACAGCGAATTCCTGCCGCCGTTCGAATTCAACACGGTCGAAGCGGCCATGAAGAAGAAATTCGACGCCGCCTTCGCGCCGGCGCGCATGATCATGGGCCGCTGCGCCCACCTGACCCAGCCGACGGCGGCGCAACTGGAGCTGGGCCGTGGCAGTTGCCAGGCGCGCAGCATGTGCCAGCGCGGCTGTTCCTTCGGAGCATATTTCTCGACCCAGAGTTCGACCCTGCCGGCAGCGGCGGCCACCGGAAGGCTGAGCATCGCCACCAATGCCATCGTGCACAGCGTGCTGTACGACCCGAAGACCAACCGCGCCACCGGCGTGCGCGTGATCGATGCGGAGACCATGGAAACGCGCGAGTTCCATGCGAAAGTGGTGTTCCTGTGCGCTTCGACCCTGGGCAGCACGCAGGTGTTGCTGAACTCGACTTCCGAAGCGTTCCCGACCGGGCTGGGCAACTCGTCCGGCGTGCTGGGCCACTACCTGATGGACCACCTGTTCGCCGCCGGCGCCTACGGCCGGGTCGAAGGCTACGAGAACGATTATTACTCGGGCCGCCGGCCGACCGCGCCGTACATTCCGCGTTTCCGCAACGTGGTGGACCAGCATCCCAAGTTCCTGCGCGGCTATGCGCTGTCGGGCGGCGCCTCGCGCGAGGGCTGGCACGAGCGGGGTTCCAGGCCCGGCTTCGGCAAGGACTACAAGGCCATGATACGCAAGCCAGGGCCGTGGCACTTCGGCCTGTCCGGCCAGGGCGAGATGCTGCCGCGCTACGAAAACATGGTCAGCCTGCATCCGACCAAAAAGGACAAATGGGGCATGCCGCAGTTGCACATCGACTGTACCTATTCGGACAACGATCACAGGATGCGCGAAGACATGGCCGATACCGCCGCCAACATCCTGGAATCGCTGGGCGTCAAGGACGTCAGGAAATCCATCAAGCCGCTGGACGAATGGGCGCCGGGCCTGTCCATCCATGAAATGGGCACGGCGCGCATGGGACGCGACCCGCGCACCTCCATGCTGAACGGCCACAACCAGTCGCACGACGTGCCCAATCTGTTCGTGACCGATGGCGCCAGCATGTGCTCCGGCGCCTGGCAAAACCCGTCGCTGACTTTCATGGCGATCACCGCCCGCGCCTGCGCCTACGCAGTCGATCAACTCAAGCTTGGCACTATTTAAGGAATGACGATGAACGCAACCAAACGCAATGCCCTGGCACTGGCCCTGATGCTGGCCGCGACGGCCTCCCAGGCGGCCACCAGCCCGCGCCTGGCGGTGCAGCTGTGGTCGGTAAAGGATGAAATCAAGCAGGACTTCGAGGGCACGCTGACCAAGCTGGCGGGGCTGGGCTTTCAGGGCGTGGAGTTTGCCGGCGAGTTCGGCAAATACCAGTCGGACCCGGTCGGTCTGGCCGTTTTCATGAAGAAAACCGGCCTGCAGTGCGCGGGCGCGCACATGCACGTGGATAAGCTGGATGCCGCCAATTTCAAGGCCACCACCGATTTCTACCGCACGCTGGGCTGCAATCGCCTGATCATCTCCATGGACAAGCGCGGCGCCAGCAAGGAAGGATCGGCCGATCTGGCGAAGGAGCTGAGCGCCGTCTCGGCCAAACTGGCCGGGCAGGGAATGCAGCTCGGCTATCACAACCACGAGCAGGAAATGCTGGGCCAGAAAGACCAGACCAACTGGGACCTGCTGGCGAAGAATACGCCGAACAACTTCATCCTGCAGCAGGACGTGGGCTGGACCACCTACGCTGGCCAGGATCCGGTGTATTACGTCGATAAATATCCTGGCCGCACCGTGACCACGCACTTCAAGGCCAAGTTCGCCAAGGGCGCGAGCGGCACGCCCATCATCGGCCAGGACCGCACCGACTGGGTCGGCCTGACCAAGGCGGTACGCAAGGTCGGCGGCACAGAGTGGATCATCATCGAGCAGGAGGAATATCCGAACGGCATGGGGCAGCTGGAAACGGTGGCGGCATCGATGCGCGGCTTGCAGGCGGTGCTGGCCAAGACGCCGGCGCAATAAGGACGTTCATGAGTTTGTCCGTACGTTTTCAACACATCGTCAAGGAATTCGGCCCGGTGCGCGTGCTGCACGGGGTCGACTTCGCGCTGGAGGCGGGCCGCGTGTATGGCCTGCTGGGCGAGAACGGCGCCGGCAAGTCGACCCTGATGAAAATCCTGGCCGGCTACGAGGCGCCCAGCGGCGGCCAGTTGCTGGTCGATGGCGTCGAACGGCATTTTGCCGACGCGCGCCAGGCCGAGGCGCTGGGCATCGCGCTGATCCACCAGGAATTCAATCTGGCCGAGCATCTGACGATCGCGCAGAATATTTTCCTCGGCCATGAGATCAGCCGCGGCGGGCTGCTGGACGCCAAGGCCATGCGCGCCGCCGCCGCGGCCTGTTTGCAGCAGGTGGGGCTGGACATCAGCCCCGACACCCGCGTGGCCGACCTGATCGTGGCCGAAAAGCAGCTGGTGGAAATCGCCAAGGCGCTGAGCCGCAAGGCCCGGCTGTTGATCATGGACGAGCCGACCGCCAGCCTGTCGGCCGGCGAAACGCGCAAGCTGTTCGCGCTGATGGCGCGGCTACAGGCGGAAGGCGTGACCATCATCTACATTTCGCACAAGCTGGATGAAATGGAGGCGCATACCGATGAAGTGGTGGTGATGCGCGACGGCCGCTTCGTCAGCCGCGCCGTGACGGCCGATATCGACCGCCACCAGATGGCCAACCTGATGGTGGGGCGCGAAGTGTCCGACATGTTCCAGCCCAAGCAGCTGCCGGCACCTGATGCGCCGGTGCTGCTGAAGGTGGACGGGCTGAGCGCGCCGGGCTGGGTGCGGGATCTGAGCTTCGCGGTGCGCGCCGGCGAAATCCTCGGCTTCGGCGGCCTGGTCGGCGCCGGCCGCACCGAGGCGTTCGAGGCGCTGCTCGGCTTGCGCGCGCGTTCCTCGGCGCGGATCGAGATCGGCGGTATGCCGGTGGACATCCGCAACCCGCGCCAGGCCATGCGGCATGGCCTGACCTATCTGAGCGAGGACCGCAAGGGCAAGGGTCTGCATGTCAACCTGGGGCTGCGCGAGAACCTCACCATGATGACGCTGGAACGCGATGCCCGCCCCTGGCTGGACCTGAAGGGCGGCCGTGTCGCGCTCGAACAGGCGATCGCCAGATTCGGCATCCGCCTGCGCGACATCGACTGCAAAGCCGGCTCGCTGTCGGGCGGCAATCAGCAAAAGCTGGCGCTGGCCAAATACCTGCACAGCGACCCGCGCGTGGTGGTGCTGGACGAGCCGACGCGCGGTGTCGACGTCGGCGCCA
The DNA here is from genome assembly GCF_004614165.1 of Duganella callida. Classification (GTDB taxonomy): domain Bacteria; phylum Pseudomonadota; class Gammaproteobacteria; order Burkholderiales; family Burkholderiaceae_D; genus Rugamonas; species Rugamonas callida. Next base: position 24,733 of record NZ_SPVG01000189.1, on the reverse strand, counting down.
AGCGCGATATCTACCATTTGATCCACCGCCTGGCGGCCGAGGGCAGGGCGGTGATCGTCATCTCCTCCGAACTGATCGAACTGATCGGCCTGTGCCATCGCGTGGCGGTGCTGCGCGGCGGCCAGCTGCAGGCCGTGCTGGACCACGACCATCTCACTGAAGAAGAATTGATTTCCCATGCCACCGATACTCACCACTAAACTTCCGCTCGCTGTACCGCTGCTGACGCGCCTGCGTGGCTATGGCCCGGTGCTGGCGCTGATCCTGCTGTGCATCGCCGGCGGCCTGCTGAATCCCGACTTCGCCACCATCGACAACCTGATGAACGTGCTGACGCGCACCGCCTTCATCGGCATCATCGCGGTCGGCATGACCTTCGTGATCGTCTCCGGCGGCATCGACCTGTCGGTCGGCTCGATGGCGGCGCTGATCGCCGGCGCCATGATCGTGCTGATGAACGCGGCGGCCGGCGCCGCCCAGCCGCTCGGCCCCATGGCGACGGTGTTGCTGGGCGTGGCGCTGGCGCTGCTGCTCGGCGGCGTGCTGGGCGGCGCACATGGCGTGCTGGTCACACGCGGCCGCATCGAACCGTTCATCGTCACGCTGGGAACGCTGGGCATTTTCCGCGCCACGCTGACCTGGCTGTCCGACGGCGGCGCGCTGACGCTGGAAAGCGGCGTGGCCGATGTCTACAGCCCGGTCTACTACCAGAGCGTGCTGGGCGTGCCCATCCCGGTGTGGATCTTCCTGCTGGTGGCGGCCGGCGGCGCGGTGATCCTCAACCGCACCGCCTTCGGTGCGCATGTGCAGGCCATCGGCTCCAACGAGCAGGTGGCGCGCTACGCGGCGATCCGGGTCGACCGCGTCAAGGTCTGGACTTATCTGCTGCTGGGTGTCTGCGTGGCGATCGCCACCATCCTGTACGTGCCGCGCCTGGGCTCGGCCACGCCGACCACCGGCATCCTGTGGGAGCTGGAGGCGATTGCCGCCGTGGTGGTCGGCGGCACTTCGCTGAAGGGCGGTTCGGGCCGCATCCTCGGCACCGTGGTGGGTGCAATCCTGCTGTCCGTGATCGGCAACATCGTCAACCTGACCAGCATCATCAGCGTGCACCTGAATGCCGCCGTGCAGGGCGTGGTGATCATCGCCGTCGCGTTCATGCAGCGCGGCCGCCGCTAACTCTTTCTACACAAAGGAAACAACATGATTTCGATGAAACGTCTTGCCGGCGCCTGTCTGCTGGCGCTGGTCGCCGGCGGCGCCGTCGCGGCCGAAAAGGTCACGCTGGGCGTGGCGATTCCGACCGCGACGCACGGCTTCACCGGCGGCATCGTCTGGTGGGCCAACCAGGCCAAGAAGGAGCTGGAAGCCGCGAATCCCACGCTGAAGGTCATCATCAAGACGGCGGCCAGCACGCCGGAACAGGCCAACCAGTTGCAGGACATGCTGGTGGTGAACAAGATCAATACGCTGGTGATCTTTCCGCTGGAATCGGCTTCGCTGACGCAGCCGGTGGCGCAGCTGAAGAACAAGGGCGTGTATGTCACCGTGGTGGACCGCGGCCTGACCAACCCGTCCGCGCAGAATGCCTACGTGGCGGGCGATAACACCGCTTTCGGCAAGCTGCCGGCCGAGTACCTGGGCAAGAAGCTGGGCGGCAAGGGCAATATCGTGGTGTTGCGCGGCATGCCGAGCACGCTCGACAACGAGCGCATCGAAGCCTTCAACGCCGCGCTGAAAGCTTATCCCGGCATCAAGGTGCTGGACACCAAGTACGGCAACTGGAATCGCGACGACGCCTTCAAGGTCATGCAGGATTATCTGACCCGTTTCAAGCAGATCGACGCGGTGTGGGCGGCCGATGACGACATGGCGATCGGCGTGGTGAAAGCCATCGAGCAAGCCAAGCGTACCGATATCAAGGAAGTGTTCGGCGGCGCCGGTTCCAAGGGCGCGGTCAAGAAGATCATCGATGGCGACAAGCTGGTGCAGGCAGATGTTTCGTACTCGCCGAAGTTCATTTACGACGCCATCAAGATGACCGCCACCGCGCGCCTGAAAGGCGAAGCGCTGCCGGCCAAGACCATCATCCCGTCGACGCTGATCACGCGCGACAACGCCAAGCAATTCTATTTCGCCGATTCGCCTTACTGACAGGAGCCGAGCATGAAAACCATCAAGGGGCCGGCCATCTTCCTGGCGCAGTTCATGGGCAATGACGTCCCGTTCGACAACCTGGCCAACCTGGCCGGCTGGGCCGCGGGGCTGGGCTACCAGGGCATCCAGCTGCCGTGCGACAAGCGGTTGTTCGACCTCGAACTGGCGGCCGACAGTCAGGCGTATTGCGACGATATCAGCGGTCTGCTGGCATCGCACGGCTTGCAGATATCCGAGCTGTCAACCCATCTGCAGGGACAGCTGGTGGCGGTGCATCCGGCCTACGATGCGCTGTTCGACGGCTTCGCCGCGGCGCAGGTGCGGGGCAATCCGGCGGCGCGCCAGGCTTGGGCGACCGACCAGCTGCAACGCGCCGCGCGCGCCTCGCGCCGGCTGGGGCTGACCGCGCACGCCAGCTTTTCCGGCGCGCTGGCCTGGCCTTATCTGTATCCGTGGCCGCAGCGTCCGGCCGGGCTGGTGGAGGAAGCGTTTGCGGAACTGGGACGGCGCTGGCTGCCCATCCTGAACGCCTTCGAGGATGCCGGCGTCGACCTGTGCTACGAGCTGCATCCGGGCGAGGACCTGTACGATGGCGTCACCTTCGAACGTTTTCTCGACGCGGTGGGCGGCCACCAGCGCGCCAGCATTCTGTACGATCCCAGCCACTTCGTGCTGCAGCAGCTGGATTACCTGGCCTTCATCGACATTTACCATGAGCGCATCAAGGCGTTTCACGTCAAGGATGCCGAGTTCAGGCCGGACGGGCGGCAGGGCGTCTACGGCGGTTATCAGGGCTGGACGCAGCGGGCAGGGCGCTTCCGCTCGCTGGGTGACGGGCAGATCGATTTCAAGGCCATCTTCTCGAAAATGGCGCAATACGATTACCCCGGCTGGGCGGTGCTCGAATGGGAGTGCGCGCTCAAGCATCCCGAAGACGGCGCGCGCGAAGGCGCGGACTTCATCCGCAGCCACATCATCCGCGTGGCCGAGCGGGCCTTTGACGATTTCGCCGGCAGCGGCGCCGACCTGCGCCAGGTGCGCGCACTGATGGGACTGGAGAACTGAGATGGCGGTAGCACGACGACTAAGGCTGGGCATGGTGGGCGGTGGCGAGGGAGCCTTCATCGGCGCCGTGCACCGCATCGCCGGCCGGCTGGACGATTGCTATGAACTGGTCGCGGCCAGCCTGTCCGGCAATGCGCAGCGCGCGGCGGCCAGCGCCGCCGGTCTGCGGCTGGACCCGGCGCGCAGCTATGCGGACTACCAGGCCATGGCACGCGTGGAGGCGGCGCGGGCGGACGGCATCGACGCGGTGGCCATCGTCACCCCGAATTATCTGCACGCGCCGATGGCGACCGCCTTTCTGGAAGCCGGCATCCACGTCATCTGCGACAAGCCGCTGGCGATATCGCTGGCCGAGGGTGAGGCGCTGGCGGCCCTGGCGCGCCGGCAAAACAAGGTGTTCGCGTTGACCCACGTCTACGCGGGCTATCCGATGGTGCGCCACGCGCGCGCCATGGTCGCCGCCGGCGAGATCGGCGAAGTGCGGCTGGTGCAGGTGGAGTACGCGCAGGACTGGTTGGCCGAGGCCGCCAATCAGAGCGAAGAATTCCAGCGCAACAACTGGCACAACGATCCGCGGCGCGCCGGTCCGAACGGCTGTCTGGGTGATATCGGCAGCCACGCCCATCATCTGGCCGGCTATGTCAGCGGCATCCAGCCGGATCAGGTGCTGGCCGAGCTGCACGCGTTCACCCCCAATCGCGTGCTGGACGATCATGTGCAGGTGATGCTGCGCTATCCGAACGGCGCACGCGGCATGTTGTGGAGCAGCCAGATGGCGACCGGCTGCGAAAACGGCCTGCGCCTGCGTGTGTTCGGCACCAAGGCCAGCCTCAGCTTCGATCAGGAAAACCCGAACGAACTGTGGCTGACGCCGCAGGGCGGTTGCGCGCAGCGCCTGACGCGCGGCCGGGTGCGCAGCGCGGCGGCCGTGTCGGCCACGCGGGTGCCGTCCGGTCATCCGGAAGGCTATCTGGAAGCGTTCGCGCAGCTGTATCGTGATGCGGCGGCGCAGATCCACGCGCTCGACGCGGGGCAGACGGTGCCGCAATCGGCGCGCGACATGCCGGACGTGGACGACGGCGTCGCCGGCCTGCGCTTCATGCAAGCGGTGATGGAAAGCCACCGCCAGGGCTCGCGCTGGCTGAAGTTTGCTTAGGGAAACGCTGCTCGATTTTTTGTCAACCCTGGCCAGCCGTGAGACAATAGACATCTTTTGTCCCACTTCCTCACGGCAGTCATGAGCAATCCCGAGTACATTCTGACCCTCTCTTGCCTGGACCAGCGCGGCATCGTTCATCGCGTATCGGGCTTTTTGGCGGACCATGGTTGCAACATCATCGATTCCGCCCAGTTCGGCGACAGCGAATCGCAGCTGTTCTTCATGCGCGTGCACTTCGCGCGTGAAGACAGCACGATCAACGACGATCTGTTGCGCGCCGACTTCGGCCTGCTGGCGGAAGACATGCAGCTGAGCTGGGAAATGCGCGACGCCCATTACAAGCCGCGCGTGATGCTGATGGTGTCCAGGATCGGCCACTGCCTGAACGATTTGCTGTTCCGCTACAAGAGCGGCCTGCTGCCGGTGGAGATCCCGGCCATCGTGTCGAATCACATGGACTTCTACCAGCTGGCGGCCAGCTACAATATCCCGTTCCACCACCTGCCGCTGGCCACCGGCGCACCGCTGGAAGACAAGCTGGCGCAGGAAGCCAAAATTATCGAGCTGATCAAAACCCACAAGATCGACCTGGTGGTGCTGGCGCGTTACATGCAAATCCTGTCGCCGGGCCTGTGCGAAGCGCTGAAGGGCAAGGCGATCAATATCCACCATTCCTTCCTGCCGAGCTTCAAGGGCGCCAAGCCGTATGCGCAGGCGCATCACCGCGGCGTCAAGCTGATCGGCGCCACCGCGCACTTCGTCACCGGCGATCTGGATGAAGGTCCGATCATCGAGCAGGACGTCGAGCGCGTCGACCATTCGATGGATGCCGAGACGCTGTCGGCAATCGGCCGCGACGTCGAGTGCGTGGTGCTGGCGCGGGCGGTGAAATGGTTTGTCGAGCACCGTGTGCTGCAGAACGGTCACAAGACCGTCGTATTTAAATAAGAGTTACAGATGGCCCTCAAAGCAACAATTTATAAAGCAGAACTGTCGATTGCGGACATGGACCGCAATTACTACGAAACCCACCAGCTGACGATGGCGCGCCATCCGTCCGAGACCGACGAACGCATGATGGTGCGCCTGATCGCGTTCGCCATCCACGCCAACGAGGCGCTGACCTTCACCAAGGGCTTGTTCGACGTCGAAGAACCGGACCTGTGGCAAAAGGACCTGACCGGCGCGATCGAACTGTCGATCGAAGTCGGCCAGCCGGACGAGAAAGTGATCCTGAAAGCCTGCGGCCGTTCGGAACACGTGTACGTCTACAGCTATTCCGCCACCAGTCACATCTGGTGGAAAGGCCTGGCCAACAAGGTCGAGCGCTGCAAGAACCTGACCGTGGTCGACCTGCCGGCCGAGGCCACCGAGCAACTGGGCAAGATGGCCCAGCGCACCATGCAGCTGCAGTGCACGATCCAGGACGGCCAGATCTGGCTGACCGACGGCAGCACCACGGTGGAAGTCGGCCGCGAAGTATTAAAATCCGAGCGTTGACCTGATCAGGAGTCACCGATGAAGAAATTGTTTCCGCTGTTGTGGTTGACAGCCGCCGCCGCCCAGGCCCACGTGACGCTGGACCAGAGCACCGGCAATGCGGGCAGCTACCAGAAGCTGGCCTTCCGCGTCGGCCACGGCTGTGACGGCAAGGCCACCACCGGCCTCACCATCACGCTGCCGGAAGGCGCCGGTCACGCCAAGCCCATGCCCAAGCCGGGCTGGAAAATCGCCATCACCGACAGCGGTGCCCTGCATGAAATCAGCTGGAGCGGCGGCGAGCTGCCGGACGCCTATTTCGACGAATTCGTGATCCAGACCAAGCTGCCGGACCAGCCGGGCAAGCTGTATTTCCGCGTCGTCCAGCAATGCGGCAACATCAGCGTGGCCTGGGACCAGATCGCCGGCGACAATATGAAAGCCCCGGCGCCGGCGCTCGACGTCTTGCCCGCCGCAGCCAACAGCCACAGCCACCACTAAGCTCGGGGTCAGAGCCGACTTTATTTCACGACGGCGCCGCCTTTCATCACCCACTGGACTTGCTCCAGGGTTTTGACGTCCTTCAGCGGCTGGCCGTCGACGGCGATGAGGTCGGCATATTTGCCGGCCTCGATGCTGCCGATCTTGTCGCTCCAGCCCAGCAGGTCGGCGCCATTGACGGTGGCGGTGCGGATCGCCTGCGCCGGCGTCATGCCCAGTTTGACGAGGACGCTGAATTCGCGCGCGTTCAGGCCGTGCGGGTAGACGGCGGCGTCGGTGCCGAATGCGATCGGTACGCCGGCCTTGATGGCCTTGCCGATGTTCGCGCGCGCCGCCGGCAGCACCACTTTGGCTTTTTCCAGCAGCGGCTTGGGCAGCTTGATGGCGTCGGCGTTTTCGATCAGCCAGTCGCCCAGGTAGAGGGTCGGCACCAGGTAGGTGCGATGTTCCTTCATCAGTTTGATGCCTTCGTCGTCGATGTACGAGCCGTGTTCGATCGAGTCGATACCGGCCAGCACCGAGAGCTTGATGCCGTCGCCGCCATGCGCGTGGGCGGCGGCTTTGCGGCCCAGACGGTGCGCGTCGCCGATGATGGCTTTCAGTTCGTCCAGCGTGTATTGCGAGGCGCGCGGGTCGTCGCCGAACGACAGTACGCCGCCGGTGGCGCAGATCTTGATCACGTCGGCACCGTATTTGATGTTGCGGCGGGTGACTTTCAACGCTTCGGCGACCCCGTCGGCCACGCCCAGCGAGACGGCCTTGTATTCGGGGGCGTGCAGGGTGTCGTCGCAGTGGCCGCCGGTGATGCCCAGCGGCGGTCCGGAGGCGAGGATGCGCGGGCCGGGCACGTCGCCGTCATTGATGGCGTCGCGCAAGCCGATGTCAGCATAGCCGTCGGCGCCGACGTCACGCACGGTGGTGAAACCGGCCTGCAAGGTCACGCGGGCGTTCCGGGCGCCGGTCAGCGTCACGCGCGGGATGGATTTGGCGACAATGCCGTAGCCGGCGTCCTGCGGGTCGTTGGTCAGGTGGGTGTGCGCGTCGATCAGGCCGGGCAGCAGGGTTTTGTCGCCGAGGTCGATGACCTGGGCGCCGGCCGGAATCGCCAGTTTGCTGCCGGCTGCGGTGATGCGCTCGCCGCTGATCAGCACCACGGCGTTGTCGATCAAAGTACCGTTGCGCACGTCGACCATGTGAGCGGCCTTGACGGCGATGGTGGCGGGCACGTCGGCGGCAGCGGCGGCAGCGCCGGCGCACAGCAGGATGGATGAGACGATCGCTTTCAAGAACTTCTCCCTGAGGTGATATTTTATTGAGGAGCGCCAAACCGAGCTCGGTCCCTAGCGTACTCGGCAATGCAAGCCAAGGCTAGAATTTTCTGCATGGCTACCCGCAGCGATGTGCTTTACAAGCAGTTGTTCTCGCATCCGGAAATCGTGCGCGATCTGGTGGCTGGTTTTTTGTCGGCGGAATGGGCGCAATCGTTGCAGGTGGAAGCGTTCGAGCGTGTCAATGCCAGCTAGGCCAGCGACCACGGCAAAGCGCGCCATGAGGATGTGGTGTGGCGTGCGCGGATAGGCGGTGAGTGGGTGTATGTTTATATCCTGCTGGAGTTTCAGTCACGCCCTGACAAATGGATGGCGCTGCGTATGCAGGTGTACGTTGGCCTGCTATATCAGGATCTGCTGGCGCAGCATAAATTGAGCAAGTACGGCAAGCTGCCGCCGGTGTTGCCGATCGTGCTGTATCACGGCCGCCGCGCCTGGCGGGCGGCCAGCGCGAGTTAGGCGATCTGATGCTGGCGCCGCCCGAGGGGCTGGAGCATTATCAGCCACGACAGCGATACCTTCTGATCGATCAACATCACGATGGCGTACGCGGCAATATAGTCGGCTTGTTGTTCAGTCTCCTGCACGCGCGAACCAGGGAGGCGTTCGATGCCGCCGCCGCTGCGTTTGCTGATCGCATAAGACGGCCTGATCTGGACCCGGCTCGGGCCAGCCTGATACGCTGGTGCCGCTTCATCATGCAGGATGATTTCCACAGTGCCGACATGGACCTAGAGGAGGATGCGACCATGAAATCAGAGAGAAAATTCAAGCCCAGTGAGGTATTTACCGACGAGTTTTTTGAGCGCATGCTCAAGCCGAACGAGGATGCCATGAAGGCTGGGCTGCAACAGGGGCGACAGGAAGGCGAACGGCTGGCGCTGGAAGAAGTGTTGCGCGACGTGCTGGCCCAGGCCGGCCTGACTGGCGAGGTGACGACCCAAATCGCGCAAGCCGACAACAGCCAGCTCCGCGCCTGGATCAAGTCGTTAATCGCTGGCGCCAGCCCCCGGCAGTTATTTGCCGGGAGCCATTGACGCTTATACGCCCAGCAGCGAGACCGACTTGGTGTTGAGGTAGGCTTCCAGCGCTTCCGGACCGCCTTCCGAACCGTAGCCGGAATCCTTGACGCCGCCGAACGGCATTTCGGCGCTCGGTGTCGCAGGCTGGTTCAGCCACAGCATGCCGACTTCGACGTTGTGCATCAGCTGATGCGCGTTCTTGATCGAACGGGTGAACGCGTACCCGGCCAGGCCGAACGGCAGACGGTTGGCTTCGGCAATTGCCTCGTCCAGCGTATCGAAGCCACGCACCGCCGCGATCGGGCCGAACGGCTCGTCATTGAACACTTCCGCATTCAGCGGCACGTCGGCCAGGATGGTCGGGGCGAAGAAGTTGCCCTCGCTGCCGACGCGCTCGCCGCCGGTGGCGACCTTGGCGCCCTTGGCGCGCGCGTCATCGACGAACTTGCTCATGGCGGCGACGCGGCGCGGGTTGGCCAGCGGCCCCAGGGTGGTGCCTTCGACCAGGCCGTTGCCCAGTTGCAGACTTTCCGCGTGCTGCACCAGCGCGCGCGTGAACTCCTCCTTGATGCCGTTGTGGACCAGGAAGCGGGTCGGCGAGATGCACACCTGGCCGGCGTTGCGGAACTTGGCGCCGCCGGTGGCTTCCACCGCCAGCTTGACGTCGGCGTCGTCGGCGATGATCACCGGCGCATGGCCGCCCAGCTCCATGGTCACACGCTTCATGTGCGCGCCGGCCAGCGCGGCCAGTTGCTTGCCGACCGGGGTCGAGCCGGTGAAGGTGACCTTGCGGATCACCGGGTGCGGAATCAGATAGCTGGAGATCTCGGCCGGATCGCCGAACACCAGGCCGACCGCGCCGGCCGGCACGCCGGCGTCGACGAAGCACTGGAACAGCGCGGCAGGGGAGGCCGGGGTTTCTTCCGGCGCCTTGCACAGGAAGGAGCAGCCGGTGGCCAGCGCGGCGGCCAGCTTGCGCACCACCTGGTTGATCGGGAAGTTCCACGGCGTGAAGGCGGCGACCGGACCGACCGGTTCCTTCAGCACCAGTTGCTGCGCCGCCGGATTACGCGACGGCACGATACGGCCGTACACGCGCATGCCTTCGGCCGCGAACCAGTCGATGATGTCGGCGCCGGCCATGGCTTCGGCGCGGGCCTGGGCCAGCGGCTTGCCCTGTTCCTGGGTCAGCAGGCGGGCGATGTGGTCGGCGCGTTCGCGCAGCAGCGCGGCGGCGCGGCGCATCACGGCGGCGCGCTCGAACGCCGGCACCTTGCGCCACGCTTCGAAACCTTTTTGCGCCGCGGCCAGCGCGCGGTCGAGGTCGGCGGTGCTGGCGTGCGCCACGGTGCCGATCGGCTTGCCGGTGGCCGGATTCAGCACCGGGATGGTCTTGCCGCCGGTGGCTTCGGTCCATTCGTTGGCGATCAACAGGCGGACGTCTGGGTAGCTGGTGGTGGTCATTCGGGGAATCTCCGGTTCATGTAAAGAATGTTGCCGCGCCTGGGCGGCGCGCGATCACCCTCTACTTTGCCAGAAATTCGCCGGTTCCGTGCGAAAGAGCTCAGTTTGGCGCGCCACCCAGGCGCTTGATGGTGCCCGAGCCCATGATGCTTTTGCTGATCTGCGGGTCGCCGTAGTAGTTGACGTCGCCCGAGCCGGCCACGCTCAGGTTCAGCGATTTTTGCGCCCACACGGTGGCCTGGCCGGAGCCGCCGATGCTGACCACGGCGTCGCGCGCCTGCAGCTGGCCGACCTGCACCCGGCCCGAGCCGCCGATCGACACCTGCAGGCGCTCGGTGTTGCCGGCCGCCTTCAGGCTGCCGCTGCCGCCCAGGGCGATGGCCACGGCCTCGCTCTGCACCTGGCCGACGCTGATCGAGCCGGAGCCGCCGACATCGATTTTCAGGTTTTCGCCCTGCAGCTTGTCGGCGGTGACGGTGCCGGAGCCGCCGATCGACAGCTTGTTCAGCGAGCGCGCCTGCACCACGATTTTCATGTTGCGGGTATCCAGATGCAGGTTGTTGCGCAGCGGGTGGATGCGCAGGGTGCCGTTTTCCACCACGGTTTCGATCAGCGGCTGGATGTTGTCGTCGGTTTCGATGGTGATGCTTTCGGTATTGCCGGTGCGGATGTCGACGTCGCCGCTGACGCCGATCGACAACCCGCTGAAATGGCCGACCTCGCGCGTCTGCTTGACAATCTTGCCGCTGCCCTGCACGCGCTCGCCGCCGCCCATCCAGCTCAACGGGCCGGCCTGCACGATGACGAACGGCGCGGCGGCGGCCAGCAGGCCGGTGGCGAGGAACAGGGTGGAAACGATGCGGCGGCTGGTCATGATGCTCTCCTGATGGGTTGTCTATGCTGGCATCTTACCCAGCGCGTTGGCCAGCACCCAGCCGCGTGCGACGGATTGCAGCCTGGGCGGCCCAGAATGCGCTGAGCCGGGAACAGGCGGTGCATCCTGTATCATGACGGCTATGCTGACCATTACCATCAAACAAGGCAAGGAAAAGCGCCTGCTGTCCGGCGACATCCTGATTTATGCCACCATGATCGAGCGCGTCGACGGCCGCCCGAACGAAAAGAACAAGCCCGGCACGACCGCCGTGGTGCAGACCTCGTCGCGCCAGTTCCTGGCCCGCGCGGCCTGGAATCCGCTGTCCGAGGTCCGCGCCCGCGTCTGGAGCTTTAAGCAGGACGAGCCGGTCGATCACGCGCTGATGAAGCGGCGCGTGCGCGCCGCCATCGAGAAACGCGCCGCCAGCCTGCGGGCGGCCGGCCCCAATGACATCGTGCCGCTGATCCGTGGCGACGAGGATGGCTTGCCGGGCCTGCTGGTCGACAGCTGGGGCGGCAAGGCCGGCTACCTGATCTGCCAGTTCCAGTCGGCCGCCGTCGATGCCTGGAAAGTACCGATCGTGCAGGCGCTGCTGGCCGACTTCGGCTGCCCCAACGTCTATGAACGCAGCGACGAACTGATACGCAAATCCGAAGGCTTGCCGTTCTTTTACCGCGCCCTGGCCGGCGCCGAACCGCCCGAGCATGTGCTGGTGACCGAGGGCCGCGAACGCTACAGTATGGATTTACGCAACGGCTTCCGCTATCCCAAGCTGATGGACTGAAAAAAGTTTCGACCTTGCAAGTTTTCCTCTTATAATCGGCCAGACCCACCGGAGATCCGAGCAGAGATGGAACACTATCAATCGTCGCAAATTCGCACCCTGAGCTACATCGAGAACGAAGATCATCCGGTCTTCGGCACCCTGGTCGAACAGATCCTGCACCTGCTCAACTCCAAGCTGATTTTCAGCGATATCCTGATCCACCAGAACTCGCCGCTGATGCTGCGCCAGCCGAAGGGGCTGGTGGCGGTCACCGACTCGCCGATCACGCGCGAGGAATTGCAGGAATTCTTCGAGGTGGTCGAACCGAACTGGGCCGAGCGTATCCAGGACCGCGCCTTCGACCGCGCGGTCGATCTGCACACGGCGCGCATCCGCGCCAACTGCTTCAGCTTCCAGGGCCGCAAGCGGCTCGGCTGCGTGGTGCGCCGCTTTCCCAAGGAACCGATGCCGCTGGCCAAGCTGGGCCTGAATCAGCACGAGCAGCATTTCGCCCGCCTGACCAACGGCCTGGTGCTGATCATCGGCGACACCTGCCAGGGCAAGTCGACCACCATCGCCTCGATGCTGGACGAGATCAACAAGCACCGCTCCGGCCACATCATCACGATCGAAGATCCGGTCGAGACCCTGATTCCGCAGCGCCAGTGCGTGATCACCCAGCGCGAGGTCGGCTTCGACGGCGACGTCGAAAGCTTTTACCTGGGCGCGCTCGACGCGCTGCGCGAGCGGCCGGACGTGATCGTCATTGGCGAAATCCGCGACGCGCAGACGGCGCAGGAAGCGCTGGCGCTGGCCGAATCCGGTCCGCTGGTGCTGGCCTCGCTGCACGCGCGTTCGACCGAGCTGGGCCTGCAGAAAATGCTGCGCCTGCTCGGCAACGCCGAGCCGCAGGCCCAGGCGCTGGCGCATGCGCTGCGCGGCGTGCTGTGCCAGGCGCTGCTGCCGGCCACCCAGGGCGAACGCTATTACCTGGCCACCGAGTGCCTGACCAACAACCCGGAAGTCACCAGCATGATCGCGGCCGGCCAGGTGTCGGCGCTGCGCGAGTGGATGGAAACCAGACCGGGGGCGGGCTGCCACACCATGAACACCTCGCTGCGCGCACTGCTGGCCGAAAACAAGATCGGTCTCGACGACGCGCGTAACGCTTCCACCAACCGCATCGGCCTGGGCGACCGCTGAGCGGCGCCCGGCCCAAGCCCATCGCCCATCAATCGCGCATCAATCGTGCATCAATCGCGCCTTAATCGAGTGGAATCGCGCGGTAGCGGTTCACCTCGGCGCCGCTGACCGGCGGCGCATTGTTGCCCCAGGCGCTGCGCAGGTAGGACACGACCTGGGCGGTTTCCGTATCGTTCAGCAGGTGCCCGAACGGCGGCATGCTGTAAGGACGCGGGTTGCCGGCCGTGCCCGGCGCGAAGCCGCCGTTCAGCACGATGCGGATGGGATTGACCGCGCTGTCCATGGTCAGCGCGCGGTTGCCGACCAGCGGCGGATAGCCGGGCGGCTGACCGGCGCCGTCGGCGCCGTGGCAGTCGGCGCAATGGTGTTCATACAGCCTGGCTCCCGCCTCCAGGAACGCCACCGCTTCGGTATTTTTCGAACGCTCGAAGTCCTTGCCGGCATCGTCGGCCGGCAGCGATTTCAAATACACCGCCATCGCCTGGATGTCGCTGTCGTTCAGGTATTGCAGGCTGTTTTTCACCACTTCCGCCATCGGCCCGAACACGGTGGCGCGCGGCGACACGCCGGTCTTCAGCAGGGCCGCGATGTGTTCCGGCTGCCAGTCGCCCAGGCCCGCCTCGGCACCGGCGTTCAGCGAAGGCGCGTACCAGCCCTGGGCCGGGATCATGCCGCCCGACAGGCCTTCGCCTTCCGAGGCGCCCAGCGGATTGCGTGCGCTGTGGCAGGCGCTGCAATGACCCAGCCCCTGCACCAGGTAGGCGCCGCGATTCCATTCCGCCGACTGCCTGGCTTCCGGCTTGAATACTTCGGGGTAGAAGTACAGCACACGCCATGCCGCCAGCGCGATTTGCAGGTTGTAGGGGAAGCGCAGTTGATGCGGCTGGTTGGGCTGGTTCACCGCCGGCACGCTCTGGAAGTAGGCGTACAGCGCGTCGCTGTCGTCGCGGCTGATGTGGGTGTAATTGTTGTAGGGGAAAGCCGGGTAGAGCAGGCGGCCATCCCGGGCCTTGCCGTGGTGCAGGGCACGCCAGAAATCGTCCGCGCTCCAGGCGCCGATGCCGGTCGCGCGGTCGGAGGTGATGTTGGGTGCGATCACGGCGCCGAACGGCGTCTGCAGCGCGCGGCCGCCGGCGTAGGGCTGGCCACCGCGCGTGGTGTGGCAGGCCAGGCAGTCGCCGGCGGCGCCAGTTGCGCGGTGGCGCCGGTGGCGCCGGTGGCGAGGCCGGGATCGCCATTGCCCCACAGTTGGTGGGCCAGCAAACCGGCGATGATGATCAGGGCCGCCAGCAAAGTCAGCAGCAGTGGGCGGAAGGTGTCGGCCAGGCGTTTCATTGGCTCGCCTCCATGCTGCCGCAACGCAGCGGCGACGCTTGCGGCAGGCTGGCCGCCGGTCGGGCGGCGGCGTCGGGCGGCTGGCGCGCCAGCCACGCGGACAACGAGGCGATGTCGTTCTCGCTCAGGCGCGCGGCGATGTCGGCCATGCAGTCGGGCGCGGCGGCGCGGCGCGACCTGTTTTTCCAGTTGCCGAACTGGGCGTTGATGTAGTCGCTCGGCAGCCCGAGCAGGCCGGGAATGGCGGGCTCGACACCGGTGAGCGCGCTGCCGTGGCAGGCCACGCAGGCCGGGACTTTTTTGGCGGGATCGCCCTGCCTGATCAGCGCTTCGCCGCGCGTGAGCTGGGCGTCGGTGGCGCGGTCGGCGCTGCCGGCCGAGGCGGCGGCGTACGGCGGATGCTGGGCGGCGAAGTAATCGGCGATCTCGCGCAGATAGGCGTCGGGCAGGTGCTCGACCATGTAGCTCATCAGCGGGTAATGGCGGCGGCCGTCGCGGAAATTGCGCAGCTGGTTGTACAGGTAGCCGGCCGGCTTGCCGGCGATGCGCGGGAAGTAGGCGTCACCGCGTTCCTTCACGCTGTGGCAGGCCAGGCAGGCGGCGATGCGCTGTTCCAGCGTGTCGGGCAGGGCCGCCGCCGGCGCCAGGATCGGCGTGGCCAGGCCGGCCAGCAGCAGCGTTGCGCTCAGTCTCAAGGCGGATACTGTCCTCATACCTCTCCTTATGCAGACGGCGCAGGGCGGCCGCGTGACTAGGATATACCGGTTTTGGCTGACTTCGGCAACTTCACCGGTTTGAGGGAGGGCAATTTATTGCCGAGGTCCAGCCAGCGACGATACACGCGCAGCGCCACCTGAGCGTCGTCGGCCGCGTACAGCAGCTGCTTTTCGTTCAGGCGCGGCAGCGCCCAGTTGGTGGTGGAGATTTTCTTGGATTTCTGCAGCGCCTGGCCGAAATATTTCGCCACGGCGCTGCGCGCGCCGAGGTCGTTGCGCTGGCCAGGCGTGCGCAGCACCACGCCCATGTCGACCACGCCGGCGGCGCGGATGTCGAGCTTGGCGTGCAGGCGTTTGACGTCGTCGCTGAGGCCGAAGCCGACCTTCAGCGGCGCGGTCGGCTCCAGGATGGCGCGCAGCACCGCCAGCGTGTGCTCGTCGGTGCGGGCGCCGATCTGGAACAGGTAGGCCCGGGTATCGGTGGCGAACTGGATCAGGTGCGGCCCGGTCGACACTTCGCCCTTGGTGAAGGTGGGCTTGGATTCGGTGTCGAAGCCGATGGCGTCGCAGGCCAGCAGGGCGTCGCGCGCGGCGACGGCTTGGTCCGGCGTCGCCACCAGCTGCACGTCGGCGATGGTTATGCCGGGATAGGGCGGCAGGTCATCCTCTGCCGCGGTGCCGGCCGTCGATGGCTCCAACGATGGATCCAACTCAGCCCTTGCGCG
Organism: Duganella callida; assembly: GCF_004614165.1. Classification (GTDB taxonomy): domain Bacteria; phylum Pseudomonadota; class Gammaproteobacteria; order Burkholderiales; family Burkholderiaceae_D; genus Rugamonas; species Rugamonas callida. Next base: position 8,936 of record NZ_SPVG01000189.1, on the reverse strand, counting down.
AGAACTTGGCCGCCAGCTGGTTCAGCTTGTCGGCGCGCACGCGCGCGGCTTCCTCGGCGGCCTTGGCGTCGCGCTCGGCTTTCTTGCGCTCGGCTTCCTTCTTGTAGCGTTCCTTCAGGACCTCGGTGGCGTGGGCGCGGTGGGTGTCGGTCACTTCGGCGCCCGGGGTGCCGTCCAGGTTGTGGCGCACCTTGGCTTTTTCCATGACTTTCAGGTAGCGCAGCGAACCGGTGTGGATGCCCAGCGCGGTGCGCATGGTTTTGCGGTCGAGCTCGGGCATGACGGCCAGCAGCTGCTTGTCGATGCCGATCGACAGGGGCAGGAAGTCGCGGAAGGCCGGGAATTGGGTTTGCAGCTGTTTCAGCAGGGCGCGCGGGGTGGGCGCGGCAGTTGGGGCGGCGGCAGCGGTGGCTGGCTCGACGGCCTCAGGCTGGGTGGTGGTGCTAGTGTTCATCGACTTCATAGGTTAAGCAAGAGCCGTAAGAATATCATGCTGACCACAGGATTGCAGTGCCTTTTCGACCACTGTGTCGAAATGCTCATGCTTGCGGGAGAGGCCGGACGTGCGTGCACGGGCCGAATTGTGTATAATAGCCGACGCACTACAGTAGCACGGTGTAGTACAGGATGCGATTCAGATGGTTTGACAGGGGGCGGATGCCCTTCTTATTTGCCCTCTCCTCGTTCTTCCCTGAAAACAGAAACAAGCCCGTGGCTGGAAGCGGGCTTTTTTTATTCCGCAGATAATCGTCAGCTAAATTACAACATTTTCGCCCCTTGCGCACCTTCAGCGGTCGGCGCGGGGCCAGCTTTTTTGTAATTTCTGCCGAATACGCATAGTGAGATTTTTAATGACAAAAACGCCGAAAACTTTAACGTTGTCCGTCAAGAAGCCAACCCGTGCCAGCGCCGCGCCGCTGGTGGTGCCGAAGACGACTTTATCTTATGTGATCGATAATGCACAAGAGGCAGCGAGCAAAGTTACGGTAGTCAAAAAGAAAACCCGCCTGGCCGCCACGGCGGAGGCGGTGGACAGCCTGGACGTCGCGCTGGAACAGCCGGCGCCGGTCGTGGCCGACACGGCTGAGGCCGCCGTCGAGGCGCCAGTGGCCGACGCGGCCGACGCGCCGGCGGTCAAGGTGGTGGTCAAGGCCAGCCGCAAGGCAGCGCTGGCGCAAGCCGCCGCAGCGGAAGCCGACGCGCCGGCCGTGGCCGTGAAAGCCGCGCCGAAATCGAAAGTGGTCAAGGCCAAGGTCGAGCTGGCGCCCGCCGTCGTCCCGGGCACCGCCGCGCCGGCCGTCAACCAGGTCACCGACGCGGCCACGCTGGCTTCGATCGACACCTCGGGCTACCAGCTGCCGGGCGTGAAAGTGCCGGGCCGCCGCGGCCGCAAGCCGTCCGAATTCATGCCGGAGAACGACGAGATCGCCGCGCTGAACGCGGTCGAGCGCGCCGAGATGAAGGCGGCCAGCAAGGCGCGCGAACGCCGCGCCAAGGGCGATATCCTGGGTGGCGTCGACCCGAAAGCCTCGGCCGAGGAACTGGAAAAACGCCGCGTCCAGATCAAGAACCTGATCAACAAGGGCCGCGAGCGCGGCTTCCTGACCTACGCCGAGATCAACGACCAGCTGCCGGAAAACATCATCGATCCGGAAGCGATCGAAGGCATCATCGCCACCTTCAACGACATGGGCATCGCCATCTACGAGCGTGCGCCCGATGCGGAAGCGCTGCTGCTGAGCGATAACGTCGCCACCGTGACCTCGGACGACGAGGTGGAGGCGGCCGCCGCCACCGCGCTGTCGACCGTGGATTCCGACTTCGGCCGCACCACCGACCCGGTGCGCATGTACATGCGTGAAATGGGCGCGGTGGCGCTGCTGACGCGCGAAGGCGAGATCGAAATCGCCAAGCGTATCGAAGAAGGTCTGAAGGACATGATCCAGGCCATCTCGGCCTGCCCGACCACCATCGCGGAAATCCTGGCGCTGGCCGGCCGCATCGAGTCGGACGAGATGAAGGTGGACGACGTGGTCGACGGCTTTGTCGATCCGAACGACATGGTCGCCGCGCCGGTGGTGGCGGCGGGGTCGGACGACGAAGACGAGGAAGACGAGGTCGAGGAAGAAGAGGAAGATGATGCCGGCGGCGGCGCCGCCGCGGGTTACTCGACCGAGCAGCTGGCGCAGATGAAGGTGGCGGCGCTGGAAAAGTTCGCCACCATCGAAAGCCATTTCGAGAAAATGCGCAAGGCGGCCGGCGGCTACGGCTCCAAGGTGTACGTGGCCTCGCAGGAAGCCATCTCGGCCGAACTGCTGGGCATCCGCTTCACCGCCAAGGTGGTGGAAAAGCTGTGCGACACGCTGCGCGGCCAGATGGAAGAAGTGCGCCACATCGAGCGCGCCGTGCTGGAGCTGTGCGTCAACCGCTGCGGCATGCCGCGCGCCCACTTCATCAAGGTCTTCCCGGGCAATGAAACCGATCTGGACTGGGTGGACGGCGAAGTCGATGCCGGCTACCCGTACAGCGTGGTGCTGGGCCGTAACGTGCCGGCCGTGAAGGAACTGCAGCGCAAGATGATCGACCTGCAGGCGCGCGTGGCGCTGCCGCTGGCCGACCTGCGCAAGATCAACAAGCAGATGGCGGCCGGCGAGAAGCGCGCGCGCCAGGCCAAGCGGGAAATGACGGTGGCCAACCTGCGTCTGGTGATCTCGATCGCGAAGAAGTACATCAACCGCGGCCTGCAGTTCCTCGACCTGATCCAGGAAGGTAACATCGGTCTGCTGAAGGCGGTCGACAAGTTCGAATACCGCCGCGGCTACAAGTTCTCGACCTATGCGACCTGGTGGATCCGTCAGGCCATCACCCGCTCGATCGCCGACATGGCGCGCACCATCCGCGTGCCGGTGCACATGATCGAGACCATCAACAAGATGAACCGCATCTCGCGCCAGATCATGCAGGAAACCGGCAGCGAGCCGGACCTGGCGACCCTGGCGGTGAAGATGGAGATGCCGGAATCGAAGGTGCGCGAGATCATGAAGATCGCCAAGGAGCCGATTTCGATGGAAACGCCGATGGGCGAGGACGGCGATTCGCAGCTGGGCGACTTCATCGAAGACAACACCACGCTGGCGCCGCTGGACGCCGCGCTGCACGCCTCGATGCGCAACGTCATCAAGGAAGTGCTGGATTCGCTGACCCCGCGCGAAGCCAAGGTGCTGCGCATGCGCTACGGCGTGGAAATGTCGAACGACCACACGCTGGAAGAGGTGGGCAAGCAGTTCGACGTGACCCGCGAGCGTATCCGCCAGATCGAAGCCAAGGCCATGAGCAAGCTGCGCCAGCCGTCGCGCTCGGACAAGCTGAAGACGTTCCTGACGCAGAACTAAGCGTCATCCAAAAAAAAAGGGAGGCCGGGCGCCTCCCTTTTCTTTTATCCGTACTCGAGTTTGGGGTACCAGTCGGCACCGCGCCCGGCCGGGGTCAGATCGAGGATATTCCACAGCGGCGTGGGATCGGGCGCGCCGCGCGCATCCTGGCCGGGATCTTCCGTGCCGCCCAGTTCGCTGGCCCAGAAATGCCGGACCTGGGCCGCCTGCCGGGTCCAGACGTCGAGCGCGGGCCACTCGCTGCCGTCGGGCGCCAGGCCGCGGTAGTCGTGCGGGAAGTCGTCGCCGATGCACTGGTAGAAGCGCAGATGGCGCCAGCCGCGCTCGCGCGCGAACGCCAGCTGGCGCGATACCGGCGAGCGGCCGATCACGGCCACGGCCACGCGCTGCATCAGGTCTTTCGATGGCGTGTCGAGCGCGCCGAGGAAGGCGGTGCACATCGGGCAGGGCCGTTCGCGCTGCGGACCGTACATCCAGAAATAGGTGATCAGCGTGTCGTGCGGGCCGAACATGTCGGCCAGCTTGACGGTCTCGCCATTCTCATCGCAGAAATCGTAATCGGGGACCACCCCGCCGGGCGGCAGGGCGCGCCGTTGCGCGGCCACGCGTTCGATGTGACGGCGCAGCTCGATTTCCTCGGCCAGCAACGCGACGCGCGCCTGGCGGTATTCTGCGCTATCGTTGGGATAGGGACGGTTTTGCCTGGCGGCCAGCTCGGCGGCAGGTGTCAGCGATGTCATGGTGGCCCTCTTCAGCAGAGTGGGATGGGCCAATTACAGCGCTGCCGCCGAAACCCGTCTATGCGTCAACACACAGAATAGGGGGAAATTGATATGGATGAGTATCTAAGGGGAAGCTGCCTGTGCGGCGGCATCCGCTATCGGGCCGCGCTGCCGGCGTCGCATGCCAGCCACTGCTATTGCACCATGTGCCAGAAGCAGCACGGTGCGGCGGCCGGCAGTTATGCCAATCTGGCGAGTGCCGGCTTTGTGGTGGAGCAGGGTGCCGCGCTGGTGACGGAATATGCGTCGTCCACCCACGGACGGCGCGGGTTTTGCCGCGTCTGCGGTTCGACCCTGTTCTGGCGCAGCGAAGAATCGCCGGACCGCATCGCCATCACGCTGGGGACGATGGAGCCAGAATATGCCGGCGCGGTCGAGAAGGAATGGTATCCCGAGAACAAGCCGGCCTGGCTGCCGCGCCGTTAGGCATTACAGCATGTACGGACCGTGCGAGTAGTGCTTGCCCAGGGTTTCCAGGGCGCGGCGCACCAGTTGCTTCCAGCTGCGGCGGGTGGCGGGAACGGCGGTCAGGGTAGCGGTCGTCATGATGAGTCCTCTTGCGGTGCATGTTTTCGATGGACACATCTTACCCAAACCACAGATATAAATATAATTTTAAGTTCGGATAGGAGGCATTCGAAATATGAATATCAAAAGCGTTGCACCCGAGAACTAGATATAGGCATGGTGCATATCTCGGCCGCAAGGGTGAGAGCTGTGACGCCTGCCAAATCAGAAGCGAATGCGGCGGACGGCGCCCGCGCGGACGCCGCCCGGCCGCCGGCGCGCCGTCACCCGGATACGGCCGGCTGGCACCGCATCATCGCGGCTTCCGGCCGCACCTGAGTGCTTGACGCGGCTTAGCCGGTGTTGCGCAGGCCGGCCGCGACGCCGTTGATCGACAGGTGGATGCCGCGGTGCACGCGCTCATCCGCCTTGCTTTCCGCCGACAGGGCGCGGTGACGCTTGATCAGCTCGACCTGCAGGTGGTTCAGCGGGTCGAGGTAGGCGAAGCGGTTCTGGATCGAACGCGCCAGCAGCGGGTTGCCGGCCAGGCGTTCGTTGGCGCCGGTGATGCGCTCCAGGATGCTGATCGTGTTCGCGTGCTCTTCGGTGATGCGCTTGAAGATGCGCTCGCGCAGTTCCTTGTCCTGCACCAGCTCGGCGTAACGCGAGGCGATCGCCAGGTCGGTCTTGGCCAGCACCATGTCCATGTTGGACAGCAGCGTGGCGAACAGCGGCCAGTGCTGGTACATGGCTTGCAGACGGCCGAGGCGCTCGTTCTGGTCGCCGTCGGCAATCCAGCCGCCGATGGCGCTGGCGAAACCGTACCAGCCCGGCAGCAGCAGACGGCACTGGCCCCACGAGAAGCCCCATGGAATCGCGCGCAGGTCTTCGATGCGCTTGGTCGATTTGCGCGAGGCCGGGCGCGAACCGAGGTTCAGCTCGGCGATCTCGGCGATCGGCGTGGCGGTGAAGAAGTAGTCGGTGAAGCCCGGGGTCTCGTACACCAGGTTGCGGTATGCCTTGTAGGCGCGGTCGGAGATTTCGGCCATGATGGTTTCGAACTCGCGCAGCTGCTGCTGGTGCGCGGCATCGTCCGACTGCGGCAGCAGGCTGGCTTCCAGCGTGGCGGCCACCAGCAGTTCCAGGTTGCGCCGGCCGATGTCCTTGTTGGAGAACTTGGAGGCGATGATTTCGCCCTGTTCGGTCAGGCGGATCTGGCCGTTGACGGTGCCGTGCGGCTGCGCCAGGATGGCTTCGTAGGACGGACCGCCGCCGCGGCCGACGGTGCCGCCGCGGCCGTGGAACAGGCGCAGCTTGACGCCGGCTTTCTCGAACACTTTCACCAGGCTGGTCTCGGCCTTGTACAGTTCCCAGTTGGAGGTCAGGAAACCGCCATCCTTGTTGGAGTCGGAATAGCCGAGCATGACTTCCTGGATCTGGCCCTGTTTGCCGATCAGTTGCTTCACCAGTGGAATCGCCATCACGGCTTCCATGATGCCGGCCGCGCGCTGCAGGTCGGGGATGGTCTCGAACAGCGGGATCACCATCAGGTCCAGTTCGGGTTCGGCGTCCCCCGCGGCGATGCGCAGCAGGCCCAGCTCTTTCTGCAGCAGCAGCACTTCCAGCAGGTCGGACACGGTCTCGGTGTGCGAGATGATGTAGTTGCGGATGGCGCGGGCGCCGTAGCGGGCGCGGATCTCGCGCGCGGCGCGCAGCACGCCCAATTCGGACACGGTCTCCGGCGAATAGCTGATGTACGGCGAATTCAGCAGGCGCGGCTGCGCCAGTTCGCTCAGCAGCAGCTCGACCTTGGCTTCCTCGTCCAGCGCGTCGTAGTCGCTCTGCACGCCCGACTTGGCGAACAGCTCGGCCAGCACGCGTTCGTGGATGTCCGACGACTGCCGCATGTCCAGCGAGGCCAGGTGGAAGCCGAAGATGTCGGCCGCGCGCTTCAGCGTGGACAGGCGCGGCTGTACCAGCGCGCCGCCGTGGTTGGCGTTGAGCGAATCGACCAGCACTTGCAGATCGGCCGAGAATTCCCTGGCGTCGGCGTACGGTTCGGCGTGGCCGACCTCTTTGCGCAAGATGTTGGTGGCGCCCAGCGCGCGCGCGGTGCTGGCCAGGCGCGCGTAGATGCCGATCAGGGCGCGGCGGTAGGGCTCGTCGGCGCGGTGGTCGGAATTGTCGGGCGACTGGTCGGCCAGCGCTTGCAGCGCCGGCGAACAGGCCACCATCAGGGTCGAGACCGACAGTTCGGCGCCCAGCGTGTGCGCTTCTTCCAGGTAGAAGTCGAGGATGGTGGTGGCCTGGCGCGTCAGCGCGTGCGACATGGTGCCGCCGTTGACGTTGGGGTTGCCGTCGCGGTCGCCGCCGATCCAGCTGCCCATCTGCACGTACGGTGCGCTGATCTGCGGACGCTCGCCGTAGTGGTGGGCGATGTCGTCCTCGATGTCATCGTACAAGCCCGGCAGTTCGCGCAGGAAGGTGATGCGGTAATAGGACAGGGCGTTTTCGATCTCGTCGGCCACGGTCAGCTTGGTGTAGCGCAGCATGCGGGTCTGCCACAGGGTGGCGATGCGCGCGCGCAGCAGATGCATATTGGCGGCCTGTTCCTTCGGCGTCAGCGGCAGGTCGCGCTCGGCCAGCAGGCGCGCGATGTCGTGCTCGGCGTCGAGGATGGATTTGCGCTGCACCTCGGTCGGGTGGGCGGTCAGCACCGGCGAGATCAGGGCGTCCTGGAAGAAGGCGGCCACGGTGTCCTGCGGCACGCCGGCTTCCTTCAGCTTGCACAGCGCGTAGTTGACGCTGCCCTGCTGCGGCTTCGAGCCGCCCAGCAGGTGGGCGCGGCGACGGCGGATGTGGTGCTGGTCCTCGGCGATGTTGGCCAGGTGCGAGAAATAGGAAAAGGCGCGGACCACGGAAATCGTCTGTTCCTTGGTCAGGATCTTCAGCATGCCGTCCAGCTCTTTGGCAGCGCCGGCGTCGGCTTCGCGGCGGAAGCGCACGGCGGTCTGCCGGATGGTTTCGACCACGGCGTAGACTTCCTCGCCTTCCTGGTCGCGCAGTACGTCGCCAAGCAGGCGACCTAACAAGCGTATGTCTTCTTTCAAGGGTGCGTCCTTGTCGACGCCCGGTTGTTCAGCAGCAGGTTCTTGGTTCAATGCACTAGATGGATTTGCCATGTGTTCAGCCACAAAGAGATAAATGTCGGTGCATGGGCTTGTGGCCCGGTTCTGCGAGAAGGTGAGCGTGCTAAAATTTGTGATCTTAAACACGCGCGTGTTACTGGCTTGCGCCGGTCAGCGTCAGCTACAGCGAAAGAACTGGTTTTGAAAACATCCGAATTGGGTTTGGTGACACCTGAAAATTCCCCGTCCAGATTGGTGATCGCGTCGCGCGAGAGCCGTCTTGCCATGTGGCAGGCCGAGTATGTGCGTGACCGCTTGACATTATTATATCCGCAGTGCGATGTCAAAATTGTCGGAATGACGACGCGTGGCGATCAAATTCTGGATCGCACCCTGTCCAAGGTGGGCGGCAAGGGCTTGTTCGTGAAAGAACTGGAAGTGGCGATGGCCGAGGGCCGCGCCGACCTGGCCGTGCATTGTCTGAAGGATATGCCGATGGAGTTGCCGCAGGGTTTCGCCATGGCGGCGGTGCTGGAGCGCGAGGATGCGCGCGACGCGTTCGTGTCCAACGATTACGCGTCGCTCGACGAATTGCCGGCCGGCGCGGTGGTCGGTACCAGCAGTCTGCGCCGCCAGGCGCTGATCGCGGCGCGCTATCCGCAGCTGGTGATCAAGCCGCTGCGCGGCAATCTCGATACGCGCCTGGGCAAGCTGGACCGCGGCGAGTACGCGGCCATCATCCTGGCCGCGGCCGGGCTCAAGCGCCTGGGTCTGGCCAGCCGCATCCGCTCGGTGCTGGACGCCGACATCAGCCTGCCGGCGCCGGGTCAGGGCACGCTGGCGATCGAGATTCCCGAGCGCGATGATGGGCTGGATCTGGCCTCGCTGCTGGCGCCGCTGCATCACGTGCCGAGCGCGCTGGTGTCGGTGGCCGAGCGCAAGGTGTCGCAGGTGTTCGGCGGCAGCTGCCAGGTGCCGCTGGCGTCGTACGCCACCATCACCGGCGACCAGATGCGCCTGCGCGCCATGGTGGCGACGCCGGACGGCCAGCGCATGATCAGCGCCGAGGCCAGCGGCCCGGCCGACAGCGCCGAGGCGCTGGGCCTGCAGGTGGCCGAGCTGCTGCG
>NZ_SPVG01000275.1 GCF_004614165.1 Duganella callida | reverse complement strand
GCCGTAGCGGCCGCTACGGCACAGCCCGTGACGCAATGGAAGACCTGACCCCGGATTTGTGGTAGCGTGGGCTGTCGGTTTATATCGGAGGCATTATGCTTGTCAGGCGTTGTGCTGTGCTGTTTGTCGAGCCGCGCGAGGATCTGGATGTCGATTGGGCGGCGCTGTTTGCGGGGCAGGGGGCGATCGCCGCCACCATGCAGTGGGTGGCGCTGGCGCCGCATCTGGGCGAGGAGGTCGTCGTCGATGCCGGCGAACTGGCGGCGCTGGGCGCTATCGGCCATACCTTGTGGCAGGAGCGCACGGCCTGTGAGGCGCGATTCGGTGCGGACATCATCGCTCGCCTGCTGCAAGCCGGTCTGCTGTTGTCCGATGCGACCGAAGGCGCTGTCCCGCGCGAACGCGACGAGACGCTGCGCGCGCAGCACTGGCGCCCGCTGTCCGCCGCGATCCACATGTTCAGCCGCTGGGGCGATATGCGCGTCGACAAGGGCATGCAGTTTCCCAGTTTCGAGGAGCTGGTCGACAATTACGGCACGCCGCCCGGGCCCACCGTAACCCGCCGCGACGACGGCCAGTCGATCGCGCTGCCGCAACCGGAGCGCGCGCGGCTCGACGAGACGCTGTATCAGCGCTATACCGGCCGGAATTTCGATCCGGCCGCCGTGCTGCCGCTGGCCACGGCCTCGCGCCTGCTGCAGCGCGCCTTCGGCTCGCAGGGCGAGCGCGAGATGGCGCCCGATGCCTATGTGCTGAAGAAGCTCAGTCCCTCGGCCGGCGGCCTGCATCCCACCGAAGTCTATATCCTGGCCCAGCGCATCGAGGGCCTGGCGCCCGGCCTGTATCACTACCAGCCGGTGCGGCACGCGCTGGAGCCGCTCGCCGCGATGACCGGCGCCGAAACCGCGGCACTGGCGCTACGCATGGTGGCCGACCAGGACTGGTTTGTGCCGGCGCCGATGCTGGTGATCCTGGTGGCGCGCGTGGAGCGCAATTTCTGGAAGTACCGTAACCACGCCAAGGCTTACCGCGCCTTGTTGCTGGACGCCGGCCACTTGTCGCAGACGTTTTATCTGCTGGCCACCGAAGCAGGCATGCCGGCCTTCGTCACCGCCGCCGTCAACGAGATCGACATCGAACGCGCCCTCGGGCTCGATCCGCTCAAGGACATGGTGGTGGCGGTCGGGGGCTGCGGCCTGGCGTCGGGCGCGCAGGAGACGGTCGAAATGCGCTACCAGCCGTGAATAAAAAAAGCCCGGTCCATGCGCGGACCGGGCTTTCCCGCCGGGGGAGGTGCGTTTTAACGCTGGCCGGACAGGAAGAACGGAATCGCGCCGGCGGCGTTTTCCACCTTGCCCTTGATGGCGTGGCGGCTGGCGGCGATCAGTTCCTTCGACGGCAGGCTGCGCGCGGCCGGGATCTGGCTGGCGTCGAGCTGGATGCCCAGCCCGCCCAGGGCCAGTTGCGGGTCGTTCAGGAAGCTTAGCCGGAAGCCGTCGTCGCCGGACAGTTTGGACAGCAGCAGGTCGAGGTCTTGTGGGGTGTGCGAGGCCATGAGTCGTTCCTTTCGTTGGTCTATCGGGGTTGTGCGTTGGGGCGCGCTTTGATGTCAGGTCCATGCTAAGACATCCGCGACCCCGGCTCAAGCTATTCCATCACTACCGGACCGCTAGTGAGTCTGCGCCAGCGCGGCCTCGCGCGCCGACACTTCGGTTTGCGCGCTGGCCATGACAACTTTGAAGGAGTCGGCGAAGCCGCGCAGCAAATCGGCCAGCGCCGCCGGCTCCGCTCTGAGCCGGTCTTCCAGCATGGTTGCTGTATTGAAAAGTTCCGTTGCAGAAAGATTACCGGCGGCGCCGCGGATTTTGTGGACCAGATCGGCCGCATGTAACAATTCGCCGCAGTGGATAGCATCTTGAATCTGTTGCAGACTGGTCTCAAAGTCGCGCGCAAAAATGCTCAGCAACTTGGACAGCAAGGCATCGCGTCCGCCCAGCCGTTCCATCGCCCCCGCGATATCGATGCCGGGACGCGGGATGCCGGCGCCATTGCCGTTGCCGTCCGCCGGCCGCGCCGCTTCGCCGGCGGCGGCCGATCGGCCCGGGTCCGGCCGCACCCAGGTGGCCAGCACCGCGTACAGCGTGTCCGGGTCGATCGGCTTGGTGACGTAATCATTCATGCCCATCGCCAGGCAGCGCTCACGGTAGCCGGCCACCGCGTGCGCCGTCATGGCGATGATCGGCAGGCCGGCGTGGCGCTCGTCCTTGCGGATCAGCGCGGTGGCCTGGTAGCCGTCCATGTCGGGCATCTGGATGTCCATCAGCACCGCGTCGTAGCTGTTCAGGTTGACCAGGCGCGCGGCTTCCTCGCCGCCGCCGGCGACGTCGGCCTTGACGCCGGCGCGCTGCAAAATCTCGCACGCCACCTGCTGGTTGATGGCGTTGTCGTCCACCACCAGCACCTGGGCGCCGCGGATGCGCTGCACCGCCAACGACGGCGGCGCGCTGATGGCCGCCACCTGGTGGCTGGCCTCCAGCCGCAAGGCTGCCAGGATGGCGTTGCGCAGCAGCTGGGGGTGGGCCGGCTTGTCCAGGAAGGGCATGGCGCGCGCCTGGCGGGCGGTGGCCTCGTCATGCTCGCGCGCGTAGGCGGTCAGCATCAGCACCGCCGGCACCGCCGCCAGTTCCGCGTCCTGCTCGATCAGGCGCAGGGTGGCGATGCCGTCCAGGTCCGGCATGTCGGCGTCGATCAGCAGCACGTCGTAGGTATCGAGCTGCATGGCCGCGATGGCCGCCGCGCCCGAGGTCACCGTGCGCACCTTCATGCCCATGCCGCCGATCTGCGCGCGCAGCACGTGGCGCGTGGTCTCGCTGTCGTCCACCACCAGCACGCGCTTGCCCAGCGCGGCGGCCGGTACCGGCTGCAGCCGCGGCGTCTGGTCGGCGGCCGTCTGCAGGTGGACGGTGAAGCTGAAACTGCTGCCCACGCCGGGCTCGCTGTCGACCTGGATCAATCCGCCCATCTTGCGCACCAGCTGCTGCGAGATGGCCAGCCCGAGGCCGGTGCCGCCGTACAACCGCGTGGTGCTGGCGTCGGCCTGGGCGAACGCCTGGAACAGACGCTTTTGCTGTTCCTCGCTGATGCCCAGGCCCGAATCTTCCACCGTGAAGCGCAGCACCAGCGGTCCGCCCGGCTTCAGCGGCGGGCTGTCCGCATCGATCTCCACCCGCAGCTCGATGTGGCCGCGCGCGGTGAATTTCAGCGCGTTGCCGACCAGGTTGACCAGGATCTGGCCCAGGCGCAGCGGGTCGCCCAGCAGGTTGGGCGGCACGTCCGGCGCGGCCCAGATCACCAGTTCCAGCCCGCGTTCGGCCGCGCGCCACGCGAACAGGTCGGCGATCTGACTGAGGGTGTCGTCCAGTTCGAACGGCAGCGCCTCCAGTTCCAGCTTGCCCGATTCGATCTTGGAAAAGTCCAGCACGTCGTTGATGATCTGCAGCAGACTTTGGCCGGCGCGGCTGATCTTGCGGAAGTAGTCCAGCGGCTGCGCCTGCAGGTCCAGGTGCGTGCCCAGGCCGGCGAAGCCGAGGATGGCGTTCATCGGCGTGCGGATTTCGTGGCTGATGTTGGCCAAAAATTCGCTCTTGGCGCGCGTCGCCGCCTCGGCGTTGGTGCGCGCCTGCTGCAGCTGGCGCAGGGTGCGGGCCTTGTGGAAGGCCGAGACGAAGGGCTCCTTCAGTGCCATCAGCAGATCGAGGTCGCTGGGCGAAAACCTGGCCTGGTACTGGTAGTTTTCGAAGATCAGATAGCCCTCGACCCGGCCATCGATCACCACCCGCACCGACAGCAGCGCGCAGACGTCGCCCGGCAGCGATTGGCGGTGCCGCACCTCGAAGATGTCGGGCGCGATCATGGCGCCGGGCGGCGCGTAGCGCATCTCGGCCTGGCGCAGATCGACGCGATAGGCGTCGGCGGTGGCGTCGATGCGGCCCCAGGCCGCGCGCAAGGTCAACGTGTCGGCGCCGTCCTCGCGCACCAGGGCCAGCGCCGAATCGATGCCCTTGATGATGGTCGATTCCTGCAGGATGGTGTGCAGCAGCGCGTCGAAGTCCATCTGTTCGTTGATCGACCTGACGATGGCGTTCAGCTTTTCCAGGTGCTGGGTGCGCGAGTAGACCAGCTGCTGCAGCGCCTCGCCCTTGCGCTGCAGGCGCAGCACGCGCCAGCGCACCAGTCCACCGGCCAGACCGCACAGCGCCAGGAAGTACAGCAGCCACGCCCACCAGGTCTGGTGCCAGGCCGGCAGCACGGTCACGCGCAGCGACAGCTCGTCGGCGTTCCACAAGCCCTCGCGGTTACTGCCGCGCATGCGCAGCGTGTAGCTGCCCGGCGGCAGGTGGGCGTACCCGATGATGCGACGGCTGGCGTCGACTTCGTTCCAGCGCTGGTCGTAGCCCTCCAGCAGATAGGCGTAGCGGTTGCGCGCCGGCGCCGAATAATCCAGCGCCGCCAGCTCCACTTCGAAACTCCGGTTGTCCGGCTTGAGCGCCAGCGTCATGCCGTCCTTGCCGGCCAGCTGCACCGGCGCGAGCGGAACCTGGTCCAGCCGCACCGCGCTGATCGCCAGCGGTGCGCGGTAGCCCCAGTCGTTGAGCCGCCCCGGATACACCACGGCCAGGCCGGCGGTGGCGCCGAATACCAGGTCGCGCTCCGGGGTGACGGTGCTGGCGCCGATGAAAAAGGTGCGGAAGGCCAGGCCGTCGGCGCGGCTCAGCGCGCGTCCGCGCAGCGTGGTGGCGTCGACCACGGCGATGCTGTCCGAGGTGGCGGCCCAGATGCGGCCGACGCCATCGGCCTGCAGCGCCATGATGGTGCCGGCGCGCAGCGTCGGCGGCGAGCCGACGCGCTCGAACACCGGTTCGCCCAGCGCGTTGCGGCCGCTCATGACGCAGATGCCGCCGCCATAGGTGCCGACCCACAGCCGGCCGCGCCGGTCCAGCACCAGGGAACTGATCACCGCTTCCGACAACGCGTCCGCCTTGCCCGGCTCGGCCCGGATCTGTTCGATCTTGCCGCTGTCCGGTTCCAGCCGGTTCAGGCCATTGCGCGTGGCGATCCACAGCGCGCCGTCGGCGTCGGCCGTCACCGCGTGGATGCGGTTGTCGGTCAGACCGCCGGTCTCGCCCGGATGCTGGGCATAGCGCCGCAGCGCGCCGCTGGCCGGATCGTAGCGCAGCAGGCCATCGAAGGTGCCCAGCCACAGCTGACCGTTGCGGACCAGGATGGTGCCGACGCGCGGATACGGATTCTCCAGCGGCAGCGGCACGCGGCGGACCACGGCGCCGTTGCGGTTGGTGTGGTACAGCCCGAGCTGGGTGCCGATCCACGCCTCGCCCGGCTCCGCCTCGGCCAGCGCCAGCACCACGCGGTTGGGCAGGGCGGTTTCCGGATGCCGCGGATCGGGACGCTGGGCGGCACGCCGCGCGCCTTGCCGCGGCACGATGTCGATGCCGCGGTCGGCCAGGCCGATCCAGACGTCGCCGCGGCTGTCGGTCATCAGCGCGGAGACGCCGGCCTCCTGCTGGCCCTCGGCGCCGAACACCGAGTCGATCGCCTCGCTGTGCGGATCATAGATGTCGACCCCGCGTTCGGTGGTCACCCAGATCATGCCGCTGCGGTCGCGCAGCAGCGCGGCGGTGCGGTCGTTACTCAGGCTGAACGACACCGCCGGCTGGTGCAGGATGCGCGTGCTGCGGCCGCTGTCGCTGTGGTATTCGATCACGCCGCCGCCGTAGGTGCTGGCCCACCACACGCCCGGCACGGTCTCGGTCACCGCCAGCACCATGTTGGCCTGCACTTCGGTGATGTCGCGCATGGCGACGATGCGGGCGCTGCCGGTCTGCGCATCGATCACGCCGATGCCGCTCTTGAGGGTGCCGAAGGCGATCTGGCCGCGCGCGTTCTGGCCCAGCGCCATCACGCTGTCGCTCCATTGCCCCTGGCCGTCGCTGACCGGCACGCGCACGATGGTGCCGCCGGGCCTGAGGCGCGACAGGCCGGTGGCCGAGCCTATCCACAGATTGCCGCCGCGGTCCATCAGCAGCGCGCGGATCTGGTTGTCGGGCAGGCCCGGCGTGTCCTCATGGGTGTAATGACGCAGGGTCCTGTGCAGCGTGTCGTAATAGCGCAGGCCGTCCGGCGCGCCGATCCACAGGTTGCCGTGGGCGTCGCTGGCGATGGCGCTGACCAGGCCGCGACTGAGTTCCTTGCTGGGACGGACGAAATTCTCGCGCTGCTGATCGTACATCGCCAGGCCGGCGGCGGCAGTGCCGACCCACAGCCGGCCGCGCCCATCGACATGCAGCGCCTGGATGAAATCGCCGGGCAGGCTGCTGGAATCGCCGGGGTTGTGGTGGAAGCTGCGCATGCGGTAGCCGTCCCAGCGCGCCAGGCCGCTCTGGGTGCCGATCCAGATGAAGCCGGTGCCGTCCTGCGCCAGCGCCATGCCGACCGGATGCGGCAAGCCCTGATCGAGGCCCAGGTGTTCGAACAGCGGCGTCGCCAGCTGGTCCCAGCGCTCGGTGCTGGCGCGCACCGACGTGCAACATGCCAGCCACGCCGTCAGCGCAAACACGGCCGCGCGCAGCCAGTGACAGGCTGGGCTCCGGGCGGTTGTGGCGGGGGCGTGATCGGTCAGAATCAGGGCGCACTCCTCAGATGGCTTGTTGAAGCATAAAGAATACATGACTAAATGTCCATGGCAGGCAACGGGAAATCGCGCGCGCTTGTACAATCGCCACAGGTCAACCAAGCGAGTATCGATATGAAACCAGACGTATTAGTGATGGCGGCCAGTCCCTCCGCCGACGTGATGGCGCAATTGGAGCAGCACTTTCGGTGCCACCACCTGTGGCGGGTGGCGCGCGAGCAGCAGGCGGCCTGGCTGGCCGGCCTGGCCGGCGCGGTGCGCGCGGTGCTCACCACCGGCGCCATCGGCATCAAGGCCGAGCTGCTGGCGCAGCTGCCGAAACTGGAGATCGTCGCCGTCAACGGCATCGGCACCGACGCGGTGGACCTGGAGGCCGCCCGCGCGCGCGGCGTGGCGGTGACCAACACGCCGGGCGTGCTGACCGACGACGTGGCCGACCTGGCCCTGACCCTGCTGCTGGCGGCGGCGCGCCGCCTGCCGGCGATGGATGCTTTCGTGCGCGATGGGTCGTGGCAGGCCGGCAAGCCGCTGACGCCGGCGCGCGCCCTGCGCGGCAAGGTCTGCGGGATATTCGGCTTTGGCCGCATCGGTCAGGCCATCGCCGCGCGCGCGCAAGCGTTCGGCATGCAGACGCGGTACTTTCAGCCGCGCGCCATCGACGGCGCGAGCGTGCCGCGCGCCGCCTCGCTGCTGGAACTGGCGGCCGCCAGCGATTATCTGGTGATCGCGGCGCCGGGCAGTCCGGCCACGCACCACGCGGTGAACGCGGATGTCCTGGCGGCGCTGGGACCACAGGGAACGCTGGTCAACATCGCGCGTGGATCGCTGGTGGACGAGGAGGCGCTGATCGCGGCGCTGCGCGAGCGCACGCTGGGCATGGCGGCGCTGGACGTGTTTGCCGACGAGCCGCGGGTGCCGGCGGCGCTGCGCGCGCTGGACAACGTGCTGCTGACACCGCACATCGGCAGCCTGACGGTGGAAACCCGCCACGCCATGGGCCAGCTGGTGGTGGACAACCTGCGCGCCCACTTCGGCGGCCAGCCGCTGCCGACCCCGGTGGCGTGACGCGGTCGCGGCTCAGTGGCAGGGCGTGGAGACGTCGGCGGACGCGGGCGGCGGGGTGACGGGCAAGGGCAGCTGCGAGTAGACCTTGACGCAGTTGCGGCCGCCGCGCTTGGCGGCGTACAGCGCCTCGTCGGCGCGGCTGTAGGCCAGTTCGAAACTGGTGCCCAGGCTATTCCAGCTGACGCCCACGCTGGCCGTGATCTGGCGGTCGATCGGCGCGCCGAACACCTGGTCGGCGATGGCCTCGCAGATGCGCAGGCCGACGTCGCGCGCCTCGTCCAGCGAGGAGGTCGGCCACACCACGGAAAACTCCTCGCCGCCGACCCGGCCGATGGCGGTACCTGGCGGCAGCAGCGCCTTCAGGCAGGCCACCACCGTCTTGATCACGGTGTCGCCGGCCGGGTGGCCGAAGTCGTCGTTGATCCACTTGAAGTGGTCGATGTCCAGCACGATCAGCGCCATGTCGCCGGTCAGCAGGCAGGCCGACGCCTTGTCGATCACCGCCGCCCGGTTCAGCGCACCGCTGAGCGGATCGTGGGTGGCGCGGTATTCCAGCTGCTGCGCCAGTTCGTACAGCTGGCGGTTCATCTGGTTCATGTCCAGCTCCGCGCGGTCGCTGCGGCGGATCAGGCGGCGGCTCTCGCGCATCAGCCGCTCGTAGTGCACGATCAGGCCGGCCAGCGCCGCGCGCGTGTCGGCGTGCGGATCGTCGTAGGCGGCCCTGGCGTTTGCCAGGGCGGCGCTTTCCAGCGCAAACAGGTCGGCGTCGGCCATGGGCTTCATCAGTTGCTCACTGCGTGGTCTTGGAAGTCGAGCGCGCCGAAATCATCGTGCAGTTCCTGGCCGAATTCGAGGATGGTATCGTCGTCTTCGTCGTGGTACCAGTTCAGGCGCACGTGGTTGCCCGCCATGGCGGCGTTGTTCAGCGCCTCGAAGAAGGTGAACAGCATCTTGGTGCTGGAGCTGTTGAAGTAGGCCAGCGAGACGTTGACGGTGATCTCGGCCTCGCTGCATTGCTCCAGGTAGGTCTGCACGCGGGCGATCAGCGGGCCGTAGAAGGCGGCCGCGTTCTCGGGATAGGATTCGCCCTTGATCGACAGCGTGTGCTGGTCAAAGCGGAAGTCGATTTCCGGCGAAGTAGGCGAGGCGGCGATGAAAAGTGGTTCCATTCTAGTTCTCTTGTCGATGCTCAGATGATGGCTTTGATGCAGAAAATCGTGTCTTCCGGATTCTGCTCGTCCGGCACGAACTCGAATTCCAGCGGCTCGCTGGCGTCGCGCGCCATGGTCAGGAAGCCCAGGCCCGCGCCCTTGCTGTCGGCCGGCGTTTCTTCGCGCAGCGCCTTCTTGTAAGCGGACTTGATCTCTTCCATGGTCATGGTGTGCAGCGGGTCGAGGCGGCTGCGGATGCGCTCGACGTTGTCGCTGTCGACCGGGTTGGCGCACAGCAGGAAGAAGCTGTCGCCCTTGGTGCCGATGCAGAACGAGCCGCGGCGGATCTGGTTGTCCGTCTGCGACGCCGGCGTCAGCGTGTCGGAGGAATAGTGCATGATGTTCTGCGACATTTCGACGAACGAGGAGAAGATGCGGCGGCGCGTCGGCCCGGCGGCGCCGGCCGTGTCCAGGCGCGCCTTGATGGTCTCGGAAATCGCCGCCACCACGTGCTGCGAAAAATAGCCCACATAGAAAAAGATGATGTGGCGCTTGCGCGCCACCTCATAGAACTCGCTAAATTCCTTGTACAACAATTCGTGTTCCTCTCAGGGGCGTAAACAGAAAAAGGTGAGGTCGTCGCGGCGCGGCTGGTCGCCCTGCCACGCGGTGTAATCGTCGAGCATGGCCTGCGCCACGTGGCGCGCGCACTCGGTGCGCCGGGCCAGCAGCACGTCGCGCATGCGGCGCTTGCCGTAGGCGATGTCCTTGGCGCCGCCGATCTGGTCGATCAGGCCATCGGTGGTCAGGAACAGCAGGCCGCCTTCGGGGATGGCGATGACTTTATTGGTCCAGCGGTAGTCCATCGGCGTATCGATATAACCGACGCCCATGCGTTCGCCATCCACCGTCTGCACCGCCTGCTGGTCGGGATCGAGCTGGAACAGCGACAGCTTGGCGCCGGCGAAGTGCAGCTGACGTGTGGCGTGGTCGAACCACAGGAAGGCGGCGTCCATGCCGTCGTTGGATTCGGCGCTGCCATGGCCTTCGATCTGACCCAGCAAGCCCTTGACGCCGCGATTGACTTCGGCGATCAGGCGCGCCGGGTCGCGCGGCCCCAGCTGCTGGATCGCCTGGGTCAGCGTGGACGAGGAGATCAGCGTCATGAAGGCGCCCGGCACGCCATGGCCGGTACAGTCGGCGATCGCGGCGAACCAGCCGTCCTCGTAGTGGGCGAAGTGGTAGAAATCGCCGCCGACCACGTCGCGCGGTTGCCATTCCAGGTGGGCGTCGTCGAGCGCGTCGGCCAGCGCCAGGTTGGAGGTGCGCAGCAGCGAGCGCTGGATCACGCTGGCGTAATCGATGCTGTGCATGATCTGGCGGTTTTTCTCGGCCTGCATGTTGGCCACCACGTTCATCAGCTGCAGGCCGAAGCCGACGCCGGCCAGCACGCCGTCGCGCGTGACGATGAAGCCGTCGGCCAGCGCCTTCTCGCCCGACTCCACCGCGCGGAAGGTCAGCGCCTCGATGCTGATGTTGGCGTCGACGATCAGGGGTTCCTTGTCCATGAAGGCGATGCAGCTCTTCTTGCCGTACAGCTCGTGGTAAAACGGCTTGGACATCTGCGACATGAAGATGTTGCGGCTGATCAGGCCGATCGGGCGGCCGGCCTCGATCACCGGCAGGCTCATCAGGTCACGGCGTTCGGTGAACAGTTCCAGCACGGCGAAATTGCTGGCGTCGGACAGGACCGAAATCGTCTCCACGCACAGGTCGGCAGCGACGGACAGGCGAAAACGGGGCAGGTGCAAACGAGAGGCATTGAACTCCACGGCCGGGAACCTTTATTGAACACAGGTGGCCCACATGCTAATAGGAAATTGTTACCGGATCATTACATCTTAACCAAAAGAAAAGAATATTGCTCTAATTGCCTTGCGGTAACATCGCCGTCACATTCGCTGTGTAAATTGGTGAGAATTCGTGCGCAACGCACTTTACCCATCGAGAATCATGAAATTCCCTCAGTTGAATACCGGCATGCGCGTGGTGGCGTCGTTCGCGGTCCTGATGTTTGTAATGGCCTGCATGTCGGCGGTGTCGATCTGGCGGCTGCAGACGGCCAACGACACGGCGTCCAACCTGGTGCATGAAAAGCTGGCGCGGCAGCAGCTGACGTCCGAGCTGCTCGGCGTGACCGAGTTGAACGGCTTGCGCGCGATGTCGATCGGCCGCAGCGACAGCCTGGAGGTGGGCGACATTTTCCAGGCCCAGCTGACCGCCGGCGAGCAGGTGGCGGCCGAGATGGAGCGCAAGCTGGTCGCCATGCCGGCCGAGGGCGGCGAGGCGACGCTGCTGAAGGCGGTGGCGCAGAAGAAGGCCGCCTTCCTGGCCCTGCGCGCCGACATGTTCAAGTTCAAGGACAGCGGCCGGGTGCAGGAAGTCGGCGATCTGCTCGATAACCAGTGGCCGGCCGTGTTCAAGGCTTACACCGGCGCGCTGGAGCAGTTGCTGGACCATCAGACCCGCCAGGCGACGGCGCTGGCTGAGCGCTCGGACCGCCAGTTCCAGGGCAGCCGCGCGCTGCTGATCGGCCTGGGTGTGGCGACGCTAGCGCTGGGGGCGCTGCTGGCGTGGCTGCTCACACGCGGCATCGTGCGGCCGCTGACGCAGGCGGTGGACCTGGCCGAGCAGGTGGCGGCCGGCGAGCTGCACGTGGCCATCGCACACGGCCGCAGCGACGAGATCGGCAAACTGTTCGATGCGCTCAGCCACATGACCTCGCGCCTGGCCGACA
This sequence comes from Duganella callida, assembly GCF_004614165.1. Lineage (GTDB taxonomy): Bacteria > Pseudomonadota > Gammaproteobacteria > Burkholderiales > Burkholderiaceae_D > Rugamonas > Rugamonas callida. The sequence continues at coordinate 31,542 of NZ_SPVG01000275.1, read as the reverse complement.
CCGTCGGCCGGGTGCGCGACGGCGCGGTGGCGATCGACACCGCCTCGCGTGAAATCGCCAGCGGCAACATGGACCTGTCGCGCCGCACCGAGCATCAGGCCGGCGCGCTGGAGGAAACCGCGTCGGCGATGGAGGAACTGACGGCGGCGGTGCGTCAGAACAGCGGCAACGCGCGCCGGGCCAACCAGCTGGCGCTGTCGGCGTCGGCGGTGGCCGGCAGGGGCGGGCAGGTGGTGTCCGAGGTGGTGCGCACCATGGCCACCATCAACCAGTATGCGCAGCGGATCGTCGACATCACCAGCGTCATCGATGGCATCGCGTTTCAGACCAATATCCTGGCGCTGAATGCGGCGGTGGAAGCGGCCCGTGCTGGCGAGCAGGGCCGCGGCTTTGCCGTGGTGGCCGGGGAGGTGCGCAGTCTGGCGCAGCGCTCGGCCGAAGCGGCGAAGGAAATCAAGAAACTGATCAACGATTCCGCCGCGCGCGTGGCCAGCGGCAGCGAACTGGCCGAAACGGCCGGCGCCACCATGGACGAAATCGTCTCCAGCGTGCAGAAGGTGACGGCCATCATCGGCGCCATCAGCGCCGCCAGCAGCGAACAGGAGAGCGGCATCGAACAGGTGAACGGCGCCATCAGCGACATGGACGACGTCACCCAGCAGAACGCGGCACTGGTGGAGCAGGCCGCCGCCGCGGCGGCAGCCATGCAGGCGCAAGCGCGCGAACTGGCGCAGCTGGTGCAGTCGTTCAAGGTCGACGCGCGCAGTTGGGACAGCGTCGGCCGGTTGCCCGCCCGCGCCGCGCTGCCGGCGCCGGATGCCGACCCGGACGACTTCGAGCAGGCGGCATAACCACTGGTTACAATGCGTGAGCATGCTTACCACGCGAGGATTGTATAGTTGAGCCATGACCCGAACCCCTCGAATCCTGACTATCGCGCTGCTTATAGGCGCCTGCGCCGCGCAGGCCGAGCGCGCCGACACGTTTCAGAAAACCGTGATCAGGGCGCGCGACAGTTCGGGCAGCCTGGTGAGCAAGTCTGCGACACTGACCGGCAATGTGGAAGTCCGCCGCGGCACGCTGCTGATCCAGGCCGAGCATGGCGTGGTGACGGAAAACGCCGCAGGCTATCAGCACGTGGTGATGACCACCCAGCCGGGCGAGCCGCCGGTGCGCTTCCGCCAGAGGCGCGATGGCGGCGCCAATCTGTGGATGGAGGGCGAGGCGCTGCGGGTGGTCTACGATGACCAGAGCGGCATCGTCGACCTGTCCAGCGAAGCCGAAGTGCGCCGCTCGGCCGATGGCGAGATCACCGACGAAGTGACGGGCGAGCACATCGTCTACAACTCGCGCGAAGAAACCTATCGGGTCAGCCAGCTCGCAGGCGCGGACTCTGGCGACCGCGACCGCCGCGGCACCATCGTCCTACAACCGCCGCGCAAGCCGTCGCCCGCCGCGCCTTCAACCGCCACAGAACGGGGACAGACCACGATTTTGGAATAATTGCGAAATTGTGGTCTGTCCCCGGGTTTCGTTGTTGGCTCGCGAAAGCCGCCGATTCATCTGAATCGCCGATAGTTTTTTTAAATATCTGGGCTGAAAGCGCTTCCACATGGTATAAATGGACGCAAAGCAATATATTCTTCGAGCCCAGCCCATGTCATCCTTGCGCCAGCCGGCCAGCACGCCGCCCATGTTCAACCTTGCCTGGCCGCTTCTGGTGGAGCTGGGGCTGGGCATTGCCTCGAGCGTGATCGGCACGGCGCTGGCGTCGCGGATTTCCGATGAAAACGGCGGCGCGTTTGCGATTGCCAGCCAGGTGTCGGCCACCTTGTTCATCCTGTTCCGCATCATCGGCGCCGGCGTCAGCGTGGTGGTCACGCAGAATCTGGGCGGCGGACAGCGCGCGGCGGCCAATCGCGTGGCCTGCGCGGTGGTGGGCGCCAGCACCTGGCTGGGCGCGATCACCGGGCTATTGGCGCTGCTGGGGGCGGGACCGCTGCTGCACCTGTTGAACGCGCCGGCGCAGGTGTTCCCGATCGCCGCGCCGTTCCTGATGGCGCTGGCGCCGGCGATGCTGCTGGACGCGTGGAATGCGTCCATGGCCAGCGTGATGCGCGCCCACCTGCGCACGCGCGACACGCTGGTGGTGCTGATCATCATGCACGTCTCGCATCTGCTACTGGCGATCCCGCTGATGTACGGCTGGGGTGCGTTGCCGGCGCTGGGTCTGCCGGGCTACGCGCTGGCGCTGGCGGCCAGCCGCGCCCTGGGCCTGGCGCTGCACCTGCTGATGTGGAAGGTGCACCTGGGCATCAGCGTCGGGCGCGACGACTGGTGGCGCTTGCCGCGCCGCGAGCTGGGCGCGGTGCTGCATATCGGTCTGCCCGGCGCGGCGGAAAACATCGCCTGGCGCCTGGCCTTCATGGTCAGCGTGGCGACGGCGGCCGAGCTGGGCGCGCGGGCGCTGGCGACGCAGGCCTATGTGCTGCAGCTGATGGGGGGCGTGATGATGTTCAGCATCGCCACCGGTCTGGCGGTGGAAATCGTGGTCGGTTATCTGATCGGCGCCGGCGAGCTGCGCGAGGCGCACCGTGTGGTCAGGCGCGCGCTGGCGCGCGGGCTGGTGGTGTGTGTGCTGATCGCCGCCTGCGCCGCCTTGCTGGGCCGCTGGCTGCTGGGCTGGTTCACCCAGGATGCCGAGATTCTGCGTGCGGGGGCGCTGCTGCTGTGGATTACCGTTGTGCTGGAGCCGGGCCGCACCTTCAATCTGGTGGTGATCAATGCCTTGCGCGCGGCCGGCGATGCCCGCTTCCCGGTGATGGCGGGGGCGTTTTCCATGCTGTTCGTGCTGGCCGGCGGCAGCTGGCTGCTGGGCGTGGTGCTCGGTTGGGGCTTGCCGGGGGTGTGGGTCGCCTACGCGGCCGACGAGTGGATACGCGGCCTGATCATGTGGCGGCGCTGGCAGACCCACGCCTGGGTGCCGCACGCGCGCACGTCGCGCAAGCGCTTGCGTCCCGCCATCGTGGTCGAGGGATAGTAGTTACATTCAAGTAAATCCAGTTGTTTTGTGGAATATTTCAGTTTCTTGCAGATTTATTCTGATAGAATAACTTCAGTGCAATAATTTTTGAGTTATTTCAACTCGTCCTGCCGATCCGACGCCGTCGTCGGATTGTCGTCGGCCCAGAACATGCCGGCAGTTAATTCACCACTACTGTCAAAACTGGAGCGTTATGCGCATCAAATCTATCGTGTTGTCCCTGTCCGCCGTGGCTGCGTTTGCTACAGGCACCGCCGAGGCGGCCACCAACCTGGTCACCAACGGCAATTTCGAACAGGTCACCAACGGCACCAACAAGCAACTGGCGTCGTCGCTGACCAGCGCGGCCGACCGTACCACGCTGACCGGCTGGACCAGCAGCAACGGCAACGACGGCGGCTACAACTTCGTACTCAACAGCGCCATTGCCAACACCTGGGACTCGGCCATCTGGCTGAAGGGCAACGGCAACGGCTACAGCGCCTCGGCCAACGGCGGCAACTTCTTTGCCTCCGATTCGCAATACTGGCCTGGCGTGCTGTCGCAGACCGTGAGCGGCCTGACCGTCGGCAGCACCTACACGCTGACCTTCCAGTACGCGCTGGCGCAGCAAACCGGCTTCGACGGCGCCAATACGGCCAACTTCTGGGAAGTCGGCTTCGGCGGCGCCACCAAGGATACGACCGCACTGAGCATCGCCAGCGGCGGCTTCAGCGGCTGGCAGACCTCCAGCATGACCTTTACCGCCAACAGCGGCAGCGAAGTGCTGTCGTTCCTGGCCAAGGGTTCGCCGGGTGCGCCACCGTTCCTGCTGCTGGATGGCGTCTCGCTGACCGCGGCCGTCCCTGAGCCGGCCACCTGGGGCATGCTGCTGGGCGGCCTCGGCCTGGTCGGTTATGCCGCGCGCCGCCGCGCCGCCAAGCGCGCCTGAGTCTACTGCTTGTCATTCCCGCGCAGGCGGGAATCCATGGAAGCTCGGATAGACCGTGGATTCCGCTGCCGCGGGTAGTCGCGCGATCTCTTCCAGCATACCTCCGCCATGCATCCATCCCTGAACGAATTCGTTGGCGCCGTCGTGCGCCTGTGCGTCTGGCTGGTGCTGCTGACGGCCGTCTTCGTCCCGCTCGAACGCTATTTCGGCGAACGCCACGCGCCGCGGCCGCGGCGCGAGCGCTGGCATGACATCGTCTACTACGTGATCAGCAGCCTGGTGCCAGTGGTGGTGCTCGGCGTGCCGACCGCGCTGCTGGCGGTGGCCGCGCAACATCTGGTGCCGTCCTGGCTGATTGCGGCGGTGCAGTCGCTGCCCGGCCTGGTGCGGCTCGCGCTGGTGTTCGTGGTGGGCGAGATCGGCTTTTACTGGGGGCACCGGCTGAGTCACGAAATCCCCTGGCTGTGGAGGTTCCACGCGGTGCATCACAGCACCGAGCAGTTGTACTTCCTCGCCAACACCCGCACCCATCCGGTCGACATGGTGGTGACGCGGCTGTTCGGCCTGGTGCCGCTGTATCTGCTGGGACTGGCTGGGCCGGACGCCGGCGCCGCAGCCCCGGTGCTGCTGCTGATCGTCGGCCTGGTGTGGGGATTCTTCATCCATTCCAATCTGCGCTGGCGCCTGGGGCCGCTGGAATGGCTGGTATCGACGCCGGCCTTCCATCACTGGCATCACAGCCGCAACGACCATATCAACCGCAACTATGCGTCCACGCTGCCGGTGCTCGACCGCATCTTCGGCACGCATTATCTGCCGCGCCATTGGCCTGCCGAATACGGCACCGATACCCCGCAGGCCGACTCGATGAGCGGTCAGTTGCTCGATCCGCTTTTGCCGGCAAGGTCGCCCGCGTCGCAACCCAAGTGACGACCGCGCTATTGCAGCGGCAGCACGATATTTCCAGGCGTTCTATGCTTGCCCCTCGGGAGGACGGTGGAAATCCACCTGAAAACGCACCGGTCCGACCAGGCGCACTTCGTGTTCGATCTGCGGTTCGACCACGCCGGGCTGCTCCGGCGTCAGCAGGATTTCTTCGGCGGCGGCGCGCGCGTCGGTGATGCGGTACAGCAGGCTGCCTTCGAGGATGGCGATGCGGCCCCACACGCCGGCGGCGGTGGTGTGGGCGCGCTGCAGGGCGGCGGGGACGGTGTCCTGCGTGAACACCGGGCTGCTGCGGTAGTGGACGGCGTCGGCGGGGATGGTTTTCATGATCGGATTCCTTCGATGGTGGCTTTGACCTCGCCGAAAAAGCCGTACTGCAGGCTGGCGCCGATGCGGTTGGCGACGACCAGAAATTCCGTCGCGTCGTCAGGCGAGAACAGGCGGCGGACGGCGGCTTCGAACAGTTGCAGCCAGCGGCGAAAGTGTTCCGGCTGCACGCCGCGCAGCGCCATGTGCTTGCCGTAGACGTTGCCCTGGAAATTGCGGCTGCCCAGCATCACGGTCGACCAGAAATCGACCATGCGTTCGAGGTGCGTGTCCCAATGCGCGCCGATGGCGGCGTTGAATACCGGGCCGATATCGGCATCGGCGCGCACGCCGTCGTAGAACTGGTGGACCAGGGTGGCGATGGTGTCGCGGCTTAATGGCAGGGTTGACATGGTTGCGTGGCGGTTTTAAAGATATATATCAAATACTACAATAAAACCGTCAAGCCGGCAACCGGGCGCAGATCAGCGGCTGCCGGCGGCCTTGCGCGCCGACGGCAGGTTGCGGACGATCACGCGCAACATCTCTTCGACGTCGATCGGTTTGGCGATGAAATCGTCCATGCCGCTGGCGACGCAATGCTCGCGTTCCGATTCCATCACGCCTGCCGTCATGGCCAGCACCGGCAGATGCAGTTTCAGTTGCTGGCGGATCTTGGCGGTCGCTTCGAAGCCGTCCATCTCCGGCATCTGCACGTCCATCAGTACCAGGTCGTAGCGGTGCGCGTCGGTGCTCAGACGTTCGACGGCGGCGCGGCCGTTGTCCACCGCTTCCACCTGAGCGCCGACGTGCCGCAGCATGCTGGTGGCCACCAGTTGATTCACCGGATTGTCCTCGACCAGCAGGATGCGCACGCCGGACAGCTGCAGGACGGTGTCCGCTTCGCCGGCCGCCGTGACCGGGGCGGGGCTGGCCGCTTCGCGCAGGTGGGCTTGTGCCTGCTGCAGCGTTTCAGCCAGGCGCGCGGTGGTGACGGGTTTCAGCAGCACCGCGTCGGCGCTTTGCGCGCCATCGGTGTGCAGCAGCTTGCCCTGGCCGAAGGCGCTGATCATGAGGATCACCGTCAGCCGGACGAAGGCGGGGTCGCTGCGAATCGCCTGCATGGTGGCCAGACCATCCATGCCCGGCATGTTCCAGTCGACCAGTACAGCGTCGTAGCGGGCGCCGGGACTGTGCAGCCGGACCAGCGCCTGCTCGCCGGAGGCGGCGCTGTCGCAAGTCCAGCCGCGCGCGCGGATGCTGCGGCACAGGTAATCCGCGCTGACCGTGTCATCGTCGACCACCAGCAGATGCTGTACCGGCCCGATCGCCGGCGCGCCGTCCGTACTGGTCTGCAGCGGTACAGTGAACATGAATTCGCTGCCGACGCCGGGCGTGCTGCGCACGTCGATGGCGCCATGCATCAGCGCGGCGATGCGGCGCGAGATGGCCAGTCCCAGTCCGGTGCCGCCGAAGCGGCGCGTCATGGAGGCGTCGGCCTGGGAAAAGGGCGCGAACAGCTGCGCCAGCGTGTCGGCCGGGATGCCGATGCCGCTGTCGCGTACCGTGAAGCGCAGCGTGGCCGGCGCCTGCGCCAATTCCACCAGCACCGACACCGACCCCTTTTCGGTGAACTTGATGGCATTGCCGACCAAATTGACCAGCACCTGCTGCAGGCGGTGGCCGTCGCCGTGCAGCGCCTGAGGCACCCCCGGCTCGACGCCGATCGCCAGTTCCAGGTCTTTTTCGCCGGCGTTGACGGTCATGATGGTGGCCACTGCCTCCAGCAGCATGGATAACTGGAACGGCGAGGGCGACAGTTCCATCCGGCCCGCCTCGATCTTGGAAAAGTCCAGCACATCGTTGAGTATGCCGAGCAGCGAGTTGCCGGAAGACCGTATCATCTCGACGTATTTGAGCTGCTCCGGCGTCAATGCGGTATTGCTGAGCAGATGCGTCATACCCAGCACGGCGTTGAGCGGCGTGCGGATTTCATGGCTCATGTTGGCGACGAATTCGCTCTTGGCGCGGCTGGCCGCTTCCGCCTGGTCGCGCGCGGCGATCAGCGAACTTTCCGATTCGCGCAGGGCGCCGGTCATTTGCCGCGCCAGCGCCGTGGCGTAGGCCTGACGCGCGGTGAGGGCGCGCACCACGCCGAAGAACAGCAGGCTGATGATGCCGCCGGCCAGCAGCACGATATGCGATTTCTGGCGGTCGATGGAGTCCTCGAACGCCGGCTGGGAGGTGAACCGCAGTGTCCAGCGGTGGCGCAGCAGGTCGAGCGACACGCTGCGCCGGTAGGCATTGGGATATTGTTGGACGTCGGCCGGCTCCTGCTCGCTGGCGTACAGGAGGGCGGCGGGGGCTGCGCTGTCGCCATCGAAGATATCGACCCGCACGGCGCGGTCGGCCGGGCCGAGCAGGTCATGCATCAGCTCATCGGCGCGGATCGGACTGTAGGCGAAGCCCTGCAGCGCCGCCATGCGCTGCTCCGGCGTGGCGTTCGCCGACAGGTTGGCCTGCTTGCGGTAGATCGGGAAGTACATCAGAAAGCCGGGCAGGCCGGTCTTGTCCTCCTGGACCAGCACGACCTTGGAAGTCAGCGCCGGTGCGCCGCTGCGCGCGGCCTGCAGCAAGGCGGCGCGGCGGGCCGGCTCGGACATCATGTCGTAGCCGAAGGCGCGCAGATTGCGGCCGGCGAACGGTTCCAGATACAGCACCACCACCGACATGCCGATATCGCGCCCCTGGTTGGCCGTCCAGATGCGGAAATCCTCGAAGCCCTGGTTGTGCATGTCCGCTTCCAGCGCGGCGCGCTGGCCGCCCCGCAGGAACAGCCCATAGCCGAGCCCCATCACGCCGGGGAAGTTGTGGTTCAGGTCCATGCCTTCGACAAAGTCGCGCCATTGATCGCGGCTGGGTTCCTGCTGCGCCTTGAACAGCGCCTGCGCGCCGCGCAGGCCGGATTCGTACAGCGTCATGCGGCGGCTGATGCGCTTGGCGATATCGGCCGATTCGGTGTCGAACTGCTCGTGCGCACGGCGTTCCGCGCTGGCTGCCAGCAGCTGCCAGACCACCATCGTCAGGCCGACGCCGACCAGCAGCGTGGCCCATTGCGCGCCGCTGTAGCTGACCGCATCGTTGCCGGCGCGATTGCGTTCGCTGGCGTCGGCGCACAGCACCATGGCGATCAGGCTGCACAGCATGATGAAGCTCACCAGCGCGATCAGGGCGTCATTGCGTGTGCCGACGGCGAACGGACCGAGGCCGTTGATGGTGCCCAGCACCGCGCCGCCGGCCGTCGCCAGGCATACCAGGCTGGCGCCGCGCAGCCCGTGGCGGTAGGACGACCAGGCGATGGCCAGCACGAACAGGTAAGGCGACCATCCCAGGCCGTCGTCGTAGGAATAGGCGCGGCCGAACACCGCATACGCCAATATCAGCAACAGCAGCACCGACAGCAGCACTTCCAGTGCGCCGGGCAGGCTCCAGCGCGGACGGCGGCGGATGACCCAGACGATGATGGCCGGACCGACCAGCAGCACGCCGGCGGTGTCGCCCACCCACCAGGTCAGGGCGATGGTGCTGTAGCTGGCCGCCGGTGCGAGCCCGGTAAGCACCAGCGTCGAGCTGCCGATGCCCGCGCTGACGGCGCACATGGCCATCGCCACCAGCGCGAATTTGTAGACGTTCTGCTGCTGCCCCATCGGCTGCCTGATATCGAAGAAGCGGCGCACCAGCCAGACCCCGGCCAGCGCCTCCAGCGTGTTGCCGCCGGCGATCATCAGGGGCGCCAGCAGCGCGGCGCCGTGCAGCATCACGCCGTTGGCGTGGAAGGTCGAGATATTGGCCAGCAGCGCGCCGGCGAATATCGCCGGCCAGGCGCGGTAACCCATCAGCAGCATCGCGGCGAAGGCGATACCCGACGGCGGCCAGACCGGCGAGGCGTTGGTGTGGGCGAACGCCAGCAGCAGGCTGGCACGGGCGATCAGTGCGTAGCACAGCGTGAGCAGCATCAGCGCGCGCATGACGGATAAATTGGTCTTGTCAATAATGAACGACTATAACTGAATATCGCCATAATGGGTTTGGCAATCTCTGTTGTAGAGGTTAATATTTTCACGTCACTGTTATCGCGAGTCCAAGTCCTTGTCTTCTTCCGACGCCCTGATCATAGCCGCATCGCTGGCGATTGCCGTGCTGGCGGGGCTGTCCGCCCTGATGATGTACGGTCGGCTGCGGGCGGAACGCGCGGCGGCGCAGGAGCGGGTGCTGGCAGTCGAGCGACGTGCGCGCGTACTGGCCGACGCCGTGCCGCTGCTGATCGCTTATCTGGACACGGACCTGCGCTACCGCTTCGCCAATGCCCACTACCGGGTCCAATGGGGGATGGAGCCCGAGCACATGGTCGGCAAAAGCGTCAGCGAATTGTTCGGCGCCGCGGCGGACAGCTGGATGAACGACCTGCGCTCCTCGCTGGCCGGGCGTCGGCTGCATTTCGAACGCGACTTCGTCGACGACAAGGGACATAGCCACTTTCTGGTCGACCTGGTGCCCGACATCGGGCCGGATGGCAGGGTGCAAGGGACTTATCTGACCGCGATGAATATCACGGACCGCAAGAACAGCGAGCAGCGCGCGGAAGCGGCCAGCCGCGCCAAGAGCGAGTTTGTCGCCAATATGAGTCACGAAATCCGCACGCCGATGAACGCGGTGCTGGGTGTCGCCTATCTGCTGGCGAACACGCCGTTGAGCGCCGCGCAGCAGGAATACGTGGACATGATACGGTCCTCCGGCCAGGTCCTGCTGGGCATATTGAACGATGTGCTGGATTTTTCCAAGATCGAGGCGGGCCGCATGGAGCTGGCGCCGCTGGCCTTCCGTCCGCGCGAAGTGCTGGATGCGGTGGCCGGCGTGATGTCCTTGCAGGCGAATGCGCGTGGTATCGGGCTGACCATACTCGCCGACGACGATGTGCCGCGGGCGCTGTTCGGCGACGCCATGCGCCTGCAGCAGATTTTGCTAAACCTGGTCGGCAACGCGATCAAGTTCACCGAGCATGGCGGCGTGACGCTGCGGGTCGTCAGCGTGACGGCCGGACGGGGCGAGGGCGCGCGGCTGCGGTTTTCCGTCACCGATACCGGCATCGGCATGAATCCGGAGCAGCAAAGCCGCCTGTTCTCGGCCTTCAATCAGGCCGACGCGTCGACCACGCGCCGCTTCGGCGGTACCGGCCTTGGACTGGCCATCTGCCGCCGGCTGACGGAGCTGATGGGCGGCGAGATCTCGGTCCGCAGCGCGCCGGGCGCCGGCAGCGAGTTCGCGGTCACCCTGCCGTTCGCCACGGTCGACGAAGATGCGGATATCGAAGCGGCGCCGTGGCAGAGCGCCGCGGCGCAGGGCTGGCCCTCGCCGGCTGCACCGGCGGCGGAAGCGATCGCCGCGCCGGCTCCGGTGCTGCAACCGTCGGCGGCAGAACAGGCGCCCGACGCCGATGTCCCGCGTCTGCACGGCGCGCGTCTGCTGCTGGTGGAGGACCACCCGTTGAATCAGGTGGTGGCGCGCGGCATGCTGGAACATGCCGGCGCCAGCGTCGATCTGGCGGAAAACGGCGAGCTGGCGGTGGACCGGCTGCGCGACCACCCGGCCAACTACGATATCGTGCTGATGGACGTACAGATGCCGGTGATGGACGGTTACGAAGCCACGCGCCGCATCCGTCATGTTCTGGGCCTGAAGCTGCCGATCCTGGCCATGACCGCGGGCGTGATGCAGTCGGAGCAGGATCAATGCATTGCCGCCGGCATGGACGATTTCATCGCCAAGCCGGTCGACGTGGAGCAGATGCTGGACACCATCTCGCGCCATTGGAATGCAATTCGCGCCGCCTGAACGCATTTCGTCGCAAGCCGACGCCCGGCCGCCCGGTGCCGGATAAAGTCGCATCACACTTTTAACCGACACGGGAGTCCATCATGACCAAGCTGACATTCGCCGCACTGTGCGCCGCTTTCATTTCCACTGCCGCCGGCGCCGCCGAGTTGACCATCGCCGTCGACGGCGTCGCCAGCAACGATGGCCAGATCATGGTGGCGGTGTACGATTCCGCCGACGGCTTTCCTGCCAGGCCGGTGCGCGCGGCGTCGGCGCCGGCCCGCAGCGGCGCCATGCGGTTGAAGATCGCCGATCTGCCCGCGGGCGATTACGCGTTCGCAATCTACCACGACGCCAACGGCAATAACAGGCTGGATCGCAACGCGGTCGGCATGCCGACCGAGGATTTCGCGTTCAGTAACAACGCCCTGGGCGAACGCGGTGCACCGCGTTTTGAGGATGCCCGTGTCACGCTGCCGGCCGAAGGCGCCGTCGCCAGCGTCAACCTGCGCTGAGCGGAGGCGATGATGAGCAACCGCCGCCATTTCCTCAGCCTGGCCGCATTGGGCCTGGCTTCCACTTCCGCGCTGGCCGACAGCCTGACCTACCGCAGCTTCCACGCCGCACTGGAACAGAATGCGCAAATGTCCGTGTACGCCAACGGTACAGGTGACCTGCACGCTCAGGCGACTGTACTGGGATGCCTGCCGGCCGACCTGAACGGTGTGTTCTTCCGCAACGGCCCGGGACGCTTCGAGCTTGGCGGCGAGCGCTATCACCACTGGTTCGACGGCGACGGGTTTGCCCAGCGCTGGCAGATCGCCAACGGTAAGGTCCATCACATCGGCCGCTTCGTCGCGACGCAGAAGTTCGAGGAAGAGAGCAGGGCGGGACGCTTCCTGTACCCGGCTTTCGGCACCTATGTCGACCGCAAGCGCTTCAAGAAGAATGACGTGATCAACGTCGCCAACACCAATTTGCTGCCGTTCAACGGCAGCGTGTACGCGCTGTGGGAAGGAGGTTCGGCGACCGAGCTGGATCCGCTGACGCTGCAGACGCGCGGCATCAAGACCTGGCGCGACGACCTGAAGGCAATGCCGTTCTCCGCTCACCCGAAGATGGATCCGGACGGCGGGCTGTGGAACTTCGGCGTCATGCCCGGTTCGGACCAACTGGCCATTTACCGCCTGAACAAGGTCGGAGAGGTCATGCGCACCGCGCTGATTCCGGTGCCGCAGCTGAACATGGTGCACGATTTCGTGGTCAGCGGGCGGCATCTGATTTTCCTGCTGCCGCCTTACGACATGCAGCCGGGGCCGGAGGTGAGCCTGGCCGGCAGCATGCGCTGGGCCGGTGAGCGCCGTCCGCTGCGCGCGGTGGTCATCAGCAGGGATACGCTGGCGCTGCGCCAGGTGTTCGAACTGCCGGCGCGCTCGGTGTTCCACCTCGGGAATGCGTATGAAGATGGCGCCTGCACCCGCCTGGACGCGGTGCTGCACGATGGCGACGTGCTGCCCCGGCCCGGCCTGCCGATGCGCGGCGAGATGCGCATGCTGGCCGACAATCCGAGCAACGCGGTGCAGATCACGCTGGACTACACCACCGGCCAGGCACGCGAAGCACGCCTGTTCGGCGTCAGCGAATTCCCGCGCGTGGCGCCGCAAGTGGTGTCGGCGCGCCACCGCAAGCTGTTGGTGCTGGGATCGAGCAGCCGCCACGAGCTGATACTGGACAGCGTGAACCTGATCGACACCGATAGCGGCAAGGCCGACAGCTACGCCTTCGGCCCCGGCTGGCAAATGGAGGAGCACGTACTGGTGCCGCGTCGCGGCGCCCGTTCCGAGACCGACGGCTTTGTAGTCGGCGTGGCGCAGGACACGCGCCGCCAGCAAAGCGTGCTGACGGTGTTTGAAGCGCACAACATCAAGGCTGGTCCGGTCGCGCTGGCACGTCTGCCTTATCGCGCGCCGGTTTGCTTTCATGGTAACTTTCTGGCATGAAGAATCAAGAATCAATGCCGCCGCTGGCGCATCCGCTGGAATTGATACCGCTGTTCCGCCGCTGGCCGGCCTCGGCGCCGCGCAATCTGCTGTACACCCTCATCTGGAGCAGCGCTATCGGCGCCGTGCTGGCCGCGCTGCAAGTGTTGCTGGCGCACGATGACGCCACTTATGTGCAGCGTCTGTGGCCCATGCTGCTGATGTCGAATCTGATCGGCGTGATGGTGCATGCCGGTTCGCTGTTGAGCAATCGCCTGCTGCATGGCTGGCCGCGCCGCGCGCGCGGGCTGCCGCGCATCCTGTTCAGCATGATGCTGATGGGGGGGTGCGTCCTGGTCGGCGTCGGCCTGGGGAATATGCTGTGGAGCGGCGTCGATCCTTTGCAGTTGCTGTCGAACCGCGGCGTGCTGGCCGAGTGCCTGATCGTCGCAGCGGGCATCGCGCTGCTGATGTACATGGTGCGCAGCGCCGCCGACCGCCGCGCCGCGCGCGCGGTGGACGAAGCGCGGCGCAAGGAGTTCGAGGCGTCGACCGCACGCCTGCTGGCCGAGGCCCGACTGCGCGCGCTGCAGGCGCAGATCGAACCGCACTTCCTGTACAACACGCTGGCCAATGTGCTGGGCCTGATCGGCCCGCAGCCGGCGCAGGCGCAGCACATGCTGGAGCGTTTCATCGACTACCTGCGCGCCAGTCTGGCGGCCAGCCGCAGCGACGATTCTTCGCTGGCGTCCGAGGCGAAAATGATCGCCGCCTATCTCGACGTGCTGCAAGTCCGCATGGGGGACCGACTGCGCTACCGGATCGATGTGCCGTACGATCTGCGTCAGTTCCGCATCGCGCCCATGCTGCTGCAGCCGGTGGTGGAAAACGCCATCGCCCACGGTCTGGAGCCGAAGGTGGAGGGCGGCGAAGTTGTCCTCACCGCGCGGGCCGACGGCGGCAACGTCAGCATCAGCGTCAGCGACACCGGCGTGGGCCTGAACCCGGCCGCGCCACGCAAACCCGGCGGCGGCGTGGGACTGAGCAATCTGCGCGAGCGCTTGCGCAGCTTGTACGGCGCCGCTGCCAAGGTAGAATTATTGGAAAACCAACCCTGCGGCATGACGGTACGCCTCGTGCTGCCTTTGAATGCGAGTCAGCCATAGATACCGTTCGTGCCCTGATCGCAGATGACGAAGCCCATCTGCGCGACTATCTGGAAAGCCAGCTGAAGACAGCCTGGCCGGATTTGCGCGTGGTCGCGCGCGCCGCCAACGGCATCGAGGCGTTGCGCCTGATCGACGAGGAATCGCCCGATGTCGCCTTCCTCGACATCCGCATGCCCGGCCTTACCGGTCTGGATGTCGCGGCCAGGCTGGCGGATGGCGCGCAGCCGCCGCACATCGTGTTTGTCACGGCGTACGACGACTATGCGGTGGAAGCGTTCGAGCATTCGGCGGTGGACTATCTGCTCAAACCGGCGAACCTGGAGCGGCTGCAGAAAACCGTCGACAAGCTGAAGACGCGTCTGCGCGCCACGACGGCCGCGGCGCCGGCGATTCCCGCAGCGGCACTTCAGGCCTTGCTGGCGCAACTCGGTGGCGCCTTGCCGACCAGCGCGGCGCCGGCGCCGGCACCGGCGCCGCTGCAATGGATACGCGCCTCGCACGGCGACGAAACCCGGCTGATTCCCATCGAGGACGTGATCTACTTCCAGAGCAACGACAAGTACACCAGCGTGTTCGTGGCCGATGGCGAAAGCCTGATACGCACGCCGATCAGCAAGCTGCGCGAGCAGCTGGACGAGCAGCAGTTCTGGCAGATCCACCGCAGCGTGATCGTGGCGGTGCGTCACGTGGCGGGCACGCGGCAGGACTTCCGCGGCCGCCTGATGGTGCAGCTGAAGGGCCGCCCGGAACAGCTGGTCGTCAGCCGTAACTACGTCGATCTGTTCCGGGGGATGTAAAACTTATTCGACGACGACCGGCTTGACGCGCGACGCCGCCAGCTTGGCGTTGACGCGCGCGGTCTCGATGTCATCCGCCGTCGCCAGCGCCACGCCCATGCGTCGGCGCGCGAACGATTCCGGCTTGCCGAACAGGCGGATGTCGCTGTCCGGCACACGCAGCGCATCGGCCACTCCCTCGAACGCGATGCCTTGTGCTTCGTGCTGACCGTAGATCACAGCCGACGCGCCAGGCGCCTTCAGCGCCACATTCACCGGCAGGCCGAGGATGGCCTTGGCGTGCAGTTCGAATTCGCTCTGCGCCTGGGTGGCCATCGTGACCATGCCGGTATCGTGCGGGCGCGGGCTCACTTCCGAGAACCACACCATGTCGTCTTTGACGAACAGCTCGACGCCGAACAGGCCCAGGCCACCCAGGTCGCCGGTCACCTTGCCGGCGATCTCGCGCGCACGTTCCAGCGCGGCGGGGTTCATGCGGCAGGGCTGCCATGATTCGACGTAGTCGCCCTGCACCTGCACGTGGCCGATCGGTTCGCAGAATTGCGTGACCACCTGGCCGTCCTCGCCGAGCGAACGCACGGTCAGCAGGGTGATTTCGTAATCGAAGTCGATGAAGCCTTCCACGATCACGCGGCCCGAGTCCACGCGGCTGCCGGCGGCGGCGTAGTCCCAGGCCGCCTTGACGTCGGCCGCGCTGTCGACTTTCGACTGGCCTTTGCCGGATGACGACATCACCGGCTTGACCACGCACGGGAAGCCGACGGCGGCGGCGCCGGCTTGCAGTTCTTCCAGGCTGCTGGCGAAGCGATAGGGCGAGGTGGCCAGGCCCAGCGTCTCCGCTGCCAGGCGGCGGATGCCTTCGCGGTTCATGGTCAGCTGCGCCGCGCGCGCGGTCGGAATGCAGGTGATCTTGCCGTCGCGCTCCAGCTGCGCCAGCTTGTCGGTGGCGATGGCTTCGATTTCCGGCACCACCAGGTCCGGTTGCTCCTGCGCGATCAGCGCCGCGAGCGCGTCACCGTCGGTCATGTTGATGACGTGGGCGCGGTGTGCGACCTGATGGCCCGGCGCATTCGGATAACGGTCCACGGCGATCACTTCCACGCCCAGGCGCTGCAGCGCGATGATGACTTCCTTGCCGAGTTCACCGGAGCCGAGCAGCATGACCTTGGTGGCGGTGGGGGACAGCGGCGTGCCGAGCGTGCGGGGAGTTTTCATATGGATGTCGGTGAGGTTAGAAGGAATAAACCAGCGTCACCGAGGTCTGGGTGTCGGTGTTCTTCTTGTCCGCCGGGACGTTGGAGTCGCTGCGGATGTTGAAGGCCGCTTTCATCTGCATGGTGCTGTTGATCTTGGTGCGCAGCGCGGTTTCGGCCTGGGAATGGACGTTGTCGGCGCCGCGTTCGACGATGACGTTCTGGCTGAACTGCGCGCTGTCGCTGAGCTTCCACTTCAGCAGCGCGGCGCCGCGGACGGTGGCGCCATTGTCGGTGGTGCCTTCCGAGCGCACGCCGCGGAAGTAGCCGGGACCGATTTCCACGTCCAGCGTGTGGGTGTCGGACTGATAGGTCTGGGTGCCGTAACCGATGCCGATGGTCGAATAACGCGTGTAGGCGCCGAATTTGTCGTCCACGTGGGTGGCCAGCGCAAACAGTTTACCGTGGTCGTCGTGCAGCAGCTTGTAGCCTGCCTTGGCGGAAGCGGCATAGCGCTGCGCCGAGCGCTCGTGCACCTTCCGGCCTTCGTCGTTGGTGACCTCTTCGTCCTTGAAGTAACCGGACAGGATGTACTCATTGCTCCACTGGCTGGTCTCCTGCTTGGCGTCGAGCTTGCCGGTGACCGAGGTGCCGACCGTATTGCCGGAGGTGGAAATCGCGCCCAGTTCTGCGGAGGTGTTCCAGCCGTGGGCGTTGACTGGGTCCATGGTATCGGCGGCGGCATGACCGCAAGTCAGCGCCAGTGCGGAAACGATCAGGAGAGATTTCATAGGCATGAACTGGACGTCTTGTAAAGACATCACGGTATCGGGATACGAAAGAAGGCGGTATTGTACCCGACATGTGGGGAAAATGCCGCACTTCGGGGGTGCGGGGCCGTACAGAAAGCGGGGTGGTTCGGAGCGATGATGGGGCCACTTGTCAGAAGGGGCACGATCATGAAACTCATCTTGTGCGCGGCACTGGCCGCGATGACCACCATGGCCGGCGCCGCCGTCAATCGCTGCGTCGACACCGATGGACGTGTGCTGTACACCGACAGCGACTGCCCTGACGGCAGCGAGGCGCAAGCCGATCCCGTGGAGCACATCGCCGCCGATGCGCCGGTGCCCGCCGCGCCGCGCAGCCGCTGGGCCGATCTGGCGCCGCGCAAGGCGGTGAACGTCGATGCGGCCACGCTGAAAACCGCTTACGAAACCATGCAGGTCCAGGACGAACTGCACAAGCAGCGTCTTGCCAGTGCACGCTGATGACACCAGGCCGGCCGCTGGGCCGGCGGCTGGCGTCGAGGTGCTTTAGCCGCGTGGCTCGCCGGTCTTGGCGTTGATGGAGACGGTGTTGCCCGGCGGGTTGCTCATCTGGACATGGTGTTCGACGCCGCGGTAGTTGTAGCTCACGTCCCAGTATTGCGGCTGCTGGTTGCCGACGTTCTCGCAGCGGCGCACGTCGCGGGTGGAGACGTTGTTCTGGTTGGCGACGTTATTGCCGACCGCCGCGCCGGCGATGGCGCCGCCCGCGGTGGCCACCGTGCGGCCGGTGCCGCCGCCGATCTGGTGCCCCAGGATGCCGCCGATCAGCGCACCGGCGATCACGCCGCCGGGATTGGCGCGCGGCGGCTCCTGCACTTGCTGACGCTCGACCCAGCAGCGTTGTTCCGGCGGCCCGACCACGGCGTGCACGGAACTCACCGGCACTTCGATGATGCGCTCACCGGCGCGGCGGCGCCATTCATAGCTCGGCTGCGCGATCGGCGGCGGCGCTTCATTGTCATAGCGGTCGCGCGCCTTCACCGGCCGCACCGAAGAGATGCGGTTGTTGAGGCCCATGCCGCGCAGCGACTCGTAGCTGCCGCGCCGCAGGATCATGCACTGGCCGCGGAAATTGGCGTCCTCGCAGACTTCCCACTGGCCGCGATCGACCACCACCGACGAGGCGCGGTCGTTGTAGCCGACGCGCCCCAGGTCGCGCACCTGGCCGTTGGCCGTGTAGGCGCGGCCGCGCAAGCCGTCTCCCTCGTAAAAAGTGATTTGTGCGAAGGCTTGCGTGGCCATGCCGAGTGCGGCGGCGGCCACGGCGATCTTCATGCTGTTGTTCATCGTCTTCTCCTTTTATGGATGAAGCCTGAGCATGGACCGATTTGCCGTGTGCCTCTGTACGCAAGCGTACATAGTCACGGTTCGACCGAGTGGGCACGCTTCAGGCAGCGCAGCACGAAGGTCGAGCGGCTGTGCTTGAGCCCCGGCAAACGATAGAGTTTTTTGCGCAGGAATTCCTCGTAGCCCGCGGTGCCCGCCACTGCCACCTTGATCAGATAATCGTAATCGCCGGTCAGCAGATAGGCTTCCATCACCTCGGGCAGCTGGGCCAGCGCCTTGCCGAATTTATCGAAGATGTCATCGTCATGGCGGTCCAGCGTCACTTCGATGATGACGGTGTCGGGGTAGCCAAGCGCGGTCTGACTCAGCAGGGCGGTGTAACCTTCGATCATGCCGCGTTCCTCCAGCGCGCGCACGCGGTTCCAGCACGGTGTGGTGGACAGGCCGACTTTTTCGGCCAGCCTGGTATTGCTCAGGCGTCCGTCGGCGCGCAATTCGCGCAGGATGCGGCGATCCAGTTCGTCGATTTCCATGGAATATAGGCTTCAAAAGATGGATATTCCGGCAATTTTACACTGAGCAGAAGGATATGCTGCGATTTTGGCAAAATGCCATAAAATTCGGAAGCCTATTTCTGACCATCGTGGTTATGCTGACAGCATGGATACCACACAAAAAACCTACCGCTTCACCATCGAGCCGGATGCCCCGATCGCCACGCTGGAAGCGGCATTGCAGGTGGTGCGGCGGCTCGGCATCGATCTGCGCAGCCTGCGCACCACGGCTACGCCGCACGGCATGGAGGTCTTGCTGCGCGTCGCGGCGCAGGAGGAAGATATTCTGATCTTATGTCGCATGCGGCTGCACAACCTGATCGGCATCCTGCCCATCCGCGAGATGCCGTCGCTGGTGGTGTCCAACGCCGTCAGGCCGCTACAACACTGTATTTGATCAGGAAAACGATGGCGATGACCCACACCACCGGCCTGACCTTGCGCGCCTGCCCGGTCGACAGTTTCAGGCCGGCGTAGGTGATGAAGCCGAACGCGATGCCGTGCGCGATCGAGTAGGTGAAGGGGATCACCAGCGCGGTGATCGCGGCCGGCACGCTTTCGGTGGTGTCGCTCCAGTCGACGTCGGTCAGGTCGCGCAGCATCAGGCAGGCCACGAACAGCAGCGCCGGCGCGGTGGCGTAGGCCGGTACCACGCCGGCGATCGGCGCGAACAGCAGCGCGGCCAGGAACAGCAGCGCCACCACCACCGCGGTCAGGCCGGTGCGGCCGCCGGCCTGCACGCCGGCCGCGCTTTCCAGATAGGCCGTGGTGCTGGAGGTGCCCAGCATGGAACCGGCGACAATGGCGCAACTGTCGGCCAGCAGCGCCTTGTTCAGACGCTGCATGCGGCCGCCGACCAGCAGGCCCGCGCGGCTGGCGACGCCCATCAGGGTGCCGGTCGCATCGAACAGTTCGACCAGGAAGAACACCAGCACCACATTGAACAGGCCCAGATGCAGCGCGCCCTGTAAATCCAGATGCAGCAGCGTCGGCGCGATCGAGGGCGGCAGCGACATGAAGCCGTGGAAGGTGTTCCCGCCGAAGAAGAAGCTCAGCACCGTCACCGCGACGATGCCGATCAACAGCGCGCCCGGTACGTTCAGCCGGTCCAGCGTGACGATCAGCAGGAAGCCGAAGATGGCCATGATGGTGTGCGGATTGTGCATGTCGCCCACGCGCACCAGGGTTTCCGGGTTGGCGACCACCACGCCGGCGCTCTTCAGCGCGATCAGCGCCAGGAACAGTCCCAGTCCCACCGTGATCGCGACCCGCAACGAGGGCGGTATGCCGTTGACGATATGCTCGCGCACCTTGAACAGGCTGACCAGAATGAACAGGCAGCCGGAGATGAATACCGCACCCAGCGCCGATTGCCACGGCACCCCCATCCCCAGCACGACCGCATAGGCGAAGTAGGCGTTCAGGCCCATGCCCGGCGCCATGCCGATCGGGTAGTTGGCGTACAGGCCCATGATCAGGGTGCCCAGCGCGGCGGCCAGACAGGTGGCGACGAACACCGCGTCCTTCGGTACGCCGGCGTCGCCCAGGATGGCGGGATTGACGAAGATGATGTAGGCCATCGTCAGGAACGTGGTCGCGCCGGCCACGACTTCGGTACGGATGTTGGTGCCGTGTTCAGCGAGCTTGAAGAATCGATTCAGGGACGGCATGCGCGCTCCACTGCTGCAAAGGGCGAAGAATACCATGGATGCCGGTTGCATTCGGTGGTGCCAAACGTACAAAAGAATGTGATAATGCAAAAATAGTTGTCTCATTCACTCCAGGTCTCTGCTATGGATTTACACACGATTTTGCCGGGTGCCGCTGCATGAAGGTACGCATCTGGGGTGCCCGCGGCTCGCTGCCGGTGGCGTTGACGCATCAGCAGGTCCGTGCGAAAGTGGTGGCGGCGCTGGAAGGCGCGGTCGGCCGTGAACTCGACAGCGCCGACAAGATCAGTGCTTATGTCGACCAGCTGCCGTTCGACGTGCGCGGCAGTTACGGCGGCAACTCGAGCTGTGTGGAAGTGCTAGCCTGGGATGCGGACACGGTGCACGAGCACATCATCCTCGACATGGGTTCGGGCGTGCGCCCGCTGGCCGGCGCCAAGCTGGCGAAGTACGGTCCGGGGCAGCCGCAGACCTACCACGTGTTCATGTCGCATCTGCACTGGGACCACATCATGGGTTTCCCGTTCTTTACGCCGGCCTACATCGCGGGCAACCGCATCATCATCTACGGCTGCCACCGGGAGCTGGAGATGGCGTTCCGCCGCCAGCAGGAGCCGATCAGCTTCCCGGTGCCTTTCGATCAGTTGGGCGCGACCATCGAGTTCGTGCAGATGCAGCCCGGCGTGCCGCTGATGGTGAACGATGTGAAGGTGACGGCCAAGCTGCAGCTGCACGCCGGCGATTCGTACGGCTACCGCCTGGAGCGCGGCGGCAGGGCGATGGTGTATTCGACCGATTCGGAACACAAGCTGGATAACGCCGCCGAGCGCGTGGCCTTCGTCGACTTCTTCCACGGCGCGGATCTGGTGATCTTCGACGCCATGTATTCGCTGGCCGATGCCGTGTCGGTAAAGGCCGACTGGGGCCATTCGAGCAGCGTGGTGGGCGTGGAGCTGTGCCAGCTGGCCGGCGTGCGGCAGCTTTGCCTGTTCCACCACGAGCCGTTCCACGACGACGCGCGCATCTCGCGCCTGCTGGCCGAGACGCGGCGCTATGCCGAGGTCACCTGCGAGGCGCCGCTGGAAATCGTCTCGGCCTACGACGGCCTGGAAATCGATCTCTAGCCATCGGCTGCCTTACAATAACGCCTGTGTCACCATCATCAATCACAGGAATCACATGACTGAGTTTTCGCAGGATATCTACACCGAACCGTCGCCGGTCGACATCAACACGCTGGACAACCTCGGCCCGCTGCGCCCGATGGCCGGCATCTGGAAAGGCGAGCGCGGACTGGATATCAAACCCAAGGCCGACGGCGCGCGCAAGCAGGCGTACGTGGAGCGCATCGAGCTGCATCCGATCGACCCGGTGACCAATGGCCCCCAGCTGTTCTATGGCCTGCGTTACCTGATCATCGTGAACAAGCCGGACAACGTCAAGACCTATCACGAGCAGGTCGGCTACTGGCTGTGGGAACCCGAGACCAATACCGTGATCCAGACGCTCGGCATCCCGCGCGGCCAGATCGCGATGGCGTCGGCGGTGGTGGCGCCGGATGCGAGGGAGTTCGAACTGGTGGCGCGGCTGGATTCCGACACTTACGGCATCCGCTCGAACCCTTTCCTCGAATACGGTTTCAAGACGGTGGAATACCGCATCAAGGTCACCATCAACGACGACGGCACCTGGGGCTACGAGGAAGATACCGTGATGCTGCTGCGCGGCGAGGAAGAGTTCCACCACGTCGACCGCAACCTGCTGCACAAGGTGACCGAGCCGCTGCCGAATCCCCTCGCGAGCGGCGTGCCGGCCTGACATGCTGCGCGCGATCCTGTGGGATAACGACGGTGTTCTGGTCGATACCGAACAACTGTTTTACGAAGCCAACCGCGATCTGTTCCGGCCATTGGGCCTGGAGCTCAGCGCGCAGCATTTCTTCGACTGGTACCTGGCCGACAATTGCGGCGCGTGGCACCTGCTCGAGCCGCGCCTGAGCGCGGCGCAGATCGAAGCCGAGCGCGAAGGCCGCAATATCCGCTATGCGGCGCGGCTGGCGTCCCAGCCGATTCCGGCCATCGATGGCGCGGCCGAGGTGCTGGCGGCGCTGGCGCCGCGCCTGCGCATGGGCGTGGTCACCAGTTCGAACGCCGCGCATTTCGACATCATCCACGCGCGCCTGGATCTGCGCCGGCATTTCGAATTCGTGCTGACGCATGAATCCTACGCCAACAGCAAGCCGTCGCCCGAGCCGTACCTGTTGGGACTCGCGCGCATGGGCGTGCGCGCCGACGAAGCGCTGGTGGTCGAGGATTCGCCGCGCGGGCTGCAGGCGGCGACGGCGGCCGGCATCCGTTGCATCATCCTGCGCAACGCGCTGACCCGTCACCACGATTTTCCCGGCGCCTGGCGCGTGGTCGATACGCTGCCGCAGGTGCGGGCGGAGATCGAAGCGCTGGTGGCGGAGGAGGGCTGACCGTGGCGCATGTCCACCTGTGCTGGGAACTGGGTGGCGGGCTGGGACACGCCGGCCGCCTGAAGATGCTGGCACAGGCGCTGCTGGCGCGCGGCCACCGCGTGACCATGAGCCTGCGCGACCTGATGCACACCGATGCGCTGCTGGCCGGGCTGGACGTGGCGCGGCTGCAGGCGCCGGTGTGGCTGCACCAGGCCGCGGGCCTGCCGCCGCCGGGCAATCTGGCCGAGGTGCTGTTCCACTGCGGGTATCTGGAACCGGTCGCATTGCGCGGCCTGGTGGCGGGCTGGCGCGCCATGTTCGCGTTGCTGCGCCCGGACCTGGTGGTGGCGGATTTTGCGCCGACCGCGCTGCTGGCGGCGCGCAGCATGGGGCTGCGCAGCGCGTCGGTCGGCAATGGCTACAACATGCCGCCGTCGGCCCAGCCTTTGCCCGCGTGGCGCGATGCGGAGCGCTTGCCGGCCTCGCAAGCGCGCATGCTGGCGACGGCCAACGCGGTATTGGCCGAACATGGCGCGGCGCCGTACGCGCATGCGTCGGATGTGTTTCTGGGCGACCTGCCGCTGCTGTGCACCTGGGCCGAACTCGATCCGTGGCAGCGCGCCGGCGCGGAATGGCTCGGCCCCAGCTTTGTGCCGGATGGCGGCATCGTCCCGCACTGGCCGGACGGCGACGGGCCGAAAGTCTTCGCTTATCTGAAGGCGACCCACGCCGCGTATGGCACAGCGCTGCAGGCGTTGGTGGATGAGGGCTGCCGCGTGCTGGCCTACGTGCCCGAAGTGGCGGCCGGCGCTGCGCCGCCTGTGCTCAGCGAGCGGGTGTTGTATGCCGAACGGCCGCTATCGTTGCAGCTGGCGCTGGCGCAGGCCGAGATCTGCGTCACGCATGCCGGCGAGGCCACGCTGGCGCAGGCCTTATTGGCCGGCGTGCCTTTGCTGATGCTGCCCTCGCATACCGAACAGTTCCTCACCGCGTGTCGCGTGGCGGCCAGCGGCGCGGGTTACAACGCCGCCTTGCTGTCGCCATCTTCCGACTGGCGCGCGGCGGCACGGCGGGTGCTGGACGATCCCGGCTTCCGTCAGGCAGCGCGGGCTTACGCCGCGCGCTACCGGGACTTCAGCCAGCACCGGCTGAACCAGCGGCTGGCAGCGCTGCTGGAGGCGCGGCTCGCCTGAGGCGCTGAGGTTCTTCGCCGTGCAGCCTGAAGACGCCGACGGCGCTCGACAACTGCGTCGCCTGCTCCTGCATGGTGACCGCCGCCGCCGACGCCTGCTCCACCAGCGCGGCGTTCTGCTGCGTCACCTGATCCATCTCGGTGATGGCGCCGTTGATATGTTCGATCCCGGTCAGCTGCTCCTGGCTGGCGAAGGCGATTTCGCCCATGATGTCGGTCACGCGCTGGACGCTGGTGACGATTTCCGCCATCGTGGCGCCGGCTTCGTCGACCAGGCGCGCGCCGGTGTCGATCTTGTCGACCGAATCGTCGATCAGCGACTTGATCTCGCGCGCGGCGGCGGCCGAGCGCTGCGCCAGATTGCGCACTTCGCCGGCGACCACGGCGAAGCCCCGTCCCTGTTCGCCGGCGCGCGCCGCTTCGACCGCCGCGTTCAGCGCCAGTATGTTGGTCTGGAACGCGATGCCATCGATGACCGAAATGATGTCCACGATCTTGCGCGACGAGGCGTTGATCGACGCCATGGTCCGCACCACCTGGCCGACCACCGCGCCGCCTTTGCCCGCCACTTCCGACGCGGACATCGCCAACTGATTGGCCTGGCGCGCGTTGTCGGCGTTTTGCTTGACGGTGGTGGTCAGTTCCTCCATCGACGACGCGGTTTCTTCCAGCGAGCCGGCCTGGCGCTCGGTGCGCGACGACAGATCCAGATTCCCGGCGGCGATTTCGGTCGATGCGGTGCTGATGGTGTCGGTGCCGTGGCGCACCTCGGAGACAATGGCGGTCAGGCTGGCGTTCATCTCCTTCAGTGCGGCCGACAGCTGGCCGATTTCATCGCGCGAGCGCACCTGGATGTCGGCACTCAGGTCGCCGTCCGCCACCGTGCGCGCCACCCGCACGGCATAGCTGATCGGGCGCACGATGGTGCGCGTCATGTACCAGCCGATGAGCAGTCCCAGGCTGGCGCCAGCCACGCCCAGCACGATCATCAGCAGGCGCGCATTGGCGGCCGTGGCTTCCGCCTGGTCGCTGGATTCCTGCATCAGCCCGGCCTGAAAGGCAATCAGCTGGTCGAGCGCCGCGCTGTATGCCTGCTGGGCCGGCGCGACCTTGTCCAGCAACAGGCGGGTGGCGCCGGCGCGGTCGCCGGACTTGAACGCTGCCACCATTTGGTCGCGCAGCGGTGAATAGCGGGCGCGCGCCACGCCCACCTCCTTCAGCAATGCCACGCCTTGCGGCGCGTGCAGGGTGGCGCCCACGCGGTCCAGCAGTTCGCCGATGTTCTTGCTGCGCTGGGCGATGGCCGGATATATCTGTTCGGCCTGCGGCGGTTCGACCAGCAACAGGTCACGCAGGCTGCGCGATTGCTGGTTGACCTCATCCTTCACCTGGCTCAGCAGACCAATCTTCATATAGCGGTCATGGATGGTGAAGGCCATTTCACGGCTGGTGGCGCCGAGGGCCAACACGCCGACGATGACGACGACCGCCATCAGCAGGGTGGTCAGGGAAAAGCCGATGGTCAGGCGGTGGCCGATTTTCAAATTAGTAATGTTCATGTCCCGCAATTTTGTGTTTTTATGCAACACAAAGTGTAACGGGAATATTATTTTTGCTCTATGAATATTTCTTAATAGAATCGTTTCCGTAGCGAATAAAACAACAGCTGCTGCTGTGCGACGCGGGCGCCGGCATTTCAGTAGCATGACCCCGGTGTCAGTGTGAAGAGGAGGGCGTGATGAGCAGGGAATCCGGCCCCAAGCGGCAGCATGAGTACCGGGAATTCGAACATGAACGCCGCCAGACGGACCGCGAGGAGACGGATGACGCACATGCCGAGCCGCGGCCGCCGCGCGCGCCACGCAGCGGCACCGGCTTCCGTCGGCGCAATACCACGCGGCGCAACCGCGCCTCCTGACCGATCAGCGCTTATTCCTCGAACGGCGCTTCCTCGATGGCGATGCGCACCTGGTCGGCCGGACCGAGGTAGGCGTCGCCGCCGGTCGGCCCATCCTGATAGGTGAAATGGGCGCCCTCATAATCCTCCACCACCCAGATGTCGGTGATCAGGCGGTCGGTCGGGTCCTGCGGATTGACCACGTCAATCTTGCGGCGCTCGCCTGGCACCAGATCCTTCACCGCATCCTTGGTCCGCTCGGTGGCGAGCGGGATGTAGCGGGCAGTTAAATGTTCGTTCATGTTTCCCCCTTTGCGCCCATTGTAGCCGCGCGCGGCGGTGAACGACGCGCGGCAGACGCTGACGTTTGTGCAATTCCGCACGGAACTTTTTTCTGAATTCAACTAATCTGTCACTAATTTCATATTTTCCGTCACTAGCGACCAAAACGCGTTGGTGCCAAGATAGCGCTATGGGAGATATTCACCGCAGTCAATATCGCATGCCTTTCACGCTTTTTGAAAAGCTGAAGGCCGAGGCCGCCAAAGCGGGCCGCAGCGTCAACGCCGAACTGGTCGGACGTCTGGAGCGCACGCTGGTGGAAAGCACCAATGACGTCGATGTGCGCCACATTTTTGAGGCGCTGGAGCGGCTGTCGGCACGCAATCCGGAGATGCGCTACACCTTTGGCGTCAACCTCGGCGGCGAGCTGGAGGGCAACCCGGCGCATATCCAGAACGGCAAGTGGACCTTGCCGGCGAACCAGATCTCGCAGGAGTGAACGGTTCAGGGGCAGACAAAGCCGATGAGATGATATAGAATTGCAACTGAGTTGTTGATTGAGTAATTCAAAGCATGGCCTCTGGTAGGGCTGGATGTTTGGAAGGGCCGGCGTCTGGATGGATGCCGGCCCTTTTTGTTTGCGTCGGCGTCGGCTAGAATGCGGCCTCCGTAAATAATTTTGAAACCATGCAATTTTTACAGCGATCCCTGGCCCTGGCCGCGCTGCTGTGCGGCGCTCTGGCTTCCGGCCTCGCTGCGGCGGGCGCTTGCCCTGCCCATTATGTCGACGGCCGTCTGCCGGAAATCCGCAACGCCAGGATGAACGCGGCCACCACCGAGCTGTGCTATGGCGTGTTTGGCGTCATGCATTCGGGTATCACCCGCACGCCGCTGTGGTCGGCGGAGCATCTCACCGCCGGCAACATCGACGCGGCGAAGACGCTGTCGCGCGAGAATTCTTTTCACCCTGAAACCCGTCTGCCGGCCCAGTCGCGCGCCGAGCTGGCCGATTACGCCCGCAGCGGCTATGACCGCGGCCACATGGCGCCGAATGGCGACATGCCGGACCGCGCCACCCAGCATGAAAGTTTTACCCTGGCGAACATGGTGCCGCAGGATGGCGAGATCAACCGTCACATCTGGGCCGGCATCGAGGGCGTGGTGCGCAAGATGGCGCAGAAGGATGGCGATCTGTACGTGATCACCGGTCCGGCTTTCATTGGCGGCAATTTGCGCAAGGTGGGTAACGTCCTGGTGCCCACGCATTTGTATAAACTGGTGTATAGCCCGCGCCAGCACGCGGGCGCGGCGTTTTTCATCGAGAACCGCGCCGACGCGCAGTATGAGGTGCTGAGTATCGCCGCGCTGGAAGACAAGGTCGGCATCAATCTGTTGCCGTCGCTGTCGGCGGCGCAGAAAAATGCCGTGTTGCGCCTGCCAAAGGTGCGTCAACGCAAGGATGGGAGCAAGGGATGAGCGCGAAATTCGTACCGTACCAGAATGAAGCCGACGTGCTGCACATCGGCGGCCTGACAGTCGAAAACCGCCTGGACCGCATCACCATCAGCGGCGACATCGATCTCACCGCCGACCGGGCCGGCCTGGACGACGCGCGCGCGTTGCGGCAGCTGCTGGCCGACGTGGTGGCCCAGCTGGAGAAGCAGACGCTACCGGATAAATTGCAGCCGCCGGACCACACGATTGTGGCGAATCCGTTTGAATGACGGCACCGGCAGGTCGACAGGATTGCGTTTTTAAAGCGCCGTGCTAACATGACCGCTCTGTTTTCTTTCGCGTGGGCAACAATATGAGTTTGACGACTGGCAATAACGCTATCGATTCACTGGTCTACAGCAGCTGGAACAACAATGCCGGCACGCCGGCACAGCTGACCTACAGTTTTATGTGCCGGGTGCCGTCGGACGCGAGTGCCGACGATGCCAATGGCTTCCGTGCCATGACCGCCGCGCAGCAGGCGGGCGTGCAAAAGGCGCTCGCGGCCTGGGCCGCGGTGGCCAACGTCACGTTCACGCAGGTGGCCGTCAATGGCGATATCCAGCTGGGCACCAATAATCAAGGCAGTCAGAGTAGCGGCTATGCCTATTTGCCGAATGGCAGCGATCCGACCTATCTGTTCACCAACAATACCGAGGCGTACAACAATACGTTCGCCGACGGCGGGTTCGGCATTTCCGTGCTCATCCATGAACTCGGGCACACCCTGGGGCTCAAGCATCCGGGCAACTACAACTCGACCGGCGGCGGCATCGACGGTCCCTTCCTGCCGGCCGCCACCGACAATCTCGATTACACGCAGATGTCGTACAACACCGGCTCCGGCTTCAGCCTGAACCACAACTACGGCATCACGCCCATGCTGTACGATATCCAGGCGATGCAATATCTGTATGGCGCCAACATGAGTTACCACACCGGCGCCGACACCTATGGCTTTGGCACCAACGCGGCGCTGCAGTGCATCTGGGACGCGGGCGGCAACGATACCTTCGACTTCTCGGCCTGCACCGGTGCGACCACCATCAACCTGAACGCGGGCACGTTCAGCTCGACGGCGCCGGGTTACAACAACATTTCGATCGCCTATAACGTGACCATCGAACGCGCCATCGCCGGCAGCGGCGGTTCGACCATCTACGCCAACGCGGCTGGCAACGTGATCAACGGCGGCGCTGGCAACGACACGATTTACGAAGGCGCCGGCAACGATATCATCAGTGGCGGAGGCGGCACCGATACCGTCAAATTCAGCCAGGCGCTGGCAGCCTTCACCCTCAACGGCAGCGCCGCCGCGCTGACCGTCAGCGGCGACGGCACCGACAGCCTGAGCGGAATCGCCAACCTGAGTTTCAGCGACGCCACCGTCCAGACCGGCAATTACGGCTCCTTCCTGGGGGGGACGGCCAATGCGGACGTGCTGACGGCCGGCAGCGGCAGCCAGCTGATCACCGGGGGCGGTGGCATCGACCTGGTCAATTTCAGCGGCAAGAAAGCGGATTACCTGGTCGGCGCCAATCTGGCCGGGGTCACCCTGGGCGACCAAGCCGGCAATACCGACCTGCTGGCGGGAGTGGAGCGTGTGCAATTCAGCGACCACACCGGCCTGGCTTTTGACACCGGCGGCGAAGCTGGCCAGTTGTATCGCCTGTACGGCATCTTCAACCGCGCACCGGACGACGTCGGCATGGGTTTCTTCCTGTACCAGATGGACCACGGCATGAATCTGCTGACGATCGCTTCCGGTTTCGTCAACAGCAACGAGTTTGTCGAGACTTTCGGCGTGAATGCCACCAACGAGGCGTTCGCCACCGCCCTGTACCACAACATCCTGCACCGCGATCCCGATGCGGCCGGCTATGCGGTGACGGTGAATGCGCTGAACCAGGGACTGGCGCGCGAGCAGGCGCTGGTGATATTCACCGAGTCGGCGGAGAACATCGAGACTGTCAGTCACGTCATGCCGGTCGGCATATCGTACACGCCGTGGGCGCCGGTCTGATCAGGCTTCCGGCAGGCTGATGCGGTTGCGGCCCATGTGCTTGGCGCGGTAGAGCGCCGAGTCGGCCGTGGCCACCAGCTGGCTGGGATCGGTCTCGGGTGCGGCCAGCGCGGTGGCCGCGCCTATGCTCACCGTCACCACGTGCTGCTTGCTGCCCAGGTTGGGCAGCCGCAGCTGCTCGACCCGGCAACGGATACGCTCGGCCACGATGGCCGCGCCCTTGAGCGACTGGTTGGGCAGGATCACCGCGAATTCCTCGCCGCCGTAGCGCGCCACCAGATCGTTGGCGCGCATCTCGCTCGATACCGCCATGGCGATGCGCTGCAAACACTCATCGCCGCCGAGGTGGCCGTAGGCGTCGTTGTATTGCTTGAAATTGTCGACATCGACCATCAGCAGCGACAGCGGTTGCTGGTGCCGCAGCGCGCGCTGCCATTCGGCGTTCAGCGTGTCGTCGAAGCAGCGGCGGTTGGCCAGGCCGGTCAGGCCGTCGCGCGTGGCCAGCTGCTCCAGCGCGACCTGGGCTTTCTTCTCGTCGGTGACGTCGCGCAGGGTTTCCACCACCGCCACCAGCTTGCCGTCGCTGTCGAAGATCGGACTGGCGTCGGCGGCCAGATAGCGGCGCCGGCCGACGCGCGGCATGTCGCACCAGTTTTCCGCGCACAGGTTGTTGTCGGTATCGTTGCGGCGCGCGTGCTGGCGGTACAGCCGGTGCAGGTCGGCGGCGCGACCCTGGATCACCAGGTCGGCCAAGGTGGGGCGCTGCTCCTGGTAGAAGCTTTTCCAGTGGTCCGAGGTGCCCAGCACTTCCCACGCCGGCACGCCGGTCAGGCGCTCGCAAGCGCGGTTCCAGATGATCACCTTGCAGTTGATGTCGATCACGAACGTCGGAATCACCAGCAGTTCCATCAGCTTGAGGGCGAAGCCGTGCTGCTGATCCTCATGCGGAAATTCCATCAGATGCTGGACTTGGGGAGTGCTGGTCATGTACGCCGCCTGTGATCGGTATGGTTATTGGATGGGGAAAGACATGGTGAGCGCGGTGCCCAGGCCGGGCGCGCTGGCGACGTCGAGCCGGCCGCCAGCCTCGTCCACGCGCTGGGCGATGCCGCGCAGGCCGCTGCCGCGCCGTGCCGCCGGCTGCGGCAGGCCGACGCCGTTGTCGCGCACGGTCAGCTTCAGGCTGCGGTCCTGGCACCGGATGCCGACGCTCACCTCCGACGCTTGCGCGTGGCGCACGATGTTGCTCAGCGACTCCTGCAATACGCGGTAGAGCACACCGTCGGCCGTACCGCCGGCCGCACCGGCATCCAGCTCCAGCCGGCACGGAATGCCGCTCAGGCGCGAAAACAGCGCCACCTGCTGGCGTACCGCATCCTGCAAGCCCTGCGCCAGCGCTTCCGGCGGCAGATCGTCTATGATGGTGCGCAGGGCGCGCCGCGCCTGCTGGATGCGCTGATCCAGCTCGGCCAGCGGGCAGCGCAGCGCAGGATGACGCTGCGCCAGCGCGGCCGTGTCCAGGCCCAGCGCCAGCAGGTGCTGGCCGAGGTCGTCGTGCAGGTCGCGTGCGATGCGGCGACGGTCGGCGTCGCGCAGTGCCTGCTGGCCGCTGCTGAGC